>CACYYG010000008.1 GCA_902778535.1 uncultured Prevotellaceae bacterium
AACACATCGTAATCCGGCACAATCCTGTCGCGTGAGGCTAATGCCATAAGATAAACAGCTACAACTCAGCGATGAGAATACCTCTATGAATTATACAGGGTAATTTATTTGTTTAATAACGAGTTAATTCTTCGAGTTTTCTCTTCTATTTGTTGATTAATCTCTACAATCTTTGAACCAAAATATTTTGATTCATTTTGAAAATAGTATTCTTTGCAAGTTTTGAATAGTTTATCGATTCTTTTTGCACTTAATGAGCCTTGATAGTTAAGCCATATACCTTCATCGTTATTATTATCTCTATTCACAAGCATAGGTAAAATTATAGAAAAAATGTGCTCTAAACATTCAAGAGTCATAATACGCAAATCAGAGATTAAAAAACTTAATTCGTTACAATTTATGCTATCTTCAACTTTTTTAAACGGTGGTATATTATTCCTAAAACTAAATATTCCAAGTATTTGCATACCTCCTTCACATTGTTGATAACAAATGTATAAGTTGTCATTTAAACAACCTCTATATTCGATTGCATAGTTAGTTACAAACTCTTCTACTCTTGGCATATTATCCGCAGAAGCTTTTGCAATGAGGACAGTATTTGTATCAACAATAAACGGTAAATTAATTATCTTTATTTCCATATCAACATATATTTTGCGCAAAGTTAAACATTATTTTTCTTGTAATCTAACTATTTATAATAAAAAATGTTATTATGAAATCTTTTACATATCAATCGTGTAACAATGAGGCTGTACTTAGTGTCAAGAAGGAATTTAAGCAGAATCCAAATGATAGTTCGATAAAATCAAAATATGAATCTTTAATAGGTGATACTTATATTGCAATAGAAAGGAAACGATACCTGTACAACAACACGGAGATGTTTTCTCATGTTTGGCACATTTCGTCGCAACGGCAAACAAAGATACGTAAAGAAACTGAATTTTCTTCACAAAAAATCTTAATAAAATTTTTGCAGTTGCATTTTTTTTATTAACTTTGTATCTCCAAGTCAGAAAAATGACGAAAAACGCACTATGAACGACTTTAGAAAATATGCTACAGGGCACCTGAGAATGAACGGACAGGTGCTTGACGACGTGATGAGCGCACAGGCGCAGTACATGAACCCCTACATCCTGGAGGAACGCCAGCTGAACGTGACGCAGCTCGACGTGTTCAGCCGACTGATGATGGACCGCATCATCTTTCTCGGCACTGAGGTGAACGACTATACGGCCAATGTGCTGCAGGCCCAGCTGCTCTATCTCGACAGTGTTGATCCGGGCAAGGACATCAATGTCTACATCAACTCTCCTGGCGGAAGCGTCTATGCAGGGCTGGGCATCTACGACACCATGCAGTTTATCCAGAGCGACGTGGCCACCATTTGCACAGGCATGGCTGCCTCGATGGCCGCCGTGCTGCTCGTGGCAGGCAAGGAAGGCAAGCGCTCGGCGCTGCCCCACAGCCGCGTAATGATTCACCAGCCGTTGGGCGGTGTGCAGGGCCAGGCCTCTGACATTGAGATTGAGGCTCGTGAGATTCAGAAAATCAAGAAGGAACTCTACACCATCATCGCCGACCATTCGCACACTGACTTCGACAAGGTGTGGGCCGACAGCGACCGCAACTACTGGATGACGGCCGAGGAGGCAAAGGAGTATGGCATGATTGACCAGGTGCTGGCGAAGAAATGAAGAAGGCATGTAGTTTTTGCGGGCGCAGCGAGCGTGAGGCAAGGCTGCTGATATCAGGTGTCAACGGCTTCATCTGCGAAGAATGTGCCAAGCAGGCCTATCAGATAGTGAAGGAGGCGGGCATGGAGGCCGCAAAGAAGGAAGAGCCGACGCCTCCCAGTATGCAGCGTATTCCCAAGCCTAAGGAGATTAAGGACTATCTGGACCAGTATATTATCGGTCAGGAGGAGGCCAAGCGCTATCTGAGCGTAGCCGTGTACAACCACTATAAACGCCTGTCGCAGCCTGTGGACGAGAAGGACGGCGTGGAGATAGAGAAGTCGAACATCATCATGGTGGGACCCACCGGCACCGGCAAGACGCTGATGGCGCGCACCATTGCAAAGCTGCTCGACGTGCCCTTCACCATTGTCGACGCCACCGTCTTCACCGAGGCCGGCTATGTGGGCGAGGATGTGGAGAGCATCCTCTCGCGTCTGCTTCAGGTGGCTGACTACAAGGTGGGGCCTACGGAGCGCGGTATCGTGTTCATCGACGAGATAGACAAGATAGCCCGCAAGCAGGACAACCCCAGCATCACGCGTGACGTGAGCGGCGAGGGTGTGCAGCAGGGTCTGCTGAAGCTGCTCGAGGGCACCTCCGTCAACGTGCCGCCGAAGGGCGGGCGCAAGCATCCCGACCAGGAGTATATTGCTGTTGACACCCGCAACATCCTGTTCATCTGTGGCGGTGCCTTCGACGGCATTGAGCGTAAGATTGCTCAGCGCCTGAACACCCACACCGTGGGCTACAACTCGGTACAGAACATGCGCCACATCGACAAGGACGACCTGATGAAATATGTGCAGCCGCAAGACCTGAAGAGCTTCGGCCTCATACCCGAAATCATCGGCCGCCTGCCCATCCTCACCTACCTGAACCCGCTTGACCGTCCAGCCCTCCGCCGCATACTCGTGGAGCCGAAGAACAGCATCATCAAGCAGTATCAGAAGCTGTTCCGCATGGACGGCATCGAGCTCACCTTCACCGATGAGGCAATGGAGACCATCGTCGACAAGGCTGTGGAATACAAGCTTGGCGCCCGCGGACTGCGCTCCATCGTGGAAAGCGTGATGATGGACGCTATGTTCGACCAGCCGTCGCGCCATGTGGACAGCTTTGAAGTGACTAAAGAATATGTGACAGAGCAACTTGGAAAGTCGCATCTGGAGTGATTGAACATTGTACATTGAACGTTGAATATTGACGATTGAAAGGAGCCTATGACTGAGAAAACTAATCTAAACGAAGCGCTGAAGAGATACTTTGGCTTCGACACCTTCAAGGGAGACCAGGAGGCGATTATCCGCAATGTCCTTGAGGGCAACGACACTTTCGTGCTGATGCCTACAGGCGGCGGCAAGTCGCTGTGCTATCAGTTGCCGTCGCTGCTGATGGACGGCGTGGCTATCGTCATCTCGCCGCTCATCGCGCTGATGAAGAACCAGGTGGACTTCATCGCCAACCTCAGCGAGCATGAGGGAACGGCCCATTTCCTGAACTCTTCGCTGAACAAGACGGCCATCGATCAGGTGAAAGAAGATGTGCGCGAAGGGCGTACGAAACTGCTTTACGTGGCGCCGGAGTCGCTGACAAAGGAAGACAACGTGGAGTTCCTGCAGTCGGTGAAGATTTCATTCTATGCCATTGACGAGGCCCACTGCATCTCGGAGTGGGGCCATGACTTCCGCCCTGAGTACCGTCGCATCCGTCCCATTATCAACGAGATAGGTCAGGCTCCCGTCATCGCCCTCACGGCGACGGCCACCGACAAGGTGCGTACCGACATCAAGAAGAGCCTCGGCATCATCGACGCCAAGGAGTTTAAGTCGTCGTTCAACCGTCCCAACCTCTACTACGAGGTGCGTCCGAAGACGAAGGACATCGACAAGGACATCGTGCGCTTCATCAAGCAGCATCCCGGCAAGAGCGGCATCATCTATTGTCTTTCGCGTAAGAAGGTGGAAGATTTGGCCGAAGTGCTGCGTGCCAACGACATCAAGGCACAGTGCTATCATGCCGGCCTCGACACTGCAACACGCACGCAGACGCAGGATGACTTCCTGATGGAGAAGATTGACGTCATCGTGGCCACCATCGCCTTTGGCATGGGCATCGACAAGCCCGATGTGCGCTTCGTCATCCACTACGACATACCGAAGAGTCTGGAAGGCTATTATCAGGAGACAGGACGCGCAGGAAGAGACGGCGGCGAGGGCCTCTGCATCGCTTTCTACAGCTACAAGGACTTGCAGAAACTGGAGAAGTTCATGGAGGGCAAGCCCGTGGCTGAGCAGGATATCGGTCGCCAGCTCTTGCAGGAGACGGCAGCCTATGCCGAGACCAGCGTCTGTCGCCGTAAGATGCTGCTGCACTACTTTGGCGAGGAGTATAAGCCGGACAACTGCCACAACTGCGACAACTGTCTGCATCCGGGCAAGAAGATAGAGGCTAAGGATCAGCTGATTATTGCTCTGAAGGCCATTCTTGCCATCAAGGAGAACTTCCGCACCGACTATGTCATCGACTTCATCACCGGCCGTGATACTGACGAGATACAAGCCCACAAGCATGATGAGCTGGAAGAGTTTGGCAGCGGTGAGGATGAGAATCCGAAGATTTGGAATCCCATCATCCGTCAGGCACTCATCATGGGCTATTTGAAGAAAGAAGTAGAGAACTATGGGCTGTTGAAGGTTACTGCAGCAGGCAAAAAATTCATCAAGCAGCCGCGCTCGTTCATGGTTGTTGAAGACCATGAGTTCAACGAATACGACGATGCCGGCGGCGAAGGCGGCACGTCGGCCCTCGACCCCACGCTCTCGGCCATGCTCCATGACTTGCGCAAGAAATGGTCACGCAAGCTGGAACGTCCGCCCTACGTCATCTTCCAGGATGTCAGCATTGAGCAGATGGCCACCTACTATCCCGTCACCCTTGAGGAGCTGAAGAACATTCAGGGCGTGGGCGACGGCAAGACGCGCCAGCCATACGCCAAGGAATTCGTTGAGCTCATCAAGCGCTACTGCGACGAGAACGAGATAGAGCGGCAGAGCGACCTGCGGGTGCGCACGAAAGCCAAGGACTCGATGCGCAAGCTGAAAATCCTGCAGAACATCGACCGCCGCATCGCCCTCGACGACATTGCCAACGCCCTGGGCATCGACTTCGAGGAAATGCTTGACGAGCTGGAGGGCATTGTGCTCTACAGCGGCAACAAAATCAATATCGACTACTTCGTCTATGACATTATGGACCGCGACGACGTGGCCGACATCTGCGACTTCCTGGCCGAGCAGGAAAAGGACGATATTGAGGCTGCCATCCGTGAGTTCGGACAGGACTTTTCAGAGAACGAGATCCGCTTGGTGCGCATCAAATTCATCTCGGACATGGCGAACTGAGTGAAGGCATTGTTAGTTTTCTCTTCAAGGCGTATGAATTACAAATCATGCCGAAAGGTTAATGGCTTCATTATAGCCCTTTTGGTCTTTCTGACTCTGCCGCTTAAGGGACAGACCATCGTGCAGGGCAGCGACACCATCGGTATGGTGCTGATTGACAGCACTTTCGTCGTGTCGCCTTACTTGGATTTCGGGCGCCCTGTCTACTCCATGCAGGCAAGTCCTCAACAGGACTACCTGCTCATGATGTTCCGTGACGTGTCGAAGGACGGGAAACGGTGGAAGAAAAGCGGTGAGATAGGCCTGCTGCGACTGGGCGACCGGAAACTGCTGTGGACGCAACCCTTTAACTACAACACCACCTCATTCCTGCTCACACGGCGGGGTGTCATCACCATCGCCAACAGAAAGGTGACCATGCTAAGCAAGGAATCGGGCAATGCCCTCTGGCAGCGCCAGTTCTCGCCAGTGCAGGTCGATGACTCCACGGGTGTCATCGTGGGCTACGGCAGCATAACTGGCAACCGCCTCTATGCCTACAGCATCGAAACAGGCGAAGAGCTGTGGTCGCAGAAGATGCCTCGCGACAAAAACTGGGGCTGGAACGACGTGGTACGCACCGACTCGCTGCACTGGTTAGTGGCGTGCGACAATCTGAGCCGTCTGAACGTGGCCACGGGCGAGATGGAGGAATATGAAGCAAAGACGGGCGTCGTTGATGTGAAGGGTGTTCTGCTGCAGGCGTTGGTTGCCTCCGCAGGAGCCTTTGCCGGTGCTGCAGTGGGGGGCGGATATTACTATACTCCCATCTATGGCAGCAATATCATCAACGGGCTACATTCCAACATCTGGCAGGCTGACAGCAGCATCTTCTTTGCCGACCGTCGGAAGGTGGCGCGCCTTGACAGTCATCTCCAGCCTCAATGGGAAACGGAACTGCCGCCGAAGACCGCTACGCGCTCGCTACTCGTCAGTGATGACTCGCTGCTCTATATGTTCAGCTTCGGCATGGGCTATAGCGGCCTCGCACCCAAGAAGATGGGACGCCCTTTCATTGCCGCTTTCAACATGAAGACAGGTCAGCAGCAGTTTATTAATATGCTCTCGATGAAGAAAGACATGGTGTCTGACGCCCTTATAACTCCCAGGTGCACCTATATGATGTTTGACGACGGCCTGGCCTACAAGAGCGACCTGTGTGACTCTACGGTGTCTGTCGTTCCGTGGGATGAGGAACGCTATGGCAAGCTCAGCAAGATCATGCAGGACACCATCTACATCTACTATCCGCTGAGGCAGACTTTCATGCCCTATGCCTTTGACGGACAGAACTGCCCCGTGATGACCGACCGCGGCGACATCTATATCGTCAACGAGCGGCTGGACATCTGGCAGCGGTTTACCAACGACCAGCTGTACTCCACTCTGCACAGCATGGGCGACCGCCGCCTCGTCTACCACCGCTATCCAACACCCAAGCTGGTGCTGATTCAGGAACTGGGGATGCCTGAGGTGAGCTACTACGCAGCGTTCAGTCACCTGAGTATAATGGGCAGACAGCTATATATGCTTGTGGGGCAACGTCTATTCTTCATTGACTTGCCCCAATAAAGGGGCAGGACTTTTCCGAGAACGAGAACCGCTTGGAGTGCATCAATTTCATCTCGGACATGGCGAATTGAATTATTTGTTATTATGAACTGTTGTTGTTATGAAAAAAGTATGCATTATTTGTAGCCTCATCCTCGTGTTTGTTCTGCTGGTGAACTGCACAAACAGGGAAAAACAGACGAGATGGGAAGCCAAGGCTGAAGAAGAAATGAATGAGCGCAGTTTGGAAGAAGATGCTGAGGCAGGTGTTGCAGAAGCTCAATTCCTGATGGGGGTAGACTATGATTATGGTGATCATGCAGGTAATTACGAAGAGGCTGTGAAGTGGTATGTTAAGTCTGCAGAACAGGGATATGCGTGGGCACAAAACAACTTAGGCGTTTGCTATCAGTTTGGAAACGGAGTGGAACAAAGCTATGAAGAGGCTATGAAATGGCTTCTGATGGCAGCTGAACAGAATGTTTCAGAAGCCGCAACTTCCATTGGCGGTTTTTATAAAAGAGGTTATGGCGTGAAACAAGACGCTGTTGAAGCCGTGAAATGGTATCGTAAGGCTGCTGAGCTGGGTAACACTAATGGAATGTTCCAATTAGGATGCTGCTATTTATATGGTGATGGCGTAGCGCAGAATAAGGATGAGGCCGTTAAATGGCTGCGCAAAGCGGCCGAAAATGGCCAACAGAACGCTAAAGACATATTGCAAGAATTAGGAGATTAGTATGGTTGACGGGCGAAGCTTGCTTCGCCTTTTTCGTGGTTGTGTGTTAAAAAATACCAAGGCACGGTATAAATCTCAAATCTCAAATCTCAAATCTCAAATAATTTTCTTACCTTTGCACGCAATATTTAAAGAAAGGTACTTTTTTATGGCTTCATTTATTGCAGACAAGATTGTGATGGACGGCCTGACCTTCGACGACGTCCTCCTGATTCCCGCCTTTTCGGAAGTGTTGCCGAAGACGGTAGAGTTGAAAACCCGCTTTTCCAGACACATTGAACTGAACGTGCCCTTTGTAACGGCTGCTATGGACACCGTGACGGAGAGCCAGATGGCCATTGCCATCGCACGCGAGGGCGGCATCGGCGTCATTCACAAGAATATGTCGATTGAGAATCAGGCCCGCGAGGTGGCCATCGTCAAGCGTGCCGAGAACGGCATGATCTACGACCCCGTCACCATTCCTTTGGGAAGCACCGTGGCACAGGCCCTCGACATCATGTCGGAATACCACATCGGCGGCATCCCCGTAGTCAACGACAAGAAGCAGCTGGTGGGCATTGTCACTAACCGCGACCTGCGCTTTGAGCGCCGTCTGGACCGTCCGGTGGATGAAATAATGACGAAGGAGAATCTCGTCACTACCCATCAGCAGACGAACCTGGCCGATGCTGCGGAGATTCTGCAGAAGAACAAAATTGAAAAGCTGCCCGTCGTGGACAAGGATAACCACCTCGTCGGACTTATCACCTATAAGGACATCACCAAGGCCAAGGACAAGCCTATGGCATGCAAGGACGACAAGGGCCGTCTGCGCGTGGCTGCCGGTGTGGGCGTGACAAACGACACGCTGGAGCGTATGCAGGCGCTGGTCAACGCCGGGGCTGACGCCATTGTCATCGACACGGCTCACGGTCATTCCAAGGGCGTCGTCGATAAGTTGTGCGAGGCCAAGGCTTCATTTAAGGACATCGACATAGTGGTAGGCAACATCGCCACGGGTGAGGCTGCCCGCCTGCTTGTCGAGAACGGCGCCGACTCAGTGAAAGTGGGCATCGGCCCGGGCTCCATCTGCACCACGCGTGTCGTGGCAGGCGTCGGTGTGCCGCAGCTCAGCGCTGTCTATGATGTGTACAGCGCCTTGAAGGGCACTGACGTACCCCTCATTGCCGACGGTGGCTTGCGCTACTCTGGCGATATTGTCAAGGCACTTGCTGCCGGAGGCTCATGCGTGATGATTGGCTCGCTGGTGGCAGGCACTGAGGAGAGCCCGGGTGACACTATCATCTACAACGGCCGTAAGTTCAAGAGCTATCGCGGCATGGGTTCACTCGAAGCTATGGAGCACGGCTCGAAGGACCGCTATTTCCAGTCGGACACCAAAGACGTGAAGAAGCTGGTGCCCGAGGGCATTGCCGGACGCGTGCCCTACAAGGGAACAGTACAGGAAGTCATCTACCAGCTCACTGGTGGCTTGCGCTCGGGCATGGGCTATTGTGGCGCCAAGGACATCGAGGCTTTGCACAACGCTAAGTTTACACGCATCACCAATGCCGGCGTACAGGAGAGTCACCCGCATGACATCACCATCACCAGCGAAGCTCCCAACTACTCAAGACCCAACGATTAAAAAGCAAACACAATAATGAAGAAGTTTCTTTTTGCAGCCCTGTTTGCTGCTGTTCCGTGTGCTGTGACATTATCGCAGCCCCAGGCCGACGACCCCACAATTATGGTGGTGAACGGAGTTCCTGTGCCTCGCTCAGAGTTTGAATATTCGTTCAACAAGAACAACTCTGAAGGTGTCATCGACAAGAAGAGCGTGGAAGAGTATGTTGACCTGTTCATCGACTACAAACTGAAGGTCTTTGCTGCCCTTGATGCCAAATACGACACGCTTTCTTCCTACCAGCAGGAGTTCGCCATGTACCGCGACCAGCAGGTGATGCCGATGCTCGTCACCGACGAGGACATGGAAGCCGAAGCACACAAAATCTACGACCAGACGGTGGAGCAGATTGGTCCCGATGGACTTATCAAACCCGCCCACATCCTTATCAAAGCCGACCAACAGGCTTCGCAGGCCGAATGGGATGCCGCCAAAGTGCGTGCCGACTCTATCTACAATGCACTGAAGGCTGGCGCCGATTTCGCCGAACTGGCCACCAAGCTCTCACAGGATCCTGGCTCGGCCCGTCAAGGCGGTGAACTGCCCTTCGTGCAGCGGGGACGGCTGGTGAAGGAATTCGAGGATGCCGCCTTTGCCCTGCAACCCGGTGAAATGTCGCAGGTGGTGAAGACACCTTTTGGCTACCACATCATTTTGATGAAGGAACGCAAGATGCTGGAACCCTTTGAAGAGCACCACGATGCCATCCTGAACTTTATGGAGCAGCGCAACATGCGTGACCAGATAGCACAGCAGAAGGTGGACGAGATAGTGAAGAAAACTGGTACCACTCAGCAGCAGCTGATGGAGCAGAAAGCTCGTGAACTGTCGCAGAACGACCCGGAGCTGCGCTACCTCATTCAGGAATATCACGACGGTCTGCTGCTCTATGAAATCAGCAACAACTTGGTGTGGGACAAGGCTGCTAAGGACGAGGCCGGCCTGAAGGACTTCTTCAACAAGCACAAGGCCAACTACGCATGGGATGAGCCGCGTTTCAAGGGCATGGCCTATCACGTGAAGACAAAGGCTGACGTGAAGAATGTGAAGAACTGCGTGAAAAAGCTGCCTTTCGACCAATGGGCCGAGGCGCTGCGCTCTACGTTCAACAGCGACAGTGTCATCCGTATCCGTGTGGAGAAAGGTATCTTCAAGCCTGGCGACAACGCCTATATCGACAAAGTGGTGTTCAAGAAAGACACTGTTGTTACTCCCTTGCAGGACTATCCCATTGACGCTCATTACGGCAAAATGCTGAAGAAAGGCCCCGAGGACTATACCGACGTGCGCGGTCTCGTGGTTGCTGACTATCAGGAGGCATTGGAAAAAGAGTGGGTGGCCGACCTGCGTCGCCGCTATTCATTCCAGGTGAATCAGGATGTGCTCAAAACCGTAAACAACCACTGATGAAGAAACCTCTTTTATTTGCAGCGCTTTTCATAGGCCTGCTATGCTCTATGAGGCCGATGGGGGCTGTGAGTCTGATGAGCCCCAAGGCTGCACCAGATGATTCTCTTGCTTCTATTGTTGACGAGGTCGTCTGGGTGGTGGGCGACGAGCCAATATTGAAGAGCGATATTGAAGTAACGCGCATACAAGCCTCTATGGATGGTGTACGCTGGAGTGGCGACCCCGACTGTGCCATTCCCGAACAGATAGCCGTACAGAAATTGTTTCTGCATCAGGCTGCTATCGACAGTATTGACAAGGACATCACCGAGAACGACATCGCTCTTGAGATAGAGCAACGCATAGAATATATGGTGGAGCAGGTTGGCTCGAGGGAGAAGCTGGAGGAGTATCGCCGCCAGAGCCTCAGCCAGATACGTCAGTCGATGCATGACGACCTGCGCGACCAGCTGCTCATCCAGCGCATGAAGCAGAAACTGGTGCAGGACCTCACTGTGACGCCCGCTGAGGTGCGTCGCTACTTCAAGGACATGCCTGAGGACAGCGTTCCCTTCGTGCCGACAGAGGTGGAGGTGCAGATTATCACACTTACACCGCGAGTTTCGGCCGAGGAAATCAACCGTGTAAAGGATGAGTTGCGTAACTATACCGACCGCATTAACAGCGGTGAGACGTCGTTCTCAACGCTTGCCCGCCTTTACTCTGAGGATCCGGTTTCAGCCCGTATGGGCGGAGAACTGGACTACGAGGGCCGTGCCACTTTTGACCCAGCCTTTGCTACAGTGGCCTTCAACCTCACCGATCCCACAAAGGTTTCAAAAATAGTGGAGTCGGAGTTCGGTTTCCATATCATTCAGCTCATCGATAAGCGGGGCGACAAGGTCAAGGTTCGCCACATTCTTCGCAAGCCCATTGTGAGCGACTCTGCCATCAACGTCGCCTTGGAAAGGCTTGACACCATTGTTGCCGACATTAGAGAGGGGGTGCCGCCACTGCCTCTGCGTGGCCAGTTGACGGAGAAGTGGACCTTTGAGGATGCTGTGGTGTTTTTCTCCGACGACAAGGATACACGCAACAACCACGGACTGATGGCTAACCGCAACGAGTACGGTCAGTTGAAGTCGTCGCGCTTCCAGATGCAGGAACTGCCTACTGAGGTGGCTCGAGCTGTTGATACGCTACAGGTGGGACAGATTTCTGCTCCGTTCCGAATGATTGACAAGCGTGGCAAGACCGTCTGTGCCGTGGCGAAGTTGAAGAACAGGATCCTGGGTCACCGTGCCACTGTCACTGAGGACTTCCAGGTGTTGAAAGACGTTGTCATGGAGAAACGGCGCACTGAGTTCCTGCACGACTGGGTTGTGGGGAAGATAAAGAGTACCTATGTGCGCCTCAACGACCAGTACCGCGACTGCAAATTTGAATACGAGGGCTGGGTAAGGTGAATATTGAAGATTGAAAATTGAACAAGAACAATTTTGATATAAAAGAGCGGAAAATGCATAGGAGCACTGTCACGGTGCTTCTTTGCACGTTATGTCTGGCAGCTCTTGGCGCAGTTAATTTTCATTTTTCAATTATCAGTCTTCAGTCTTCTCCGTCCAACGACCCTAAGCGCATCTATCTCATCCATGCCGATGAGCTGCGTTACGACCGCTGGAGCAATAATGATGCTCAAGTGCTTACTGGCTCGGTACAGTTTGAGCACGACGGCGCCCGCCTCTACTGTGACAGTGCCAATTTCTTCGAGTCATCCAATTCCTTCGAAGCCTGGGGACATGTGCGTATGGTACAGGGCGACACGCTCTCGCTCACCAGCGATCAAGGGTATTATGATGGCAATCAGCAGATGATGGAGGCGCACGACAATGTCGTTCTCAAGCACCGCAAGACGACCCTCTATACCGACGAACTCTACTACGACCGCATCTGGAATCAGGGTTATTTCCAGAATGGCGGCCGATTGGTGGACAACAACACAACGCTGACAAGCGACTGGGGTGAATATCACACCGACACGAAGATGGCTATCTTCTATTATGCTGTCGACATGGTGGACAAGAAGTTTCATCTCACCACCGATTCGCTCTACTACAACACACAGACGAAGCGGGCACACATCGTAGGACCTTCGGACATCGTGTCGGGCAAGAGCCACATCTACTCTGAGCGTGGCTTCTACAACACCGTGACCGAAGAGTCGGAACTGCTCGACCGTTCTGTGCTCCGCAACCAGGGACGTACACTCATTGGCGACAGTGTGTGGCACAATGGCAAGACAGGTGTCAGTGAGGCTTTCAACAATGTCATCTATAAGGATACTGTGAACAAAAGCATCCTGCAGTGCGACTACGGCCACTATGAGGACGAGATTGGCTACGCCATTTGCACCGACCGTGCGCTGGCTATTGACTACTCGCAACGCGACTCGATGTTCATGCATGCCGACACCATCAAAGTCTACTCCTATAACCTCGACACAGACTCTGTCTATCGCGTATTACACGCGTATAATAAGGTTCGCGCGTACAGATTTGATTTACAGGCCGTGTGCGACTCGCTCGTCTATACCTCGCTTGACTCGTGTATGACCTTGTACAACGACCCCATCACATGGAACATGAATCAGCAATTGGTGGGCGACGAGATACAGGTGTTTATGAAAGATTCCGTCATAGACCACGCCCATGTCATCAACAATGCCTTCTCCATTGAGCAGTTGCCAGAGGAGAAATGTTACAACCAGGTGTCGTCGAAGGAGATGTTCGCTTACTTTACCGAGGGCCATATTCACGAGGCACAGGCGAAGGATAACGTTCTCACCGTCTATTACCCAGAAGACAAGGCCGACAGCAGCTTTGTCGGTCTGGTGTATATGGAGACCAGTGAGCTGCGCATCTTCATGGACAGTGTAGGCAAGATGAGCCGCATCTGGACCCCGAAGAGCGAAGGTACAATGTATCCCATGTCGCAGATTCCTCCTGAAAAGCGCCAGCTGAAGGGCTTTGCATGGTATGACTATGTGCGACCTCTGAACAGGGACGATGTTTTTGTCTGGCGTGGAAAGAAGAAAGAAAGAGAAGAAAGAGAATGAATAAGCCGCGCCCTTTCAACCATCAGCCCATTTACACTGACGCCCGCCGTGAGCGGCTGCAGCAGGTGGAGCAGCGTGCCCGGCAGGAGTTGGGGCTTGCACCGGCGTCTTCCTACGTGCCATCCAATCTCCGTGGTACTTTCTCAGCAAAGCAAAAAGAACACCGAAAGGGTAGGGGACTGCTGCTCTGGAGCCTCCCCATGCTCCTCGCCGTCATTCTTGTTATCCTTGCTTCTGTTCTCCTCATCGCTTTTTCTCATTCCAAATAAGTGACGCGCAACAATTCATAATTCATAATTCTAAAAATGGACATCATCCAGCTTCTTCCCGATTCCGTGGCCAATCAGATTGCCGCCGGCGAGGTGATTCAGCGCCCCGCCTCGGTCATCAAGGAATTGGTGGAGAACGCTGTCGATGCCGGTGCCCGCAACATACGCGTGCTCGTAACCGACGCCGGGCGTACCTCGTTGCAGGTCATTGACGATGGATGCGGCATGTCGGAGACCGATGCCCGACTGGCCTTTGAGCGCCATGCTACCTCGAAGATACGCAAGGCCGATGACCTCTTCTCGCTGCACACAATGGGGTTCCGAGGCGAGGCTCTGCCGTCGATAGCCGCTGTTGCGCAGGTCGTGCTGACCACGCGCATGGCCACTGATGAGATAGGCACATGCCTCACACTGCACGGTTCTCGTGTTGTAAGCCAGGAACCCGTGGCCTGCCCAGTGGGTAGCAACTTCAGGGTGGACAACCTTTTCTTCAACGTGCCTGCGCGCCGGAAATTCCTGAAGAGCAATGCCACCGAACTGAACAACATCCTCACTGCCTTCGAACGCATTGTCCTCGTATATCCTGACATTACCTTCCAGCTCTACAGCAACCAGCAGGAGATGCTGTCGCTGCGTGCCGCCCCATTGCGCCAGCGCATTGTTGACGTCTTCGGCAAGCGCATGAGTCAGGAGTTGCTGCCCATCGAGGTGGATACGGCCTTCTGTCGCATCAGCGGTTTTGTGGGCAAACCAGAAGCCGCACGAAAAAAAGGAAACCAGAACTATTTCTTTGTCAATGGCCGCTACATGCGCCATCCCTATTTCCACAAGGCCGTCATGGGAGCCTACGAGCGTTTGGTGGCTGAGGGCACTGTGCCTCCTTATTTCATCTATTTCGACGTCGATCCCGCCAATATCGATGTGAACATCCATCCCACGAAGACCGAAATCAAGTTTGAGGACGAACAGGGCATCTACCAAATTCTCTCAGCTGCCGTGAAGGACGCTATCGGACGCTTCAGCGATGTCACCGCTATCGACTTCGATACCGTGGGCCGACCCGAAATTCCCGTCTTCGACCCGCAGCGCCACGCCATCCCTATGCCCGATGTGCAGTATAATCCTTCCTATAACCCCTTTGCCACATCCCCATCTGCTAAGACTGTTGCCTCCCACCTGTCGCTGCTCTCCGACTTGACCCGACCGACAGCCTCGCAGACTGATATGCCGTCACTCTTCCCCGATGCCGACGAGTCGGCTCCCTCGCTTATTATGGAGAAATCTCCTGAACATTACCAGTACAAGGGCCGTTATGTGATGACCGCCGTGAAGTCGGGCCTGATGATTATTGACCAGCACCGTGCCGATGTGCGCATCTGCTATGAGCGATACATGGAGCAGCTGCGCCGCCACAGCGCTAGCACGCAGAAACTGCTCTTTCCTGAGATGCTGCAGTTGTCGCCCTCAGACAGTGTTTTAATGCAGCGTTTCCTGCCTGACTTGCTGACGATAGGTTTCGACATCAGCGACCTGGGGGGCGGAAGCTTTGCCCTCAACGGCATCCCTGCCGACATCGAGGGCTACGACCCACTAACGCTGGTGCGCAACATCGTGACCGATGCCGCCGAGAAAGGAAGTGGCGTTACCGCTGACGAGCTACACACCGTACTGGCCCTGAGCATGGCACGAAACACTGCCATCGACTACGGACAGGTGCTCAGCAACGATGAAATGGAGCGCCTCGTCAACGAACTCTTTGCCTGCGCCAACGCCAACTACACACCTGACGGGCATCCCGTTCTTGCCATCTTGCCGCAGTCCGACATAGATCGGTTGCTTCATTGATTTATTTGTAAAATACCTCCCTTTTATGAAACGTTTCATACTTTTTCTCACCATCACTGCCGCTGCACTGACGGCCGGCGCACAGGACAGCGAGCTGCCTTCGCAGAAATACAGTGTGGCCACTGCTTCTTTCTGGAGTAACTGGTTTGTAGAAGCCGATCTCACGTCCTCGTCATTCTTCGGCGACAAAGGCAACACGCCCGGCACACAGCTGTCGTCGTCGCTGACGAAAGGCTTCCGCACCCGTATGGGTTTTGCCGTTGCCATTGGCAAATGGTTTACGCCTGGTCTCGGATTACGCACTCGGTTTGGCGGATTGTGGGGGCGTACTGTCGTCAGTACTGACGACGATATCAACGCCTCGCGCTACTGGACGCTTGACGAACAGGTACTCTTTAACCTCTCGAACATGTTTTGCGGCTACAGCGATACGCGCCGTTGGAATCTTATTCCCTATCTGAGTGCAGGCTTAGGCCGCAACCTTAGCTACAACACATACGCTATGGGCCTTGGGCTCGGATTGCTCAACAAGTGGCGTCTCAGCCAGAAAGCATCCGTTCACCTCGACCTGTCGTGGCGTGCCTTCGAACCCGATTTCGACGGCGCAGGCGGACAGGTCTTCGCCCGAGGACTGCATAGCAAGGATCAGGTGCTCAGCCTCGCCATCGGTCTGACGTGGAATTTGGGCAGCGGAACCTTCAACCCCATAAAAGATTCTGATGCCCTCAACATTCTGGTAGAGAGCCAACTGGAAGCCCTTGGAGCACAACTGGAGGATGCTCAGCGCGAAAACCAGCGCCTGCGCAAACTTCTCGAAAACCCTGAGCCGCGGCCTCAACCTGCTCCCGTTCCAGAGCCATAAACTGTTTGTTTACAGACAAAAAACAAAAAAAATACGCCGTTATGGTGTTTTTTTGAAAGAAAAATCAACTTTTTCTTGGCGGGTTATGAAAAAATGTTTAACTTTGCAACGATTTTGCACACAAAGTTTTAATAATATTATAAATTTTTAAGTTCATGAAAAAGAAATTTATTAATGGTTTGCTCTTGGTAGCCCTCTTCGTGGGCTTCACGAGCTCAATGGTTTCTTGTAAGGACTATGACGACGAGAAGATTACCAACCTTGAGGGTAAATTAGCCGATGAAGTTAATGCCCTGAAGGCTCAGCTCGACGCTCAGAAGGCTGCCTTGGAGAAACAGATTAAGGACGTCGAAGATCTGCAGAAGCAGTGTCAGCAGAACTGCAAGACCTTCCAGGAAAACATCACTAACCAGCTCAAGCTTTATGTCACACAGGAGAACTTCATCGCTACGCTGAAGGACAGCCTGGGCAACTACTACACCAAGAAGGAGGTCGACGGCAAGATTACATACGTCTTGCAGTACACCGACACACAGGTGGAGAATCTGCGTACAGCCATGCTTGACAGCCTTGACAAGTACGTCCGCAAGGAGGCTCTTGCACAGTCGATTGCTGACCTGCTCAACGACGGCAAAAATGTGATGACCACCGCTCTTGATGCCTACCTTAACGGCTTCATCGCACCCTACGACCAGCGCATCGGTGCCAACGAAGCAAACATCGACAGCCTCCAGCGCGATGTCATCAAGCTGAACCAGGCTATCGACAAGGCACGTGCAATCGCAGAATCTGCAAAGACCCTTGCTGAAAAAGACTCCATCCGTATTGACGGTCTTGACAAGCTCGTAGGCGAACTGGGTGATAAGGTGCTTAAGATTCGTGAGGATTTGGACAAGGTCACCAAGACTGCTAACGATGCTTGGGCTCTGGCTCAGGCCAACGAAAAGGCAATCAACAAGTTGGATTCCTGCTATACTGCTCTTGATGACAAAGTTCAGAAGCTTGACAATAAGGTGGAAGGCTACTACACCGCTCTGGATCAGCGCATTACAGACAATAAGGAGAAGGTTGATAGCCTGAGGACCGATTTTGAGGCCTTTAAAACGGAAGCAGACAGCATCCACAAGGAATTGGATAAGAGAATTGGAGCTGTTGACGCCGACCTCACTGAGTTCAAGCAAAAGGTCTTGGATGAACATAAGCTGGCAATGCAATACTTGAATGCTGTTTTATCCTGGCTAATTTCTCTTGATGAATATGTATGGAGGGAAATCACTGACATCGAAATTAACGGTACCTACAATCCCATGTTTGGTGAGTTAGCTCTGCCCTTCAACATTCGTTCCAACATGCTTGTTGTGTTCCGTGGAGAAACTAGCGACCGCGGCCTGCAGTTCCCCTCACGCGCACAGTATCTTGCTGCTCTGCCCGAATTCTGGGGTAGTGGTAATTTCACTGATGAGGATTTGAATATTCTTGGCATTTCTGCTCTTAGCAAAGTCAAGGGCTATGTGCGTATCGGTGAGAACGAGGATATCGTTGGCAGTCAGTATGAAGAGGACGGTGAGACGCTTGTGAAGGAAGGCAATGCTGGTACTATCTATCTTACTGTCAATCCTACCGACCGTGATTTCTCCGGTACAGAGTTCACACTCATCAACAGCCTCAACGAGGAAGTTCCCGCTGTGCTCAGCCCGCTGAAGAAGAGCAACCACAAGCTTACCTTCGGCTATACCCGCGCAGGTGTTGATGCTGGTGAAGATGGCGATATTCAGAGCCCCAACGGATTCTATGAGACACAGGTTACCGTCAGCGCTGAGGATGCAAAGAACATGGGTCTGCGCATCAATCTCGATGATGTAAAGGATGTTGCTGCAACCTTAAAGGACTTCATGAATGAGCGCGTCAGCCTCACAACAGTGATGAACGGTGTCTATAATAGTATCACTGACTTGCTCGATGCCAACGCCCTGAAGGCTACTTGGCAGGCTTATGACAGCCCTGTAAGCACAGTTTCGCAGTATGCAATCGGCGTAGCTGGTATTAAGCCCCTCTCATTCGGCTTCGGCAAGGATCTCCATCTGGATGGTATTCCTGGCACACAAAAGGCTGAGGATCTGCTGAACAATATCATCAATGTCGTCGTTGAGGGTCTGCCCGATATGGACTTCATCAACCGTTTCGATATTGAAAAGCTTGAGCTGGATGAACTGACCTCTGAGCTGAATGCTACTATCAGAGTGCACCTGGGCAGCCGCTACATTATCAGTACTGGTCCCAAGACCGCTACCTTCTGGTTCCCGACCTTCGATATTACCGGTACCAATGGTGAGCATGTTACCATTACCAATACTCATCCTGAGGTTACCGTCACGATGGACGGCACCGATTCTGTCATCGAGGTGACGCTCTATATGGGTGACTTCATCAGGTACATGGGACTCTATGACACTGAGGACATCGCAAACAACTTCTCAACCATCAAGAAGCAGTTCAACCTCCTGCTCGACCAGATCAACGACTTCCTTACGTCTATTACTGAAATGAACTTTACCACCATGGGCAACAACGCCTTCGGTCAGTTCAAGAAGTTCATTGACGATCTGAATGTCAAGTTCTCACGCTTCTTTGAGCCTAACAGATTCTTCCGCACAACTGTTGTCGTGAAGAGTGGAGATCGCATGGTTCACCTCAGCACTCTGCCGAAGCATCCCGCCAAGGTGACCGGTACTGCACTTGAGATTATTCCTTCCAACTTCAATGCTGAGATGCTCTCACCTGCATTCAAGAAGTTCATTGCTGTTACCGATGTCAAGAAGGACGGCAAGAGCGCAAAGGGTGGCGATGCTGACTGCAAGAGCATTTTGGATGCAGCCAACCAGACTCCTGGATTCATGGAGGTCATTGATGGTGGCTTCAATCCCATTTCGTTCACCGGCAAGGCTGGTTACTCTTACGAGTTCATCTATTCCGCTGTCGACTTCTCGGGCAAGATTCTTACCAGGAAGTTCTATATGACAGTAAAGTAATTTCTAACAATTAGAAAAGGAGAATTAACGATGAATATTAAGAAATCAATACTTTCCTGCTTGCTGATGCTGGGCTTCGTCTCAGCGTCGGCACAGCAGCAGGACGAGCCCTACTATGACTTCAATCCTCACTGGTACGTGCAGGTGCAGCCTCTGGGCGCACAGTACACCCTCGGTGAACTGTCTTTTAGCGACATGATCTCGTATAACGCTCAGCTCGCAGTTGGCTATCAGTTTGACGAGGTAGTCGGCGCACGTCTGAGTGTCAATGCCTGGCAGTCGAAAGGCGGCTCTGACTATGATCAGCTGGGCAAGTGGGACTGGAAGTGGAAGTATGTTGCTCCCACGCTCGACCTTACGGCCGATCTCTCCACACTTTTCTGTGGTTATAACCCTCAGCGTTTCTTCACGCTGAACTTGTTCCTCGGTGTTGGTGCCAACATTGCTTTCGACAATGATGAGGCAGCTGTGGCTAAGAGCCAGATTGATCCGCTGCATCACTGGTCGGCTCTTTACACCAAGCAGGATAATGCTCCTATGTCGCTTCTCTGGGACGGCACAAAGACACGTCTTATCGGACAGGCCGGTCTCGGTGCTGATTTCCGCCTCAGCGATGCTATCAGCCTCGGTCTTGAGGTCAATGCCAATACGCTTTCTGACGCCTACAACTCAAAAGAGGCTAAGAACAACGACTGGTACTTCAATGCTCTCGTTGGCTTGAAGATTAACCTTGGCAACGCCTACAATGTATATCCTGCAGGCTCGAAGTTCACTCCCCGCCGCTCCATCTTCAAGAAGCAGCCGCGCGTCATTGAGAAGGAGGTCATCAAGGAGGTCGAGGTTGAGAAGATTGTCGAGAAGCCGGTTTACATCGACAAGATTATCGAGGTGGAGAAGAAGCCCGAACCTCTGCGTCGCGATGTGTTCTTTACCATCAACAGCTCTCGCATTGATCCCACAGAGGACAAGAAGCTCGACGAGATTGCTGCTTTCCTGAAGCTCAACCCGCAGGCTAAGGTCAATGTGACCGGCTATGCTGACAAGGGCACTGGTAATGCGCAGATCAACAAGCGCCTTGGTGAAAGACGTGCCAAGGTCGTGGCTGATCGTCTCGTGAAGCAGTACCGTGTGGATCGTTCCCAGATCGTTGTTGACAGCAAGGGTGACACTGAACAGCCCTTCGCTGAGAATGACAAGAACCGCGTAAGCATTTGCATTGCTGAATAACATAGTGTTATCAGCGTAATATGAAAGACACAGAGCATAAGGGAACAACATTCCCGTATGCTCTGTGTATTTTTTTCCCCAACATTTATTATCGAATATGAAAAAGACATTGCTTTCATTGTTAGCATGCCTGCTATTGTCTGTGCCCGTTATGGCACAGGCCGTGCAGAAAGGCTACTATCGTGTGCAGAATTTCACTACGAAACGTTATATCTTCCTCGTCGACTATAAGACGAAAGGTATTCTCCCGGCAGAAACAAGCTATGACGTCGATGCACTCCGCACCCTCGGTGGTTTCTCAAATGTCGTATCCGACCCTTCCACCATTTACTTTATCGAGAACAAGGGCGGTACAGACTATAATCTGAAAGGCCAGGGAAAGGACGTGTTTGATTTTGTCGGACGCTACCTCACTGCACGACAGGTTAAGGACAAGAATGGCCTGATTCATTATACGGCCTCCGGTATCTATCAGGGTATCGAAGTCTTTCTTTATGATTCAGAACCTGATCCCGACGATCCTGATGAACGCGGATACTTAATGACTGGCGGAGATGCTAGCATGATGCTGTGGGACATCCTTCCCGTCAAATCGTCTGACGATAACAACTATTTTGGCATCCAGCCTGAAGTAACCATCGGCGGAAAGCCTTATGCCCCGTTCTTCGCCTCCTTCCCTTTCTCGCCTGCATCAAGCAGCATGAAGGTTTACACAGTCACTAAGGTCGATGGTGACATGGCCGTCATCACCGAAGTGCAGGGCAAGGTGGCTGGCGGCACGCCCGTTATCATAGCTTGTGCCGGTGCCACGCCTTCCGACAACCGCATCAATATTGAGATGGAGGACGCTTCAAAGCCCGCTAATATGCTCAGTGGCCAGTATTTCAATAGCTCTGATTTCTGCGGTACTAAAGCCTTCCACTTTAATGCCATACCCTGGGATGCTGCTACCATGCGTGTCCTTGGTACTACAAGGGACGGCAAGCTGGGCTTTGTGAAGGACACAAAGATGAAGTACATTCCCCGCAATAAGGCTTATCTCGTGGTGAGTGCTAATGCTCCCGATGAAATCAGACTGCTGACTCAGGCCGAATACGAGGAGGAGAAAGCCAAGGATGCCGTTACCGTAGCCGCACGCTCCTACAGTCGTGAATACGGCAACCCGAATCCCACTTTCGAGTATGACGTCACTTCCGGCACACTCACCGGCCAGCCCTCTCTCACCTGTGCTGCCACACCGTCGTCACCCGTTGGCACTTATGACATTATTGTCAATAAGGGAACAGTCACCAATGCCAATTTCACGGGCATCAATGGCACCCTCACTGTCACCAAGGCTCCGCTCACTGTTACTGCTAAGAGTTACACCATTAAGCAGAACGAGCCATTGCCTACTTTTGAAGCCGAGATTACAGGCTTCAAGAATGGAGAGACAGCCTCCGTGCTCACCGCTCAGCCTCAGGTCAGCTGCTTTGTACCTGAAACCATGTTCGTACCCGTTGGCACCTACAAGATTACTGTTAGCGGAGCCGGCGCCCAGAACTACGACTTCAACTACGTCGACGGTACGCTCACTGTCGTCGAGGCCGATCCCATCACCCTGTCTGCTGCAGATGCCACGATGGTCTATGGCGATGCCGTGCCAGAATTTAACTTCACTGTTAGTGGCGGCGAGATAGAAGGCACGCCTGTTTTCACTTGCGAGGCCACACAGTCGTCACCGGTAGGCACTTACGACATCGTCATTGCACAGGGCACTATCAACTATCCCAACCTTGTACTTGTTAATGGCAAGCTCACTGTGTCGCCCGCTCCGCTTACTGCTTCTGTGGGCAACTACAAGCGCAATCAAGGTGAGTCCAACCCCGAGTTCGTCATCATTTATGAGGGATTCAAGAATGGCGAAGATGCTAGTGTGCTAGACGTTGCTCCTACTGCCGCTTGTGAGGCCACGGCCGACAGCGCACCAGGAAATTACGACATCATTGTTAGTGGAGGTGTGGCAAAGAACTATGTGTTCAACTATGTCAATGGCGTTCTGGAGGTGGTAGAAACTCAGGGCATCGCCGCAGTTACTGTCAGCTTCGACAAGCCTGCCGACATCTACTCAGCCGATGGCCGTTGCATCCGTCGTGCTGCCACTACGATGGCTGGTCTGCCCCGCGGACTCTACATCGTCAACGGGCGTAAAGTCGTTGTTCGCTGACGCCCGCATTTCGTTTGAAAAATTAGGGATATATCCCCATGAAAAAATCTATCGATAAATTTTTTCATGGGGATGACCTTTTTGAAAAAATCTATCGATCCATTTTTTTCAATGCTTGAGCCTCTTATTTCAAGCCTTGAGATATTGGAAAAAAAATGACCTTCGCAGCCGTCAGAAAATCCGCTTCGTGATGCGCAGGTTCAGAACGGGGAATACTTGGAATTTCTTGATGAGATCTACGTAGTCACCCACCTTGCCCCGCACATTCTCCACATCGTTCACCAGGTCGGTACCGTCGTGAGTGACAATCTTCGGTACGCCGCCCCAGAACATTGCGCCGCAATCGAATGAAACGTGCCAGCTGTCATCCTTCTTCAGCAGACGGCCGCCGTAGCCAAAGCCGATGTAGGGCTTCAGTCGGTTGGCATAGGCCCAGGCCTTCACCATAGAGTTTTCGTCAGGTACGACGCGGTAGGGAGTTCCGGCCTGATGCTTCACTTCGCCTTTGGCGTGAATCACTTCACCCTTGGCATGGATGACATCACCTGCCATATAGTACGTCCCGTCAATAATAACGTTTTTCTCTGCCAATACATCTTCTTCATATACCACGTCTTCATCATAGAGAATGTCGTGCTTGTATTCACCCATGTGAATGCTCATCATGCCGTATTTCTCGAATTTCTCTTTCATGTTGAAGGATATACCATCAAAGGTGAATAACTCTCCATTCATGGAACGGGTGAAAAGATTGTTGTATATGTTCACCGCCATCAGCGAAGGCATGTCTTCGGTTGTGTTTTTGGCGCGGGCTATTTCGTGGCTGCCAAGGAAGATACCCGCCGTCAGATGCCAGTTTTTGTTTCTGAACGGCTTTACGTCTACCAGCAGTTTCCAGTTCCAATAGGTAGGCTGTCCTTCCACATCGACAATATTATCTACCTCCATGCCTGTGAATTGGGCCAGCATGCCCGACAAACGGTCAAATTTTGACTGGCTTTCAGCTGGGTCATCGCCAACATCCACGCCAAAGTGCATCATGTGCTTCACGTGTGGCATGAATGCGTAGCCGGTACGCAGGGAGAATACGTTGTTGATGGGCATCGAAACGTCGAAGCCCAAACCCGTGCTACCCGTTGTCAGGGAAATGTCAAGGTGGCTGAATGGCTTTACATACCCCGGAACAGGGTCGATAAGGTTTCCTTTCAGCGCATTAAGTGCATCATTATCCTGTGCCCGGACTGTCGTCAGCAGTCCAAGCAGCACAGCAAGAAAAAGAAGATGTCGTCTCATTGCCTGATGTGTCGAAATTAACTGCAAAACTACGAAAAAAGCCCGATACAGCCAAATCTGCATCCTCTTTTTTTATGTACCCTTCCGTTTTTTCTGTTTTTTTGCTAATGTGAGAAAAAAAAGCGGCAAAAATTTGGTCGTACCGACTTTTCTTGCTACCTTTGCACCCGCAAAAGTAGGGGAGTGCGCTCGTTTACTTTCGAATAGAGGTCGTTTAGCTCAGTTGGTTTAGAGCATCTGCCTTACAAGCAGAGGGTCGGCGGTTCGAATCCGTCAACGACCACATCAGTAGAAAAAGGTATCAGTTGAACGTTCAGTTTGTTGCGTTAAAACGCAACTTTTTTTATTAAGAAGGTAAAAAATCTCCATGGAACTATCCGCACTTACGGCCGTTTCGCCTATTGACGGCCGCTACCATGAAAAGACAATCTCCCTGTCAGACTATTTCTCTGAGTTTGCGCTCATACGCTATCGTGTGCGCGTAGAGATAGAGTATTTCATCGCCCTTTGCGAGTTGCCTCTGCCTCAGCTGGCCGACTTCCCTCATGATGCTTTCCCCATGCTGCGCTTAATCTACGAGCAGTTCTCGTTGCGCGATGCACAGCGTGTGAAGGAAATTGAGGCAGTCACCAACCACGATGTCAAGGCAGTGGAATATTTCATCAAGGAGAAGTTAACGCTTTCTACGGCTAAGCCTATCTACCTCAATTTCATCCACTTCGGGCTCACCTCGCAGGACATCAACAACACCGCTGTGCCCCTCTCTCTCAAGGAGGCAGTCAACAATGTCTACATCCCCCTGCTGGAGGAACTTATTGAGCAGCTTAACGACTACGCCCAGGAGTGGCGCAACGTGCCCATGCTCGCCCGCACTCACGGACAGCCGGCATCGCCCACGCGCCTTGGCAAGGAGGTGATGGTCTACGTCTACCGTCTGGAGGAGCAGCTGCGCACCTTGCGCGATGTGCCCTTCACTGCCAAGTTCGGCGGTGCTACCGGCAACTTCAACGCCCACCACGTGGCCTATCCCGACATCGACTGGCCGCAGTTTGCTGAGCATTTCCTCAGCGAGAGTCTCGGCTTGGAGCGCGAGCAGTACACCACGCAGATTTCAAACTACGACCATCTGGCTGCACTCTTCGATGCCTTGCGTCGCATCAACACCATTGTCATCGACCTCGACCGCGACTTCTGGATGTACATCTCGATGGACTATTTCAAGCAGAAGATCAAGGCTGGCGAGGTGGGCAGCAGTGCGATGCCCCACAAGGTCAATCCCATCGATTATGAGAACTCTGAAGGCAACCTTGGCATGGCCAACGCCATCCTCGCCTTCTTGGCACAGAAGCTGCCCGTCAGCCGTTTGCAGCGCGACCTTACCGACAGCACCGTCATTCGCAATGTCGGCGTGCCCCTCGGGCATAGCGTCATCGCCTTCCAGAGCACGCTTAAAGGCCTGCGCAAGCTCATTCTCAATGAGCAGAAGCTTGCCGACGACCTTGACAACACCTGGCCCGTCGTAGCAGAGGCCATACAGACCATTCTGCGCCGTGAAGGCTATCCCAATCCCTATGAGACACTGAAGCAGCTCACACGTACTAACGAGCGCATCACAGCCGACTCCATTGCCGCTTTCATCCAGACTCTCGAAGTCAGCGATGCCGTCCGTCAGGAGCTCGCACAAATCACCCCACAAAACTACACAGGAATCTAAACGTCCAGTATGTTGCGACTCAGTCGCAATAAATCAATTAAAAAACAAGCCGCGAGGCCCAAAACCATCAAATTATGGAACAAGAAAACATTCAGGAAAAGCTCAGCGATGAGCAGAAGAACACCAGCCGCGAAGGCTATCAGAAAGAATTCAGACCCGTAGGACGTTCACCGCGCCCTCGCATTAGCAACGGCACACGTCCCGCCACGGGCGGCTATGAGCGCCCAGCCTTTAGCCGTCGCCATAACGACGATGAGGGAGGCTTCCGTCCCGAGGGATTTGGTGCCTCTTTGCAGAACAACGCTTCCCAGCGTTCCTTCCACCCGCGTACATCCTATAATAATGGCTATCAGCCCCGTCCCCGCTACAATCAGGACGGTCAGTCCCAATACAACAGCGATGACCGCAAAGGCGGTTATCAGCCACGTCCGCGCTTTAACCAGGATGGTCAGCAGGGTGGCTATCAGCCCCGTCCCCGTTATAATCAGGACAATCGTCAGGGCGGCTATCAGCCTCGTCCACGTTATAACCAGGATGGTCAGCAGGGCGGCTATCAGCCTCGTCCCCGTTACAGCCAGGATGGTCAGCAGGGCGGCTATCAGCCTCGTCCGCGTCCCTACAACGCCTACAACACCTACAATTCATACAACAACCACAAGCCCAACCGTAAGCCCTATGATCCCAATGCCAAGTATTCGTTGAAGAAACGCATTGAGTACAAAGAGCAGCACTTCGACCCCAACGAGCCTGTACGTCTGAACAAGTTCCTCGCCAATGCCGGTGTCTGCAGCCGTCGTGAGGCCGATGAGTTCATACAGGCCGGCGTCGTCACTGTCAACGGACAGGTTGTTACGGAGCTGGGCACCAAGGTGCTCCGCACCGACGAGGTACGCTTCCACGACCAGCCCGTCAGCATCGAGAAGAAGGTCTATGTCCTCCTCAACAAGCCGAAGGACTATGTCACCACCAGCGACGACCCGCAGCAGCGCAAGACCGTTATGGACCTTGTCAAGGATGCCTGCTCCGAGCGCATCTATCCTGTAGGACGTCTCGACCGCAACACCACTGGCGTGCTCCTGCTTACCAACGATGGCGACCTCGCATCGAAGCTCACGCATCCTAAGTATCTGAAGAAGAAGATCTATCACGTCTATCTCGACCGCAACGTAACCGCCCACGATTTGCAGCAGATTGCAGAGGGCATCACCCTTGAAGACGGTGAAATCAAGGCCGATGACGTGCAGTACGCTTCGCCTACAGACAAGAAACAGGTCGGCATTGAGATTCACTCAGGCAAGAACCGCATTGTGCGCCGCATCTTCGAGGCCCTCGGCTACAAGGTCACCAAGCTTGACCGCGTGCAGTTTGCCGGTCTCACCAAGAAGAACCTCCGCCGTGGCGACTGGCGCTACCTCACCGAGGATGAAGTCGACCGTCTCCGCATGGGAGCGTATGAGTAATTTAGAGTAGTTATGGGGAGTTATGGGTAGTTATTGGAATTTATAGGTCAATAGATGGAAACTACAAGAACTTTTGAAGAAGTAAAGGCTTGGCAAAAAGCTCATAAGTTCGTTCTGATGGTCTATCAGACTACGCATAACTTCCCAGAATTTGAACGATTTGGTCTTTCCTCACAGTTCCAGCGTGCAGCAGTATCTATTGCTGCCAATATTGCTGAAGGATATGGAAAACTTACTCAGCCTGACAAGTTACGTTTCTTTAGTATTGCTCAAGGTAGCATGGAAGAATGTCGATATTACTGTATACTTGCAAAAGATCTATCATATATTAATTTAGATAATTACAACCAGTTGCGTACTACTCTTAGCGAGGCTAGTTTCTTGTTGAATGGATACGTAAAAGGCATTTTAGAAAATAAGCATAAAAACTCAATGGAATAAGGGTTGCATGGTCTTAAAAGGGGCTATAGTCTATGTTTAAACAAATGCCACCTAACTACCTATAAATACCCCTAACTTCCTATAACTTCTTAATAGAAAAATGGAAAGAACAAAGATTATTGATGTGCTGAAAAGCACTGAATACGGAAAGCCCGTGTGTGTGAAGGGCTGGGTACGCTCCCACCGCGGCAACAAGAACGTCGACTTTATTGCCCTCAACGATGGTTCGACCATCAAGAACGTGCAGATTGTCGCCGACCCGACAAAGTTCGAAGACGAGCTGCTGAAGCAGATTACCACGGGTGCCTGCATCTGTGCCGAGGGTGTGCTCGTAGAGAGCCAGGGAGCAGGACAGAGCAGCGAGATTCAGGCCACAAACCTCGTTATCTACGGTCTCTGCGACAATACCTATCCCATGCAGAAGAAGGGCCAGAGCTTCGAGTTTATGCGTCAGAACGCACACATGCGTCTGCGCACCAACACCTTCGGAGCCGTCATGCGCATCCGCCACAACATGGCTATGGCCATCCACACATACTTCCACGAGCACGGCTTCTACTATTTCCACACGCCCCTCATCACCGCCAGTGACTGCGAGGGCGCTGGCAATATGTTCCAGGTCACTACGAAGAACCTCTACGACCTGAAGAAGGACGAGCAGGGTAGAATTATCTACGACGACGACTTCTTCGGCGAGCAGACCAGCCTCACCGTTTCCGGACAGCTGGAGGGCGAGCTGGGAGCCACTGCTCTCGGCGCCATCTACACCTTCGGTCCTACCTTCCGTGCTGAGAACAGTAACACGCCGCGCCATTTGGCTGAGTTCTGGATGATTGAGCCCGAGGTTGCCTTCCTCGACCAGGAAGGACTGATGGATCTCGAGGAAGATTTCATCAAATACTGCGTGCGCTGGGCGCTCGACAACTGTAAAGACGATCTCGCCTTCCTCAACCAGATGATTGATAAGACACTCATCGAGCGCCTCCAGTCAGTCATCAGTACCAAGTTTGTGCGTCTTCCCTACACTGAGGGCATCAACATCCTGCAGCAGGCCATTAAGGACGGCCATAAGTTCGAGTTCCCCTGCAACTGGGGCGACGATCTTGCTTCCGAGCACGAGCGCTATCTCGTAGAGCAACACTTCAAGAAGCCAGTCATCATGACCGACTATCCTTCAGCCATCAAGGCTTTCTACATGAAGCAGAACCCCGCCGTTCAGGCTGATTCTCCTGCAGGTCCTACCATCGGCTATCGCGGCCAGCAGGCCCCTGGTCCCACTATGCAGGGTACTGATGTGCTCTTCCCCCAGATCGGCGAAATTATCGGCGGTTCTGTGCGTGAGGAGAGCTACGACAAGCTCATGGCTGAGATTAACGCTCGCGGTATGGAGACCGATAAGCTTTGGTGGTACCTTGACACACGCCGCTGGGGCAGCTGTCCTCACGCAGGCTTTGGCCTCGGCTTCGAGCGCCTTATTCTCTTCGTCACAGGTATGCAGAACATACGTGACGTCATTCCCTTCCCCCGCACACCCAAGAGCGCTGAATTTTAGTCAGCGCTTTCTACAGAATAAGAAACGGGACTGCAACATGGTGTTGCAGTCCCGTTTTGTTTAATGTTCGTGTCTGTGTCGCTGTGGCTTACTCGGCGATAGCGATGGTGACACGGTTCTGCTCGTTGATGGCGAAGGGTTGCTCGCGAGCGCCCTTGCTGTCGGTGGTGATGCGGCTCTCGGGAATGTAGAATTCCTTCACCAGCATATCCTTCACGACATTCACACGCTGACGGCCCAGACGGTCGTTGATCTGGTCGTTACCTGTGCCAGCGTCAGCATAGCCGCAGAGGGCTACCTTGGCGTTGGGATACTTGTTCAGGTAAGCAGCAATCTCAGCCACCTTGCTTCTCTCAGACTCGCGGATTTCGTACTTGTTGATGACGAAGAAAATGTCGCGGCGCAGAGGCTCAACAGTCACCACGGGAGGAGTTACAGGCTCAGGCTTTGTGGGCTGCGTAACAGGTACGGTGGGGATTGTGGGCTGTGTGGGAGGAGGTGTCACAACGGGCTCCTGCTTGGTGTAGGTCTTGCCCAGGTTGACGCGCAAACCGACGAGGCCGTTGAAGTACCAGTCGGGGTTGCCTGCCTTCTTCGAGTTGTACTTGTCGGAGAGGATGTTGGCATTGCCCTCGAGGAAGAGGTCAACCATGTCGCCTAAACGGAAGTTCAGCTGCAGACCACCGCGTCCGAAGGGACGAACCTTGGTGCCATCCCATACATACTCGAGCAGCATGTCGGTGGCTGCCTTAGCGCCCAATTCCTGCTTGATGCCGTTCACCTGTCCGTTATGCATGGCGATGTTGGCACCACCACCCAGGAATGCGGCAACGCTCACTACACGTGTGGGATTGTAACCGCCAATGAGGTTTGACAGGTTAAAGATTACGTCGACACCAGGAGCGACATAGTCGAATGCGTAGTCCTTCGTGTAAGGAGGATTGCCATAGCCATTCCAGCCGCCCTTAGACTGCCAGAAGTTGGCCTGCAGGCGTGCGCCAATCACAGGTGAGAACTGGTAACCGAGAGCACCCTGAAGGTTCGGAGAGAGCAAATCCTTGAACTTTGCTTCGCCGAGCGTGTGCTGCAGACCGGCCTGAAGGTCGATGAATGCATGCTTTTTGAAAGTGTAAACACTGCCGTCGGCTGCCTCATAGGTCGCCTGGGCAGATACAGATGCGCTAAACATTAGCAGCGCGCCTGCCAGTAAAGTTTTCAATGATTTCATAATGCTTACAATAAAATATTAAACAAAAAATATAAGTATCAGACAGAAATACTATTCATAGTTCTTAATGCCTTGCATGATAATCTCTACGGGTTCTGCAGAACCGTTCGTATAGACGTTGGCACTACGCCAGAACTGGCCGGAGCTGATTTTATTCATGATCAATGTCATGGTAATCTTTGACTTACTACCCGGAGCTATTGAATCTTTCGGATAATCAATATCGAGGCAGGGACATGAAGCCACCACGCTATCAATCACCAATGGTTTGGCACCGATATTGGCAAAGATGAAATCGCGGGTCTGATCGGGACCATTGATGTCAAGAGAGCCAAGGTCGAAGTAGATGGTGTCGAACTTAATAACCGCAGTTTCTTGCGTAATCTCTACACGTGCATCTTTTAATGTGTCGACAGCAACTTCAGTCTGTTGTTGCGAGCCATTATTTTTATGACAGCCAACAAACAGCAGCGCTAGAACACCGATAGATAGAAGTTTCCTCATTGTCGTCTTTATTGCACAATTTGTGAGTCGCGGGTGTTCATGTCGTCTTTATCCGACACTGTGAGATACCATTCGCCGTTGACACGGACAGGCTTGACGGTATAGATCATCTTATTCGGACGGTTGTCGTCTTCGCCTTCCTTTTCAAAAAGAACGGCTGCATATTTGACAAGACAGTCGCGTTCTGTTTCAAAAATCATGGTTTCAATCTCATAGCGTATCGGAGTAACCAACTTCATACCCATCTGATAATGTTTCTCCACCTCAGGGTCGGCATTTAATAGAGAGTCATTGCGCAGCTGGTAAATCATCGACATTGCACCATCATAGTCTTTCTTCAGCAGAAGGTCAAAATACTGGTGCATCAGGTTCATTACCTTTGTTGTGTCGCTGCCAGAGAGAGTCATTTTTTCTTCAGTAGCGGTTCCCTGACCCTCCACTTTGTTCTCTCTTTTACAACTGGCAAACATCACTAACAGCAATAGAACAGCACAGAATGTTGTCAAAAACTTATTTTTCAATGTCATACTATTGAAGTTTTATTTTAAAAGGGGTGCCACAGAGTGACACCCCCTTGATTATTGATTCTTCAGCGAGTGATAATTACTCACCCTCGATCATTGCCTGTTCCACTGAAGGAGTTACACCAACGGTCACGTACTTCTTCTGTTTGAATTTCATGTGGCCATAGACGTAGGTCATCTGGACGGGAACGAAGACGTGGAAGCCACCAGTCACACCTGAGTTGTTCAGGTAGCGGAGCTTAGTCTTGTAGTTCTCAACAGTTTCATCAGCAATTCTCTCGAACTTCAGGTTGGGAACCTGTGTGGTCTTGATAAGGCCAGCAACATAGCCATATCCAGGCATCTTACCCAATTCGAAGACATCGCTACGTACATTTGTACCCAAAGCTGCATCGGTGTAGAACTCACCATCCTCGATTTCAACTTCAACCTGATAGTAAGCGAAGTCGAATGCCTTTACATTACCAACACCAGGAATATTCCTCTTGACGTCCTCACCGAGAGTCGTGTTCTTACGGTCACCGTAGTATTCACGCCAATCCTTAACGATGAGAGCATCGGTCAGGTCAACATAGTGCCAGTCATTGGGTGCATCGGGAACAACAGCCTGCTTCGGATTCTCGAGGTCGAGCGGACGGAGGATACGGGCGTTGAACCACATGTTGCTCCAGAATACAGGTGCACAAGCGTCGATAGCCTTGATGTTGAGGTAGACGGTGAAGGTCTCACGCTCTGCAAGCTCGTTGTGAGTCTTGTAGTTCAAGATATCATCCTGATCCTCACCGTTGACATAGTTTAGAACAGTAATCTGACGCTTGGCAACGTCTGCGTTCTTATCATAGTTCAGAGTCATGAGGTCAATCGGGTTGATACCGGTGTTACCACGCTTCACAATCTGAACCTTTGTGTGATCAGCATTCAGCTTCAGAGTGTAGGTAGTACCTGAGTAGCCCTTAACAGTCCATGTACCATCAGCTGCAGCGTTGAAGGTAGCATTGCCAATAGCTGTGCTCGGAGTAATGAACTCAACACCAAGCTTCATATCCTTGATACTGCCGAACTTGTTAGACATCTTAACAGTAGCACTCAGCTTGCCGTCGATGAAGTAGTCCTTCAGGTTCTTTGTGAACTCACTGTACATGTAGTTGGGTGCAGTTCTCTGAGATGCGATGTATGCCTGGTTAGCTTCCTCAAGGAGGTTGTCGTAACGGATAACATACAAGTTCGTGTTAGTCGGATAGTCGTAGCCAATAGTATCCTCATTAGCCTTATTATTGGGCACGGGAACGGGAACGTTAACACGTACCTCGAATGCATCGTCCTTGCTTGTAGCATTGGTCTTGCTGTTCAGAGCATACCAGTAGGTCAGGATCTTGTTGGCACCCATGTCACCCTTAGCAACGTGGAACTCGCCAGCAGGAATTGTCAGCTTCACCCAGATGGCAGGATTACCCTTAGTAGGAGCGGTGCCAGGAGCTGGAGCGTCATTTAACGAGTACTGTAAGTGAGCATAGCGTACCCATGTGGTGATAGGCTCCTTGTTCACCCAGAAGTTCTCCTTTTCCTCCAGTTTGCCATTGTTCTTGAGCTTGTTAGCCAGTGCTGTCAGCTCTTCAGCGGTGAACGACCACTTGAGGATGTGTGTTGTAGCGTCCTCAGTACCCTGGGCAGAGAGGTTCCACTCCTCAACGATATCACCGTATTCACCAGCCTCGTTGAGACGCTTGCCACCCTTCTTTTCATACTGGATACCATAACGGCTCACTGTGTACCAGGTAGCACCATTTCCGTCAACCTTTTCCACTTGCTCCTGACGGTAGAAGTCAAATACATAATTGTTATCGAAGTCCTGCTTAGACATACCGTTGAGCAGTGAGTCAAGGACATCGTGCTCAATCTCAGACCATGTTACACGACCAGAGAAGGGCTTACAGTTCACCCAAATATCCTTGATGTTGAAGCCAACTTCCTTCTCATCGGGAGTCTGCTCTTCATACTGAGTGATGAGGAACTTCATGTAAGCGAAAGACACAATTTTGTTATCGTGTTTCGTGTCCCTAATCATGATACATACGATAGGCTGACGACCTACGCAAGCAGCGTTAGCAGTCTGACCTGTGATGGTCTGGCCAGCGGCAGTCACGTTACGCGGATAAGCCCATACGTGTCCGTTAGCATCGGTAATCAACTCAAGGTGAACAGTCTCACCGGTTTTGTTAGAACCCAGCGTGTAGTTAACCAGCTGAATGTCATACTCGAAGCCCAGCCTCTTCATGTCCTCTGCACTCAGATTCGTAACCATGCTCTTGTGGATAGAAGCATCACCATCCTCTTCAATATTCTGAGTGGTTTGATTCCAACGAGCAATAGCCTTGTGGCTGCTGTGGCTTACATATACGGCTGTATCCTTAATCTCACGTTCATAGTCAAGTTTATTGTTCACATAACGAGCCTCCAGCACAGCAGTGATGTCGAATTTTCCATCATACTTAATCTCATGGGTAGGAGAAGTGGAAGCCAATGCCAAGAAGCTAAAGCTTCTGTGCAGGTTAGCAGAGTTAACAGTAGTTCTGTCGTAACCGATCTGGTCCATGTACCAATCATTTACAAGCTTGAACTTGTTATCACCAATCAGCAGACCGTAGCCGTGAAGGGGAACAACCATTGCATAGTCGGAGTTGACAGTTGTGTCAGCAACACCAGCCTTGGTGCTCTTCTTCGTCATAGCGAGAGATGCAATTGTAGCCTCGCCCTTTTCAAGTCTGGACTCAATTGTAGCGGCATCTGCTTCGAATGGAATAGTAATGATACCATTCTTCAAGTTTTGGTTGAAATCCTTGTCATCCTTCATTTCCTCAAACAGAGCCTTGGTGGTCTTATAAATCGGTGTGATACCAGTCTTACCGCTACGTGTAACAGTCTGTTCTTCACATGCAGGCTCCATAACCTGGGCAGTCCAGTTGTAGAAGTCAATGGCATAGTCTTCCAAGTCAGCGTTGGAAGGATTGAGGTGATAGTCAGCATAACCGTAGTCAGAGTGACTATGCACACCAATGCTGTCAAAGTAGTGATACTCCTTCTTGCCGTTGTGGTTCTCGTTCTGCTCAATAGTCAAATCCAAGGTCAAGACTTTGATACCTTCGATACCGCCATAGTATGTGTTGGGACGGAGAACGAGGCTCTTGAGCAGACGGTCGATGAAGACCTTCATGCTGTTCAGGTTAGCATCAACGCGATCGTCAATGTAAGTGCCGAGGTTGTTGAACTTCTTCTCGAGCTCAGCAATTCTGTTCTGATGGTTAGCCAGGCTATCCAGCATCTGCTTCTGCAGCTCAGCCTTCAGGTCGGTAATCTTCTTACCAATCTCAGCGATAGCAGCTACGCGATACTGGTTCTGCTTTTCGATGCTGTCCTTCAGCTCCTTGCTCATGGCAGAAGCGAGATTTGCGAGGACGCCCTGAAGGTTTGTAGCACCTTCACCAGTCAGATAACCCTGCAGGAATGCTGCAACGGCCTTTGCCTGAACATCCAGTTCGCGAATAGCAACTACGTTCTCATTAATTGAATTGCGGAGAGCCTTGGTTGTGTCATTCAAGAGCTTCAGAGCTTCGTCGATAGTATCGAGATGACCATCAACAACAACCAGTGTTGCAATGATGCTTACGATGCTGTCCTGAGCTTCCTTCAGATCAGCCTTGATATCAGCGATGGTTCCGTTGTACTCTTCCTGATCAACCTTAGAGTTGATGAGAGGCATGAGTTCGTTGCGCAGGTCGTTGATAGCGTCGGTGAGCTGCTTGGTGATGTTCTCGTCACGAGTGTCGAGCACACCCTGAATGTTCTGAACCTGAGCGTTCAGCTTGTCAAAATCAGCGTGGTCGCACTTGGTAGCGATAAGAGCGGTCAGGTCGTCAATGGCCTTCTGCAGCTGGTCGGGAGTAACGAAGTTGCCAATCTGGTCAGCCACAGCATTGATCTTCTTGGTGAGGGCATCCTCAAGAGCTGTGAGAGCTGCGTTGTCGGCCTTGTTGTCGAGAGCGGTCTTCAGGTTGTTAACAGACTCGATAACGCCGTCGAGCTTGGTGCTGAGGTTATCGAATGCAGCCTGAGAAACCTTACCAGCGATGTCCTGCTTGAGCAGATCGATAGAGCTGTTGATGTTGTTAACTGCATTGTTAAGAGCCTCTGTGCTAGCCTTCGTGTTAACGAGGATAGTGAGGTTTTCGAGGTTGGTCTTCAAGATGTTGAAGTCGTTCTTCAGCGTGTTGAAGTCTTCCTTCGAAACCTTGCCTTCGATGGCACCCTGAAGGGTAGCGATTGCCTGATCAACATAAGTCTGGTCAGCCTTCTGGGCAATCAGGCCCTGCAGTGTTGCCAGAGAAGTGTTGATAGCATCAATCTTGGCCTGGAAAGCCTCCTTAGTAGCGGCCAAGTTGCTCTCGAGGTCTGCCACGCGCTTAGCCAGGCCGTCAACTGTAGCCTGATCAGCCTTGGCGGCGATGGCTGCGTTCAGCTCAGACTTTGCGTTGGCAATCTGAGTCTCGAGCTGAGACTTTGCCGTAGCCAACTCCTGCTGCAATGCTGTCTTCTCGGTTTCCAGCTTTGTCTGGAGAGCCGACAGATTGCTCGTAAGAGTTGCCAGTTGCTCTTGTGCGGCACGGATGTCTGCCCTGTTGGCATTGATGTCATCATCGTAGTCCTTACAAGATACGAACGAACTTATAGAAGCAAGAAGAAATGCTCCCATAAGCAGTTTACTGAAAATCTTTTTTTTCATACGATTAAAATTAAAATTAATAAAAAAACTAAATTTGTTAAAATCTATTACTCTTTTTCCATCACATTTTCCCTTTGCATCTCTTACACAGATTCTGCAATTTGGCTGCAAATATAGGCATAAATCCTAAATCCTGCAAATAATTTTGAACATTTTTTTTCAAAAATGCAATAAAATTAGCTATTGCAGGGTGTCTGGCACCAATTTTCGCATCCTCGCGCGTCGTTTTCGCCTTTTTAGGGGTGTGCTGCAAGGGTGCTCAAAAAGGTAAATGCCCGTTTCGAGATAAGGGATTTTTTCCATGCTTCTCCTTTCTTTTACGGAATTTGCGTGCAAAGTTAGGGGTTTTCCTTGAAATGTACAAATTTTTCCTGCTTTTTTTTCGTTATGGGCGCAAATACTGCGTTTGTTGCTTTCAGTTATGAATCTAGTTTAGAAAGTCATGGTATGAAGAAATCGGCAAGAAAACATTGCGCAGCCGCTCTCCGCCCTTCCTCTCGGCATCCAGAAGTGTGACGCTTGCTACCGAGGGACGCAAGGAGGGGATGGGTCAGGGGTGGGGGCTGTATTATCATGTCCGTAAAGATGTTACTGACCCCACCCCTGCCCCTCCCCTACAAGGGATGGGAGCGGCTGCGCCATCCTTCGAGTCGGTGCCTGACTCTTTATAGTAGACTCAGTAAATAAATAATATTGTATGCGCGCGCATATTTAATATTAAAGTGACTTGGGACGATTCGGGGGTACGGGGGTACGGGGGTACGGGGGTACGGAGGTACGGAGGTACGGAGGTGCGGGGGGACGGACGATTCGGGGGTACGGAGGTACGGAGGTACGGAGGTACGGGGGGGACGAGAATAGCTTGCACGCCGGTTTTCAGCGTAAGGTCTATTCTCGTACCCCCGTACCTCCGCACCTCCGCCCCCACGATAATAAAGACAGCGCAATGCCTGAGAAACGGTAAATAATGAATGAGCTCGATAAGCGTCAACTACACATTTCGTACACACCGTGTGTATTTTTAGTACACACCGTGTGTACTTTTCGTACACGCCGTGTGTACGGAATGAAAACCACATCGTCGTGTTTGTGGCATGGCTCGTGGTCAGAAGAAGGCTTTGGATTCTGTGTGTATCAGCGCCAGAAACGGGCTGTGATGTCCTGCTGTGTGCCGTCGGGCAGGATGCGGTAGAGGCGTTGGTTGGTGGTGGGGCTCTTTAATGGGCCGAGGTGGCGGATAAAGGGTCCTATTTTAATGTAGTCGAAGTCGGCGGTGTTGATGTCGGCTGAAATGATGGTGCGTCCGCTGTACCATGCCACATGAAACTCCGGATGCTCTTCGCGCATGTACTGTGCCAGCATGTTGATGCCTTTTGGATCAGCGTCGCCGCCCATGAATGCGATGCAGGTGATGTCGCGGCCGTACTCGTCGATAAAGTCGTCGAGCGCACTGGTGTCGAGCGGCATCCCGATGTCTTCCCAGAGATACTGGCTGTGGCATCCCGGACAGTGACACGGGCAATTAGAAATGTTAATTGCCAGTGTCACCTCGTCGGGAATTTCCTGAAATACAATCCCAGTATTTGTGTACTTTAGCATTGTTACCTCTTATGCATTTAAGTACAACATATTAAAATGTATGTTACGAATTATGACTTTGTCCGAAGACTTCATGATTAGTAGGAAAAATAGTATAATTCGTCTTGATATGTTATTTAGAAAAAGAATCTCTAATTATCCTGCAGCGTAGTATCGGCGTGCTGCCTCTTCCTGTCGTGCCTGTGAGAAGTTGCTGACGCGCTTCAGATAGCCGATGATGCGTGTCATGTAGTCGATGTTCTTCGAGTGGCATTTGGGGCACTCCTTCAGGTAGCGCTTGTCGATGTGTCCGCAGTCGTTGCACACGGTGTTGGGGATGTTGAAGGTGAAGTAGTTGCATCCTTCCTTGGCGGCAACCTTCAGCAGCTGCATGTACTGCTCCTTCGACAGGTGCTCCTGCAGGTTCATGTGGAGGGCTGATCCGCCTGTGAGGTGCTTGATGTAGGGCTCGCCGTGCAGCTTGAACTTGTCGATGACCGATAGCGAGTCGTCCTCTACGACATAGAAGTAGCTGTTGTAGCAGTCGCGGGGCACGAAGTAGCCGTCCTCGCGGTCCCACTTGGCGTGCTTCACGCCGACGTTCTCGGCGGGAATCATCTCGCAGTTGAACATCACGTCCTTTGTGCGGTACTGCTTGTTGTATTTCTCAATGAGGCCGAGGATGCCCTGTACGAACTGCTGGTACTTCTCGTTGGGCGTGATGCGCAGCCCCATGAACTCGGCGGCCTCTACGAGTCCGTTGATGCCGATGGTGAGGTACTGGCGGTTGATGTTGATGTAGCCGGCGTCGAACAGCGGCAGCATGCCGTGCTTCTGCAGCTCCTTCAGGTTCTCGTTGTAGGCCAGCTGCACCTTGTGGCAGAGGTCGATAATGGTGCCGAGGTACTCCAGGTAGTCCATCTTGTGGTTGACGGCGTACTGGATGCAGCGGTTGAGGTTGATGGTGAGCACGCTCTTCGATCCTGTCGAGACGCCGCCGGCGCCAAGGGTGTAGCTGAAGCCGTTGTCGGTGATTTCGTTGCGCAGTCGGCAGCAGCTGCTGAGCGAGTCGGCATTGTCGCTCATATAGGTGAAGAACGAGTGTCCCTCGGCATACATCTCGGCTGTGAACTCGCCCCATTCCTTGTCTTTCGGCTCGCCGTCCTCGCCGGTCAGCAGGGCCATCGTCTCTACGGGGAAGGTCAGCAGGGTCTTCGTGCGCTCTTTGTTGAACCACTTCATGAAGCGCTTCTGCAGCCAGGAGAGGCCGTCCCAGTCGGGCTTTGAGCCGTCGGGGAAGTAGAACTCTCCGAAGATGCTGTCGAAGTAGTAGCGGTCGTAGTAGGCGACGTTCCAGAACACGGCCTGATAGTTGCGGGCGCCGGTGGGCTGGTTGAGGGTGTAGACAATCTGCTCGAAGTAGTCGGTGATGACCTTGTCGAGCGTGCGGTGTTTCAGCGAGAGGTCCACTACTTCGTCGGTCCGTTTCCAGTAGTCCTGGCCGAACTCCTTGCCGATGAAGTAGTTCATGTACATCAGGAACTCGGGCGTGGCGCAGGCGCCGCTGAGCATCGACGATACCATGAACACCATGTTGACGAAGCCGCCGCAATAGCTCTTCAGGTTTGTCGGAGCCGTAGAGTTGCCGCCGATGCTGATGGTGCCGCCTATGAGCCAGGGGTACATCGTGATGGAGGCGCAGTAGTTGGCCAGACTCGTCTCGTCGTTCTTATATATAAAGTGGTGTGTCAGCTTGTCGATGTACTCGTCGGCCAGCTGCTTGCCGTACATCTTCTTGATGCGGTCGACGAGCAGGCGGCGGTTGAGGCGTATGAAGTTCGACTTGGGCAGCTCGCCGATGAGCGTGGCGATGTTTTTGTGCTCCACGTTGGCGTTGGCATCGTACTTCGAGCCTGTAGCGGCGTTCATGCTCTCCATGTACTCCGAGAGGAACGTCATCTTCTCCAGCGTCTCGCGGTCTTCGGTGTGCTGCTGGCGGTAGAGGATGAACGACTTGGCCACATTGTAGAAACCCTCGCGCATGAGGGCTTCCTCCACCTGGTTCTGAATGTCCTCCACCTTGATGTCGTCGTGCATGTCGAGGTGGCTGAGGATTTTCGAGATGGTTCCCAGGTCGGCGGGCTCGTCTACGCTTTGGAACGCCTTGACGATGGCGTTCATGATTTTGTCAAGTGAGAAGGCATCTTTCGAGCCGTCTCTTTTCGTGATGGTAAAATTTTTAATTTCCATTATGTTGTTAGTTCTTAGCTTGTTGTCATTGTTAGGCTCATGGAAAAGTTTCCTGTTTTGGATAACTTTTTCTTTTTCCGCGTTTCAAAAGTTTTCCGTTTTGGTAAACGCTATTCGGGTGCAAAGTTACAAATATTTTCATAAACGGACAATAATTATGACAAAAAATGCAAAAAAAAATTCCAACCCGGAGGTTGGAATAAAGATGATCATGGACAATCGTGTTACAGTGCTTCAAGCATCCGTTTCAATACTACCGAGCAGCTGATTTCGCGGTTGGCTGCCTCGGGGATGACCAGCGAGTTGGGACTCTCGATGACATCGTCGGTGACGATGAGATTGCGGCGCACGGGCAGACAGTGCATGAACTTGCCGTTGTTCGTCCACGACATGTGCTCAGCGTCAACGGTCCATGAGCGGTCGTTGCAAGTGATCTTGCCATAGTCTGCCGGATTTGTCACGCCGGGGTTTGACCAGTTCTTAGCGTAGATGAAGTCAGCGCCCTCGAAGGCTTTCTTCTGGTCGTACTCCACGCGTGCCCCAGCAACGAACTGCGGGTCGAGTTCATAGCCCTCGGGATGCGTGATGACGAGGTCGATGTCCTTGTCGGCCTGCATCCACTGTGCGAAGCTGTTGGGCACAGCCTGCGGCAGGGCACGGCAGTGAGGCGCCCAGGTCAGTACAACCTTTGGCTTTGGTTGAAGGTGGAGGGTGGAGGGTGGAGGGAGAATACCTTCTACGGGATGACTATTCTCCATTAACCCTCCACCTTCAACCCTCCACCATTCCTTGATGGTGATGAGGTCGGCAAAGGCCTGGAGTGGGTGCACGGTGGCTGTCTCCATAGCGAATACGGGTCGGCCGCTGTATTTGATGAATTGGTGAAGCACCGTCTCGGCGTAATCGTACTCGCGGTCGGTGAGGCCTGCGAATGAGCGGACGCCGATGATGTCGCAGTAGCAGCCCATCACGGGGATGGCCTCGAGCAGGTGCTCGCTCTTGTCGCCGTCCATGATAACGCCGCGCTCGGTCTCCAGCTTCCAGGCACCGGCGTTCACGTCGAGTACGATGACATTCATGCCCAGGTTCATAGCTGCCTTCTGTGTGGAAAGTCGGGTACGCAGACTGTTGTTGAAGAAAATCATCATCAGGGTCTTGTTCTTGCCCAGATGCTGAAACTTATAACGGTCGTTCTTGATCTCAAATGCTTCGGCCATCGCCTTCTCTAACGGGCCGATGTCCTGTACGTTGATGAATGTGCGCATATTTTATTTCTAAATTCTTTAATTTCTCACTTGGCCTTCGCCCTCGATGAGCCATTTGTAGGTGGTAATTTCCTCCAGAGCCATAGGGCCGCGCGGGCCGAGCTTCTGCGTGCTGATGCCAATCTCGGCACCGAGGTCGAACTGTGCACCGTCGGTGAAGCTCGTCGGGGCGTTCCAATAGACGCAGGCGGCATCGACATGAGCCTGGAACCTGCGGGCGGCCTGCTCGTTCTTTGTGATGATGGCTTCGCTATGGCCAGAGCCGAAAGCATCGATATGCTCCAATGCTTCATCGAGCGAAGTGACGGTCTTGATTGCCAGCTTGTAGTCCATGAACTCGGTGCCGAAGCTCTCGGGGGTAGCATGTTCCAGCAGCGGATACTTGCCGTCGAGGGCGGCGAAAGCCTTTTCATCAGCATAGATGATAACATTCTTCTCGGCCATAGGCTCTACCAGACTGCTTAGACTGTCAAGTCTGTCTATGTGAATTAGCAGACAGTCGAGGGCATTGCAGACGCTGACGCGTCGCGTCTTCGCGTTGTAGATAATCTTCTTGCCCATCTCCAGGTCGCCGTCCTTGTCAAAGTAGGTGTTGACGACACCGGCGCCGGTCTCAATGACGGGGATGCGGGCCGTGTCGCGGACGAAGTCGATGAGCCTGCGGCCGCCACGGGGGATGCAGAGGTCGACGTAGCCCACGGCGTTGAGCATCTCGCCAGTGGCTTCGTGCGTGGCGGGCAGCAGAGCCACCACGTCGGGGCTGATGCCGTAGCGCTCCAGCACTTCGTGAATCAGGGCCACGCTCTCGCGGTTGCTGGCGTCGGCATCTTTGCCTCCCTTCAGCACACAGGCGTTACCGCTCTTGAAGCAAAGTGAAAAGACATCGAAGGTGACGTTGGGACGGGCCTCGTAAATCATACCGATGACGCCAAAGGGCACGCTGACACGGCACAGGCGCAGTCCGTTGGGCAGCGTTTTCTGCTTGGTAATATGACCCAGAGGCGTGGGCAGTGTAGCCACGTTGCGCATATCGCCGGCAATATCTTCCAGACGCTTCTCCGTCAGTTGCAGGCGGTCGTAGAGTGGATTGGCCTTGTCCATCTTGGCCAAGTCCTCGCTGTTGGCTTTCAGGATGCGTTCCTTCTGACTGACGATGGCATCGGCAACGGCCTGCAGAATCTCATTCCGTTGTTCGTCGCTCAACACGGCCAGGCTCTTGCTGGCCTTCTTTACTCTCTCAAAAATCTCTTTCATTTTGCTATGGTAATACTTGTATTGGATGAGGCTCATCGCTCCATTATCATAAGAGCACTTGCCAGCAGTAATACTCTTTTCAGCATGTTCTCATGGGTATGAATTCAGTTTGCGGTGTCTCGTCTTTGTGTTCCATCAGGTCGATGAGTATATTGTCGCGCTCTCCATTAGCAATGATGACGCGGATGCCGGCCTGCTGCACGCGGGTAGCAGTGGTGTATTTGGAGTGCATGCCGCCGCGACCGAAAGCGCTCTTTTCCTCCTTGATATACTGCGACAGGTCGCAGCCGGGCTCCACTTGTGGAATGAGATGGGAGGCGGGATTGTCGGGATGTCCGTCGTAGATGCCGTCGATGTTGCTTAACAAGATGAGCGTGCAGGCCTGCATCATCTGCGCAATGAGCCCGCTGAGCTCGTCGTTGTCGGTGAACATCAGCTCGGTAACGCTCACCGTGTCGTTCTCGTTGACAATAGGCAGAACATTGTTTTCCAGCATCACCGTCATGCATGCGCGCTGGTTGCGGTACTGCTCGCCCGGCTCGAAGTTCTCCTTCATCGTGAGCACCTGTCCGACATGGATGCCGTATTCGCGGAACAGGTCGTAGTACAATCCTACGAGCTTTACCTGCCCGAGGGCGCTATAGAGCTGACGCTGTTCCACGGAGTCCAGCTCATGTTCCACTTGTAGTTCACGCCGCCCGCAGGCTACGGCACCACTTGACACCAGAATGACCTCGTAGCCGTGACGTCGCAGCCATGCCACTTGGTCGACGATGGCCGACATGCGCGTGACATCGAGTTTCCCGTCTGTGCGTGTGAGCACATTGCTGCCCACCTTGATGACTATTCTTTTTTCCATTGTCGTTGTTTACGCTGCAAAATTACATTATTTCCACGATACATGCAAATTTTACGACGGAAAACGGCATGTAGGCGGGAGGGATACCGCATAGTTGCTGATGAGTTGCCGAAAGAGGGAAACATGACGAAGAACGTCGGGGTCACCCACAATAATCATCTGCTTGCGAGCACGTGTCAGGGCAACATTTAGTTTGCGGTCAATAGGTGTACCTTCTGTATCGGTGAAGGTGGTTGCTGTCAGGAAATCAAGCTGATAGCGGTGGCTGACACCGAGGGCATAGACGATGACATCACGCTGACTGCCCTGAAAACGCTCCACCGTGTCGATGGTGATTCTCGAGAGGTGAGGGGTTGAAGGTGAGAGGTGAGAGATGGCCTCGCGAATGAGGGTTATCTGCCGCCGGTAGGGCACGATGACGCCTACGGTCTTTGCCGGGTCAAAGTGGTCTTGCGTGAAGCGATGGATGCGGCACAGCAGGCCGGCCACAAGACGGGCCTCGGAATCCTCATTGCCGCCAAAGAACAGCACTCGGCGAGTTTTCAGCAGTTCGTCAAGGGAGTCCTCAGCAGACAAGTCGTAGCCAATAGTTGTTTCCTGCTGGTGGGGTAGGGGTACGGCATGCAGCTGCTCCTCGTGGTAGAAATGCTGCAGCGGGAAGATGGCTACGTCGGGGTGCATACGGCCATGTGCGTGCAGTACGCCAGTGAACTGCGTGCGCCCCTGTCGGTGCTCCCAGCGCAGAAGGCGCTCGAAGAGGCTCTGTCGACAGTCTTCTATACCGATGTCGCGCAGCAGTGGCTCTTTGACGATGCTTTGCTCTGGTGGCTGCTGCACCACGGCAGGCAGCTGCTTATAATCGCCAACGAGGACGAAGCGCTCTACGGATGCGCTGCTCAGCAGGCCGATAAGCGACGGCTCGAGTATCTGCGATGCCTCGTCGATGATGGCCAGCGAGAAGTGTTTTATCTGAAAAATCCACGGCTGCGCCTGTAGCATCGACGTGGTGCTGACGATGACGGGTGTGCGGCTGATCAGCTGATTAGCGTCGTCGAGGCGTCGTGTGTCGGCCAATGCTGTGTCTAACAGGCGGTCATGGAAGCGCGAGTCGCATGAGGCGGCCTTGCCTATTCGCAGGAATGGCAGGCCGGCGTTGGTGAGCATTGCACATATTTCATCAACTGCTCGGTTGGTGTAGGCGGCGAGGAGAATGTCTCCCCCCAGCCCTGTCTGTAATGCTTCTTCAACGATAAAGCGCAGTGCCATCGAGGTCTTTCCCGTTCCCGGCGGTCCGACAAGGAGGAAATAGTCACGCGCCTGTTTCACTTTCAGTAGTTCGTCGTCGTAGTCAGGATGATAGCTGCGTGACAGCGTCAGCGACGTGTCGGCCTCGGGTGCACGCTGTCCTAAGAGCAAATCCTTGCGACGCTGGTTGGCAGAAGCAAAGGCGTATAGCGCGCGTATGTCGGCGTTGGTGCCAGTGTCGCTGCCACCGTGTTCGATGGCCCATTGGCGGTCGTCGTCAGCCTTGAAGAGCATGTCGGGCTGCTTGTCGTTGAGCGCGACGACGATTTCCTCGCCGTCCAGGCGCTGCAGTGTGCCCTTGAACAGGATGCTGTGTCGTATGTCTGGCTCGTCTGTGAAGCTATAGAGATAGACCATGTCGCCCGGGCGGAAGTTCAGGGGAGAAACGGGTGGAGGGTTAAAGGTGGAGAGTGGAGGGAGAATAGTTTCAAGGCGGGACAAAGTAATCTCCCTCCACCCTTCACTCTCCACCTTCAACCCAATAATAATGTTTCCTGTCTCTATCTTCTCCTGCAGCGACATCTGCCACAAATCGGCTGTACACCCGCCCGAATGGTGCAGGCTCGTCTCGCTGCTGCCCACTTTCTGCGCCCGTTGCTCACGGTAGACGAAGGTGAGCATCCGCTCCACGTAGGCGCGCTCTATGGTGGTAAGAAGTGAGAAGTGAGAGGTGAGTGTTTGGATTGTCGGCAGGATGTAGCGATGGAAGAAGCCGTCGTGCGCGATACCTTTATATATAGTGTCGGCGTTCAGCAGCGGCAAAACACGCTCAAAGCCGTCGCGGGCGATGAGCAGTTCGGTGGCCACAATCTGATTGCGCAGCTTGAGGGCCTCACGCAACAGAGTGCGGTAATAATTGACTGTCAGCAGTCCTTGTGCGGCAGGATAGCGCGAGTAGAGCAGACGGGTGTCCACCTGACGGTTGCTGAGGCCGAAGTTGTAGCGTAGCACGCCGTAGTAGAGCAGCAGCTGCACATAGTGACTCTCCAGCTGCAGGCCGTGGCTGTCGTGGCTCTGGTATTCAATTTTCCTGTTGCGCCCTGACTTCTGCTCTACGAGAAGCGTGGTGAGAGGTGAATGGTGAGAGGTGAGCGCCGTGGTCATCAGGTCTACGCGGCCTTGCATCCCCAAGCGTTCACAGACGAAAGAGGCTTCAAGCAGGGCTTCTTCGCGCCTGATGCCCAAGACTTTCACCGCCTCGCGTATGTTTTTCATCTGCTCTGCCGCCTGTTCGCGGAAGGTGTCTGGGTCGAAATCTTCGCAGGCACAGAAGCACAGGGCCTGCTCGCGGAAAGAGCGTTGCAGCGAGTTGGCCAGCGTGGCTTCATCTCCGTGGCTGATAATGTCGTCGAGGGCCGTTCCTGCGAAGTTACCCAGTAGCGTGGCCTGCGTGTTCGGCTTCGCCTTCAGCCGGTTGACGGTGTACATTAGCGGATGGTGGCCATAGTCGGTGAAGCATGCCGCCAACGAGGAGATGTCGATGAGGAAGTCGGGCTCTACGACGATGACGCCAGGCGTAATCATACCGTCATCTTCTTCCACGTGATTGTCGAGCAGGTTCAGCTGCATTCCCGGCCGCAGCGCTTTCTGCAGATAGGAGAAGTCGCGCCCCTCAGTGGTGTTGCGGTAATCGACGCTGACAGGACCGTCGGCAGTATCGGCGTAAATATATTCAGGCGTGACGCGGCTGACAATGCAGCGCACATAATCCTTGTTGATGCGCAGACCGTGCTCATGCTGACGCTCGTCGGCAGGCAGCAGGGGAACCAGCAGCGAGGGGACGTCGGTGGCGAAAACGGCTGAAACGAGCCGCGCCACCGCCTTTACGTCATAGGGCCAGTCGGCAGCACTGACTGGTGCAATAGCGTTGGTGTGGCGTCGCGCGTCCTGCAGGTCACGCGTCTGTGCGGGGGAAAGGTGAAGGAGTTTACTAAGATAGTCAATCTGGGAAAATAGATTGCCGAAGGCACCGCCCTGGCGGCGGCAGCCTTCGGCGCAGCATAGCTTGAGTACCTCATGCAGGCGCCTTGTGGCGTCGGCCGACGGCTCTCCCGCAACCAGTTCGGCGCAGATGTCAAAAAATTCCGAGGCATCCATCGCACACTGTGGCCGCCTTACTTTGCGTCCTTCTGACGTATCTCTACGCGGCGTATCTTGCCGCTGATGGTCTTCGGCAGCTCGTCGACGAACTCCACGATACGCGGATATTTGTACGGCGCCGTCTCCTTCTTTACATGCTGCTGCAGCTCTTTCACGAGCTCGTCGCCTGCCTTGTCCTTCCACTCCTTGCCCAGTACGACGGTGGCCTTCACCACCATTCCGCGTATTTCGTCGGGAACGCCGGTGATGGCACACTCCACGACGGCGGGGTGGGTCATCAGTGCGCTTTCCACCTCAAAGGGGCCGATGCGGTAGCCTGAGCTCTTGATAACGTCGTCGATGCGGCCTTCAAACCAGTAGTAGCCGTCCTCGTCGCGCCAGGCCATGTCGCCCGTGTGGTAGAGGCCGTCGTGCCAGGCCTCGCGGGTCTTCTCCTCGTCGCGGTAGTAGCACTTGAACAGGCCGATGGGCTTGCGGTCGCCCACTTTTATGACTATCTCGCCCTTCTCGCCATCCTCACACGAAGTGCCGTCGGCACGAACCAGGTCGATGTCGTACTGGGCATTGGGGATGCCCATCGAGCCTGGCTTTGGCGTCATCCAGGGGAATGTGCCGAGCGTCATCGTTGTCTCAGTCTGGCCAAAGCCCTCCATGATGTTGAGTCCGATTTTCTCCTTGAGCTTGTCGAATACTGCGGGGTTGAGGGCTTCGCCTGCCGTACAGCAGTATTCAAGACTGCTCAGGTCGTACTTCGACAAGTCCTCACGAATCATGAAGCGGTAGATGGTGGGAGGAGCACAGAAGCTCGTCACCTTGTATTTCTCCATCTGCCGCAAGAGCGCGTCGGCGTTGAACTTCTCATGGTCGTAGACGAACACAGTGGCCCCGGCGAACCACTGTCCGTAGAACTTTCCCCAGACGGCCTTGCCCCATCCGGTATCAGCCACGGTGAGATGCAGCGAACCCTCGTGCAGGTTGTGCCAGAAGACGCCCGTCGTCAGGTGGCCCATGGCGTAGAGGTAGTCGTGCGCCACCATCTTCGGCTCGCCGCTGGTGCCCGAAGTGAAGTACATCAGCATGGTGTCATCGTTCTCGTTGACAAAGGCGGGACGCTGGAACTTCGGAGCCTGCTGCCATTCTTTTCTCCAGTTGCGGAATCCTTCCGCCTCACCCAGGGCAATGTACTGCTTCACGGTGGGGCTTTCGGGCATGGCCAGCTTGATTTGTCCTGTGATATAGTCATCGTCGGCACAAATAATGGCTTTCACCGATGCGCGTGTGTTGCGGTAGACGATGTCATGCTTTGTCAGCATGTGAGTCGCCGGTATGACGATGGCACCAATCTTGCAAAGTGCCAGCATGATGACCCACCACTCGTAATGGCGCTTCAGAATGAGCATCACTGGGTCGTTCTTGCCTATTCCCAGCGTCATCAGGTACGAAGCCGCCTGGTCGGTCTGTTCCTTCAGCTCGGCAAAGGTGGTGCGCCGCTCCTCGCCCTTGTCGTTGGTCCACAGAATCGCCAGTCCGTCGGGTTTCTCTTCCGCCCAGGCATCCATGACGTCGTAGGCGAAGTTGAAGTTCTCGGGGATGATGAATTCCAGGTTTTTGTTGTAATCCTCTACCGACTCGAAATGAGTCTTTTTCAGAAATCTTTCTACCATATAGTCTAGTTTATTCTACTGTAAATGCTAAGAACTTCACCGCCTTGTCGCCCACGGCCAACATGCCGTGCGGCTTCATGGAGTCGAAGTAGATGCTGTCGCCCTCTTCCAGCTCGATGGTCTTGCCGCCGATGTAGAGCTCCATCTTGCCCTCAAGCACGAGGTTGAACTCCTGTCCGGGATGTGTGTTCTTGTAAATGGTGCGGGCGCCGGGCTTGGGTTCCACGGTGACGATGAACACGTCGGCCTTGTGTCCCACGAAACCGCCAACCAGCGACTGATACTTGTAGGCCTTTGTACGCTCGATGCTCATGCCCTGTCCCTTGCGTGTCACGTAGTAGGATTTCATGTGGGGCGACTCGGCAAAGATGAGCTCTTCGGTCGACACGCCGTACTTGTGGGCTATCTTCATCAGGTTCGAGATGGTGATGTCCAGCTTGCCGGCTTCTATCTTCTCATACTTCTCCGCGTCGATGCCGATGGTCTCAGCCATCTCGCTAACGGGAATGTCGAGCACATCGCGCAGTCCGCGCAGCCGCTCGCCAATTTGCTTTAACTGGTCTTCCATGTTGTGCTTGGTTTAGAATTTGCCTGCAAAAATACGAAGTTTTCTTCGATTTAGTGTCATTTTGTCCGGAAAAAGTGCAGAATGTAAGAAAAAAAGTCGTAACTTTGCGCGGACGGAGCTACAATGTGCCGTCCCGACCCTATGACCCGTGAAGAAGTAGACAAAGAGTTGGAGCTGTTGCGTGCCGCAGGCCTGAATCCGCAGTTGTGCGACACTGAGGTGCCGCTGGTTGACGTGCCCGTGCTGGCAGGCCATCCTGCCGAGAGCGGCGACGCCACGGCCAGTGAGTATGTTTTGCTGCCCAAGGAGCTGGTGGGCCGTCATCCCGTGTTTCTGATTGAGGTGGCCGGCCTGTCCATGCACCATGCCGACATCATGCCCGGCGACCGCCTGGAGGTGCAGATGGACAGTGACGCTAACGACGGCGACATCGTCGTGGCCGAGGTGGACGGCGGCTACACGGTGAAGGCCTTTTTCACCGACAGCAAGGGCCGCCATTGGCTCGTGCCTCAGAACAGCGACTTTGCTCCTATCCTGCTCGACAACCGTCCGTGGCGGATCATCGGCAAGGTCATCGGTCTGCGCAAGGGCGTGCCCAGAGTGTCCTATATGGACTGCGCCAAGGCAGTGCAGAGTGCCCGCCTCGCTGCTGACGACGTCTCATGCCCCCTGCCGCCCGAACAGCCGCAGAATGTGGTGTTCAGGCAGTATCACCAGCGGCGGGCGGTCGACTACAACGCCGTGCGACAGGCGGTAGAGCGCGTTGTGGTCAGGCAGATGCGTCACGCCTACGAATGGTATGCGGCCTACCGTGTGCTGATGGATCTCGGTCTGATAGACGACCCGATGCTGACGCGATTCGCACAGCAGATGAATATCTGGTTTCCTGATGCACCGATGCGCTGCTCTGCCGACCGCATGGGCGACTATTTCGTGGGCCACACCGCCAAGGCTTCGACACTGTGGAACATCGAGCAGTTCCGGCGCGAACAGCGCCGCGGGCAGTCCGTGGGCGCGTTCAGCACACTGCTGCACCGGTGCGAGGAGCTGCGCGCCGTCCTCTTTCCGCTTCCCCTTCTTGAGCCGGGAATTCCCTTCTAAGTCAGCGAGGCTAAGCAGAAAAGCCTCAAGGACCGGATAGAATGTGCGAGACGGTCTGGAAAGTTAAAACCATGCCATTGTTTTATCGTTCAATGGCATGGTTTTATCAGACCACGACATTGTTTTATCGTTCAATGGCATGGTCTTAACTTTAGCCCAAACCGTCAAAACTTTTATTTGTCCGTACATAATAAAACGGCAAGAAATGCGTTATTATAGCGTGTTAAGGCGAAGTCTGCTGATTTTGGCCGTTATGCTTGTGGCCTGTTTCGAGGCCCGTGCGCAGTACGACCCGTCGCTCAGTCATTACTGGGCGATGCAGACTGCATATAACCCTGCTGCGGTGGGCAAACAGAACAAAATCAACGTCAACGCCACCTATGCCATGTCGCTGCTGGGCTTTGAACACAACCCTAAGACCATGCTCTCCGTGGCCGACATGCCGTTCTACCTCATTGGCGCATATCACGGCGTGGGTATCCGCTTTATGACCGATGCCATCGGCCTTTTCACTCATACCAACGTTGCCGCACAGTATGCCTACAAGCAGAAGCTCTTTGGCGGCACGCTGTCAGTAGGCGTACAGGGCGGTATGCTCAGCGAGAAATTCGACGGCTCGAAGATAGAGGTGGAACAGAAAAACGGTGAGCTGGCCCTGCCCACCTCGCAGGTAGAGGGCAGCTCGCTTGACTTAGGCGCAGGACTCCACTATCAGCGCAAGAACTGGTATGTCGGCGCTTCGGTCCAGCACCTCACAGCGCCTACCGTGGAACTGGGTCAGACCAACCAGATCAAGGTACCCATGTCATATTATTTGACTGCCGGATGCAATATTCGGCTGAGAAACCCGTTATTATCGATACAGCCCTCCGTACTCGGACAAAGCGACGGCATCAGCCACAGGGCCGACATCACCACGCGGCTCACCTATACGCATGAGGAGAAGATGATGTACGCAGGCGTGGGCTACAGCCCCTCCAACTCAGTGACGGTGTTCCTGGGAGGCATTTTCCACGGCATCACACTGGGCTATAGCTATGAAGCCTTCACCAACGGCGTCGGCTTGGGCTACGGCTCGCACGAGCTTTTCTTGGGCTATCAGACAGATGTCAACCTCTTTAAAAAGGGAAGAAACAGGCACCAGAGTGTCAGAATATTATAAGATATGAAGAAGAAACTAATCATAGCTATCAGTGCCATAGCTGTCCTGGCCATGGCGAGCTGCTTTGGCGGCAAAGAGACGATGGCTAACGGTGGAGAACTGACGGGCTCCACTGGTCGCGCGTTTGCAGAGCCGGCACCCTACGGCATGGTGCTCGTCAAGCGCGGACACCTGAAGATGGGCATGGAGAAGAACGACTCGCTGTGGGGACGTCAGACGCCTACCAGAGACATCAGCGTGGAAGGATTCTGGATGGACGACACGGAAATCACAAACTCCGAGTACCGCCAGTTTGTGACCTACGTACGCGACAGCATCATCCGCGAGCGACTGGCCGACCCCAACTACGGCGGCGACGAGACCTACAAGATTGAGGAGGACAAGGACGGTGAGCCCATCAAGCCCTATCTGAACTGGAAGAAAGCCCTGCCGCGCAAGCCTAATGAGGACGAGCAGCGCGCCTTGGAGAGCGTCTACGTCACCAATCCCGTGACGGGTGAGAAAATGCTCGATGCCAGTCAGATGAACTACCGCTACGAAATCTACGACTACACAGAGGCTGCCCTGCGCCGCAACCGTGTAGACCCTGAGGAACGCAACCTCGACACCGACAAGTGGAACGACCAGAAGCAGGGAGGTATCTACGATGAGAAAGTCTTCATTTCGAAGGATACTGCCTATATCGACGATGAGGGAAAGATTCACCGCGAGACACTGAACCGTGAGTACACCGGACCGTGGGATTTCCTCAACACATACATTGTTAATATTTATCCCGACACAACGTGCTGGGTGAACGACTTTCCCAATGCCGACAACGAGATGTATATGCGCAACTACTTCTCAAATTCCGCCTACAACGACTATCCCGTCGTTGGCGTCAGCTGGGAACAGGCCAACGCTTTCTGTGCCTGGCGCACCGAATTTCTGCTGAAAGGACTCGGCCCCGCCGCCCGCTTCGTGCAGCGTTATCGCCTGCCGACAGAGGCGGAATGGGAGTATGCCGCACGCGGCAAGAACCAGAACGAGTTTCCCTGGGAGAACGAGGACGTAGCCTCGGGCAAGGGATGCTTCTTCGCCAACTTCAAGCCCGATGACGGCAACTACACGAAGGACGGCAACCTCATCACGTCGAAGGTGGGCATCTACAGCGCCAACAGCAACGGACTCTTCGACATGGCGGGCAACGTGGCCGAATGGACCTCGACCATCTACACCGAGGCCGGCGTCGACGCCATGAACGACATCAACCCGCAGCTGAAGTACAACGCCGCCAAGGAAGACCCCTACCGGCTGAAGAAGAAGAGCGTGCGCGGCGGCTCGTGGAAAGATCCTGAGAGCTACATACGCTCAGCCTGGCGCAGCAGCGAGTACCAGAATCAGCCGCGATCATATATCGGCTTCCGCTGTGTTCGCAGTCTGGCCAATACCACCAGCGAAAAGGTAAAGCCAGCCAAGGCTACCACGAAGAAAAAAAGGAAATAGCATCATCGATAGGACGAGATAACGTTATAACGCAATAAACGAAATAGCAAAATGACTAAATACAGCAAATTCAACGTGATCTACCGCCTGCAGAAATGGCTCGACAGCGTGCCAGGGCAGACGTTTATGAACTACGCCTACAGCTGGGGCGCCTCCATCGTTATCCTCGGCGCGTTGTTCAAACTCACTCACCTGCCGGGTGCCAACACCATGCTCTTTCTCGGTATGGGTACTGAGGTGCTGGTGTTCTTCATTGCAGGTTTCGACCGTCCCTTCGACAAGACCGAGGAAGGCAAGGAACTGCCCACACACGTTGCGGCTGACGGAGATAATGGTGAGACAGAGAATACGGAAGTTGCCGGTAATGTCGGCGGCGGCACCATCATCATCGGTGGCGGCGGAGTGGCAGAAGGCGCTGGCGGCGGTGGCAGCATGACTGGCGCAGAAGGTGTCAGCGGTGGTGTCATGAGCGGTGGCGTCATCAGCGGCGGCATCATTGGTGGCGTGGTAGCTCCGCAGCAGCAGCCCGAACTGCCCGAAATCGACCCGGAGGAGATGGAGGAAGCCACTCAGAACTATGTCGAGCAGCTGAAGAACCTCACCGAGACACTGAAGAAGGTCAGCGAGCAGAGCGAACGCCTAACCCGCGACAGCGAGGAAATGGAGAACCTCAACCGCACCCTCACAGGCATCTGCAAGGTCTACGAAATGCAGCTGAAGGGCGCCAGCCAGCAGATTGGCACCATTGACCAGATCAACGAGCAGTCGAAGCGCATGGCTGAGCAGATTGCCGAGCTGAACAGAATCTATACGCGCATGATTGAGGCCATGACCGTCAACATGCCTACCCAACCTACCACACCTACCACACCTACAAGATAATGGCAATCAGAAAACGACCCGTCTCTCCACGCCAGAAGATGATCAACCTGATGTATGTCGTGTTGATGGCTATGCTGGCATTGAACGTCTCCAACGAGGTGCTCAACGGCTTTGCCATCGTGCAGGAAAGCCTCAACCGCACTACGGAGAACGCCACGCAGGAGAATCAGGTCATCTACGACGACTTTGAACAACAGATGGCGGCCAATCCGCAGAAGGTGAAGGAATGGTACGACAAGGCCATGCTGGTGAAGGAGATGAGCCAGAAGCTCTACAGCCTCGCCGCTGAGCTGAAAACGGCCATTGCCAAAGAGGCCGACGGCGAAGATGGCGATGCCGACAGCTTGCAGAACAAGGAAGACCTGGAGGCTGCCAATCAGATTATGCTCGCTCCGGGACGTGGACGTGGCGAGGAACTGAAGAAAGCCATCGACGCCTACCGCGAGGGCATACTCGCCATGGTCACCGACTCGGTGAAGCGTCAGCATATTGCCAGCGACCTCACTACGGAGGTGCCCAACGGCATCCTCGGCAAGAACTGGCAGGAGTATATGTTTGAGGCCATGCCCGCCGTAGCTGCCGTCACCATGCTGACGAAGCTGCAGAACGACGTGCGCAATGCCGAGAAAGAAGTGCTGCACACACTGGTGCAGAACATCGACGTGAAGGATATCCGCGTCAACCTGCTCGACGCCTTTGTCATTCCCAACTCGCAGACCATCGTGCAGGGCGACCGTTTCTCTGCCCGCATCGTCATGGCTGCTATCGACACAACGCAGGTGCCTGAAATCTATATCGGCGACCGCAAGGTGGAGCTGCCCGACAATGTCTACGAGACAGTATGCAGCCGAACAGGTGATTTCACGCTTTCTGGCTATATCCAGACCATCAACGGCAACGGCGACCCCATTCGCCGCGACTTCTCGCAGAAGTACACCGTGGTTGAACCCAGCGCCACTGTCAGCGCCGACCTCACCCGTATGCTTTACGCCGGCTACAGCAACCCCATCAGCGTGTCGGTGCCTGGCGTACCGCTGAACAAGATTTCAGCCTCGATGACAAACGGTACGCTGACGCCCAACGGTGCTGGCAAATACATCGCCCATCCTACGAAAATCGGACAGGACGCCGTCATCACCGTCACATCGACAAATACGGGGCGTCCGCAGACAATGGGCACATTCACGTTCCGTGTGCGTAAGCTGCCCGACCCGACACCCTACATTGACATCACCGACGAGGCTGGCAACCCCGCGCGCTTCAAGGGTGGCAATATGTCAAAGGGTAGCCTGATAGCTGCGGAGAACGTCGGTGCTGCTATCGACGACGGTATCCTCGACATTGGCTTCCGCGTGCAGTCATTCCAGACCGTGTTCTTCGACAACATGGGCAATGCCAAACCCATCAACAGCGACGGTTCACGCTTCTCGGCAGCACAGAAGGATCAGATCCGCAAACTTACCCGTGGTCGCCGCTTCTATATTTCGAGTGTCGTTGCTGTCGGTCCTGACGGCATAGAGCGCACACTGTCTGCCGCAATGGAAATAAAAGTAAATTAAAGCCTAAATAGCGATGAAAAGAATCTTGTTACTGACGATGATAACCCTGATGGCAGCAACTGCCTTCAGCCAGCCGCGCCAGCGCCGTAACCAGCAGCAACCGGCACGGCAGGCGCAGACGCAACAACAGCAGAACGCACAGCAGGGCGGAATGACGCAGCGCATGAGGATTCAGTATCCCACGGCACTCGACATGCCCGAGAATGTGGCGTGGCGTCGCGACATCTATCGCGAGATTGACCTCACGGAGAAGGAGAACGCCGGACTCTACGACCCTGTGGAGCCGCAGGGCAGGCGCATGAACCTGTTTACCTACGTTTTCAAGCTGGCGCTGAACAACTATATCCCCGTCTACGAGTATAACCTCGACGGCAATGAAGTGCTGGAGGAATCGGCCAAGGTCGACATGAAGGGCATTCTCGATAACTACAGCATCTACTATACCGAAGAGGGAGGAAAGGTGAAGGTGGACAATAGCGACATTCCTTCGGCACAGGTGAAGATGTACTACCTGAAGGAGTGTGCCTACTACAATCAGGCCAACGCTACGTTCCACATCAAGCCTATCGCCTTCTGCCCTGTGATGGTGAGTGACGATGACTTCGGCGACAATACGAAGTATCCGCTGTTCTGGGTGAAGTACAGCGACGTAGAGCCCTATCTCAGTCGACAGTCCATCAAGATCAGCGATATAAACGACGCTGCCCAGATGAACCTTGACGACTATTTCACGATGAATAAGTACAAGGGAAAGATTTACAAGACAGCCAATCGTTTGGGTAAGACGCTGGCACAGATTGCCGGCGAAGACAGCACGAAGTATAGTGCTGAGCAGCGCCGCATTGAGGCCGAACTGGAGGCTTTCCGCCAGAATATCTTCGGTGACCCGGCACGCCGCGACAGTCTCGACAGCATTGCAGCTGCCGACCCGAAGGCTGCCAAAGCCGCACGCGAGCCAAAGAAGAAGCGTGAACGCGGCAGTCGCAGCGAACGCGCCACATCATCGTCCAGCGGCGGCTCACAGCCAGCACGCGTATCTGTGCGCCGTGAACGTCATTGAGCATAGATAAAAACCAATAACCGACAAAACTGCTTATGGATAAGAAACCCAAAAACAAGAAGTGGTGGCTCTATGGCGCCCTTGCTTCATTCATTATAGCTATTGCTGGCGTGCTGCTGTTGTTCTTCGTGTTCAACGATGGGAAGAAACACCGTGTTGACGACGACGATGACGATGAGGATGAAGACGATATTGAGTTGGTTGACGACGAGGAGCAGGTAAAAGACGATAAATGGGACGATGATTGGGATGATTGGGATGAAGAGATAGTTGTATCGGATTCCGTTCAGCCTGTTGATATTGCGCCGACTGACAACGACTCTCCCGGCAATGATGATCAGACAGTCTATGACGTTGTGGAGCAGAAACCTGAATTTCTTGAAGGTGACTTGTCTGTGTGGTTAGGCAGCCACCTGCAGTATCCTCCAGAGGCCCAGAACAATGGTTTGCAGGGTGCTGTGGTCTGTCAGTTCATTGTTGAGAAAGACGGCTCTGTTGGTAATGTGACTGTATTGCGAAGCATTGATCCGCTGCTCGACAAAGAAGCCGTCCGCGTCATCGAGAGCATGCCCAAATGGGCTCCTGGCAGAAAGGACGGGAAGCCTGTCCGCGTAAAGTACACTTTACCCGTTAGATTCCAACTGCAATAATATGGCACGTAAGGTAATAGGTATTGGCGAAACCGTTCTTGACATCATTTTCAAGAACAACCAGCCCGTGGGCGCTGTGCCTGGCGGCTCGGTGTTCAATAGCATCATCTCCTTGGGACGCTCGGGTGTGAAATGCTCTTTCATCAGCGAGACGGGCAACGACCGTGTGGGTCGCACCATCCTCGACTGCCTGAAGGAGAATGGTGTCGATGCTACCAGCGTCTACGTCTATCCAGACTCGAAGTCGCCCCTCTCGCTGGCTTTCCTCAACGAGAACAACGATGCAGAATACATTTTCTACAAGGATCACCCCAACGACCGCTTGGAGTTCACCTTCCCTGATGTGCAGCCCGACGACATCGTGCTCTTCGGTTCCTACTATGCCGTCAATCCCGTCATCCGTCCGCAGGTGGTGGGCTTCCTCGATTATGCCCGTCAGCACGGCGCCATTCTCTATTATGATGTCAACTTCCGTGCCTCGCACAAGAATGAGGTGATGAAGCTGACCCCCAACATCCTGGAGAATCTGGAGTATGCCGACATTGTGCGCGGGTCGACGGAGGACTTCGAAGTGATGTTCCGCAAGAGCGACCCCGATGTCATCTACCGCACGCAGATAGCCTTCTACACCAAGCGTTTCATCTGCACGCAGGGAGCCAATCCTGTGGAGCTGCGTGCCGAGAATGGCCTGAAGAAGAGTTATGTGGTGAAGAGTGACGGCAACACAGTGAGTACGATCGGTGCAGGCGATAATTTCAATGCCGGCTTCGCCTACGGTCTCATCCGCTACAATATCACCCGCGGGCAGATAGAACAAGGTCTTACTGAGCAGCAATGGGACAATCTCATTGCCTGTGCCCAGCAGTTCTCTGCCGAAGTTTGCAAGAGCATCAACAACAGCGTCAGTCTTGAGTTCGGAAAACGGATGGCGGAAGAACTCGCTTAACAATCTCCGCTGCAGTTTTCTTCCCTTAAAGTAGGGGAAGGGGCGGTGTTGTTCCCAAACGATTACTCAATATCTACGACGGTGATGCCGGCACCGCCAAACTGCACATGCTCGTCGCGGAAGTGGGCGACGTTGGGCACTGTGGCCAGATACTGGCGGATGAGCTGGCGCAGGATGCCTGTGCCTGTGCCGTGTAGAATACGCACACGGCTCATACCCACGAGGATAGCATCGTCGAGGAAATAGGTGACAGCTTGGATGGCCTCATCACCACGCATGCCACGCACGTCAAGGTCTTGATGGAAATTCATCTTACGTGAGTCGATGGCGGCACGTGTGCCAGCTCCTAGCGTGGCGTAAGAACCCTGTATCTGGGCATTGCGCTCTTCGGCCTTTGTCTGTTCCTTCACGGGTTCCTTCGCAGGCTCCAGCCGGTCTAAACGCATCTTTGTGCGCATGCTGCCGAAGACTATCACAGCCTGCTTGCCGTCAATCTTCTCTATCGTTCCGATACTGGTGAGACCTTTGATGCGGACGGTGGAACCCTCTTTGAGGGGTGAGGGGTGAGGGGCGAGAGGTGAGAGATTGCCGTTTCCCTTGGAGGTATCTGCCTGAGAGCCTACACTCTCACCTTTTGCCTCTTGCTTCTCACTTCTTTCCTTCTTCCTCTCCTCCTTTCTCTTCTTTCTCTCCTCTATCTGGCGCATCTTGCGCTCTATCAGCTCATCGTTCTGGCGCGTGTCGATGCCCTCCACCTCCTGTTTGAACTGCTCCATCTCTTCGCGTATGCGGCGAGTGGCCTCTTTCTCTGCCTGCTGCTCACGAATCTCGCGGATGGCGTTCTCAATCCTCTTGTTGGCAGAGGCTAATAGCTCCTCGGCCTGCTCCTTCGCACGCCGCAGGATGGCCTTGCGTTCCTGTTCAATTTCCTCGATGCTGGCCTCCAGCTTCTCGCCTCTCACCTCCAGCCGCTTCTCATGCTGGTGGATGGTCTGGCGCTTGCCTTCCCAGTAGCGCTTGTCGCGCACGATGTCCTGTAGGTACTTGTCGCTTTGGATGTATTCGCGGCCCACGATGTCGCTGGCATCGTTGATCACCTCCTCGGGCAGGCCCGTCTTGCGGGCTATCTCGATGGCGAAGCTCGAGCCCGGCTGACCGATGCTGAGCTGGAACAGGGCACGCATCTCGTTGCGGTCGTAGAGCATCGCACCGTTCACCACACCTTCGTGGCCGTCGGCAAAGTGTTTCAGATTCTGATAGTGCGTGGTGATGACGCCATAGGCCTTCTTCTGCCAGAACTGCTTCAGCACCGCCTCGGCAATGGCGCCGCCGATGGTTGGCTCGGTGCCTCCGCCGAATTCGTCGATGAGCAGCAGCGTGTGCTCGTCGGCATGGCGAATCATCTGCTTCATGTTCATCAGGTGCGACGAGTAGGTCGACAGGTCGTCCTCGATACTCTGCTCATCGCCAATGTCTATCATCAGTTTCTGGAAGATGCCGCAGGTGGAGTGCTCGTTCATGGGTACGCTCAACCCGCATTGCAGCATATACTGCAGCAGTCCCACCGTCTTCAGGCACACCGACTTGCCGCCCGCATTGGGACCGGAGATGATAAGCAGACAGCCCGCTCCTTTCCCCTCCCCAAGGGAGGAATGTTTAGTTACTTCAGTTTCGGAATGGGAGCTGTTTATCTCCCCTCCTTTGGAGAGGGGTTGGGGATGGGCTGCTAACCTAATATCCAGCGGCACCACCTTCTTCTCCTGCTTTGCCAGCGACAAGGCCAGCAGCGGGTGTACAGCCTGTATCCAGTCGATGTGGGGCTGCTCTTCCACACGTGGCTCCACCGCCTTTGTCAGGTCGGCCAGCGAGGCTTTGGCGTGGATGAGGTCGATAGTGCCGAGGAACTGGTAGGACTCGAGGATGTCGTTGACCTGAGGGCGCACCTCGTCGCTGAACACGGTGAGGATGCGGATAATCTCGCGGCGCTCCTCAGCCTCTAATTCGCGGATGCGATTGTTTGCCTCCACCACCTCCGCCGGCTCGATGAAGACAGTCTTACCCGTAGCACTCTCGTCGTGTACGATGCCGTTGATGCGCCGCTTCACGCTGGGCGCCACGGGAATCATCAGACGTCCGTCGCGCATCGTCGGAGCCGCGTCCTTGTCCACCAGACCGTCACGTTGTGCTGCGTGCAGAATTGTATATAAGGTGCGTGAGATGCTGCCTTCCGTCTTCTGCAGCTCATGGCGTATGCCTGCCAGCGTCATCGTGGCGCCGTCCTTGATGCGTCCGTACTTGTCGATGATGCTGTCGATGCGGCGTATCATCGCAGGGAAGACCGGTACGTCCTCTGCCAGGCGAGCCAGAGCGGGATAGGCACAGTCCTCTCCTTCCTCGGCCTTCAGGTATTTCACAATGTTGACAATGGTTTCCAGCGAGCGGCGCAGGTCGAAGAGCTCCTCCTCCTCAAAATGCGTGTTCGCTAAGCGTATGCGCGTTACTGCCTCACGCACATCGAAGAAATATTGCAGGGGAAAGTCGGTGGCTTTGTCCATCAGCTGGCGGAACTCATGCACCTGTTCCAGCCTTTCCCGCACCTCTGTCGCATCGTCAGTAAAGGCCAGTTCATCCACTTTGTCGCGACCTATCTGGCACAGACAACGCTCACGCAGCAGCGTGCGTATCTCGTCAAAACCAATCTTCCGTTCAAAGCTGTCGGGGTAAATCATGGTGCAAAGGTACGACTTTTAGTTCATAGTTTGTGGTTCATGGTTAGAGTTTTTGAATTGTTTGAGTTAAATATACTTAACACGCAGATAATTTTCAATTCTCAATTCTCAATTTTCAATTTCTCTTAGTACCTTTGCACCCGCTTTCGAGCACTGGAGAGATGGTAGAGTGGTCGATTACAACGGTCTTGAAAACCGTCGTACCGAGAGGTACCGGGGGTTCGAATCCCTCTCTCTCCGCTCTTTCAAAGTAAAACCCGCTGACTTTCAGCGGGTTTCTTATTTCTCCCCCTTAGAGATTCCCCACTTTCACAAAGTTAGGATTCAGATTGTTCCCTTTCTTTTTCGTAGTCAATCACGGGAACTTGCTTTGCTGTCGCTAAATTGATGGGCTTTCCAGATAATTCAGGATGAGTAAAAAGTTTTTACAAAAGTGACGGAAAAACAGGGTTCAACGAGGCTGAGAATGGCTCAGAATTCAGGACAGGACAATTTGCTGAAAAAAACGCGAAAATGAGAGGGGTTGGCTATCTCTTTGACTGGCAGTTGCTTAGCTCGTTTTTCGGTTTGTCGGGAGCATCCTCGTTTTCAAAAAGGTATATCCCCATGAAAAAAAGTCAATGCCTTTTTTTCACGCGGACCATCTTTTTGGGCAAAAGTAAGCCGTTCTGAGGTAAAGAATAGCCCTTTCAGAGGCTGAAAAGCTGCACAAAACTCATGCGGGTGTGCAGTTTTTGAGCCGCACTCATGCTCATCCGATGACAGTCAGACGGCAAAACACTGCCTTTCCGCTTCTATTTCACGAATTTCGTTTGTAAAGAAATCGGAATAAATTTTCTTTACATTTTTGGAGGTGATTTTCACGATTCCCTTTTCCTCCTGATCCAATTCTTCACCCGATTGTAGCCCTCAACTCCAAGAATTGTCAGCCCTCCATACTGACAAGTCTTAGCCAGCCCGAAGAGTATAGTCCACAGCACACCTTTTGCAGCAGCACTTATTGGGAGAAGCATTTGGGCAAAGGAGAGAATATAGAAAGGGATGCAGCATAATAAGACTATCACACCAGTGCGGAATGACAGCGACTGTAGCCATGTCTTGATCTTGTTGAACAAATGCTTTATCATCTTTCGGACGGTCTGCTTCTCTACTCGTACTGCTGCTGAACGATAAACTCATCATGCAACCGATTTCAATAGATTCTTAGCCAAAGGCACATACCAAGTACGGACTTCCTCTGCTGTAGGAGTGTGGCCTCCTGGGAAATGGAACGACTTGCTGTAATACTTCAAGAAGGTTGGTTCAAAGTGTGCTAATGTGTCCTTTTCGCCGAACAATCCCCAAATTCGGTCTTTGAAGTCGGAATCGCTGTTATTAAATTGAACAGCCTCCATTTCTGCAAACTCTTCAATCAAGGTCTCATCAATGACAAAAGTCTGCTTGCCGTCCTTCCGGGGTGACTTGTACTGATGCTCGCCAATACGCTGTTTCAGAAACTCCGTCATCTGGAAGTGAGGATTGCCGAGCAAGGCAGGAATGCCCACAACAGGAGCCACCATCTGAGCATAGAAGGAACCACAGCTATTGCCAATCAAGAGGTCAGGCTTCTCACTGTTAATCAGTCTGCGAATAAAACTGACAGCCTCTTTCGGGTGTATCGGCAAATCAGGCGTGATGACATCTGCTTCACCCTCGAAAGCCTCTTTCAATGCAACGGCTGGTACGCACTGACCACTGGCATAGAAACCGTGAAGGAACAGAATCTTCTTCATCCTAATTCATCTTTGTCATGTGATAGCCCATCCTGTTCAACTGCATAGCGGCTCCAAACAGGTAGAGTTGGTGCAGGCATGAAACGTAGGCATTGAAAGCCTCTTTTGTTCCCGGCTCTATGGTCTGATGACGAAGTGCATTATAGACACGAGAGGCACATTCACCAACCAGTTTCTCTAACACGGTATAGTCGATGCCTCTCAGTAGCAGCACATCTTCACGGATATATTCATCCATGCTGTCGTAGCCCCTCTTGTCTCTCATGTAGGCATAGAGGTCATCAATCTTTGAATAGACACCCCATTCTGCATCCCAAAACTTAGCGACGGCCATGCCAATATACATCATCCAACCGAGGGAAACGGAAGGGAAGTCATTGAACTCCCTGATACCGTCGGGAATGTAGGCTTTGGCTATCTGCTCCCACTTCTCTTCGACATCGGGACACTCAGGCAGACGGGCATCAATCTCTTTCATTGACTGAAGGAACTGGTGCAAGTCCTGGTGTAATTGCTCTTCAAATTGCTCTGTCATGCTAATATGTTTTCCGCCATACGCTTACCAGCATCGTAGGCTTTCTGCAAATCGTTTTCCCAATTGTTATCACGATATTGGCGTTTAGCCTCTTCGGAAAAGCTTGCCAGTTCAAAGCGGTCGTAGTTCTTCACCTGATAGGTGTTGTAGGCATTGATATGCTCGGGCTGTCCGAGGGCGTTGGCTATGCAGTATTCCATTGAACCATAACCTTGACTATTGTTCCGGTCGGGAGTACCATTCATGGTTTCCATCAACACAACAGGCATCTTTTTGGGAGCTGTCAGGCTATAGTCATTATACGACAACCAGGGGAATGCCAGCCGCTCTAAGAAAGCCTGCAATTGTCCTGTTATCTGGCCGAAGTAGATAGGAGATCCCATCGCCAAACCATCTGCTTGGGAGATTTCCTCCAGAATTGGGGTCAGCGAATCCTTGAACTTGCAGACATTAGAGGCTTTGCCCTTTATCTTACAGGCCATACACGACATGCAACCCTTGTAGTCCATACCATACAGACGAACCGTTTTTATTTCAATCTCTTTACTCACCGAGCTTGCACCTTCAGCGAATTTCTGTAGCATCGAGGCCGTATTGAAGTTCTTTCTGGGACCTCCGTCAATGACGACAATCTTTTTCATATTAGTATTTGTTTCTAGTTTATAACATTCTCTCTAATCGTTCTACAGCCTGTGTTATATCTTCTTGAAACCTTTTATGGTCTCTCAGAAAGTCGGCTCTGTCCTCGGCTAAGCTATCATACAGTTCCTGACTCATGTCATCAACATAGGAGGCAATGGCATACTCTATGTCGTCCTTCTGCCAGTCGAGGGAAGAATGAATATAGACGTTTCGCTTCTGATGCAGAAAGCTATATGCGGTCTCTATGCTGTCCTTTGATATCATGCGTCGTAGCCTATTGGCCTGAATTGTTTCTGACAGTCACTCCAGACAAAACCTTTTCCCAACAGGTAGTCCTTCATCTCATTGGGATTTCTGCTGAAGGCATAGCACAATGATTCGAGGCTGTCAAACTCTTCATCCCTCAGAAGCATGTTGACGCTCGAAACCAGTATTGCAGGGTCTTTCGGTAGGTAGTCCATCAGTCTTTATTATAATCATTTCGGCTACAAAATTACTCAATTTTCATCAGAAAAAAGTGGTGAGCACCGACTTTTAAACGGTGAGCACCAGTTTTCTTGCCCGAAATAACATACATTCACATGCAAAATGGCAGATTTAAGCCTATTTTTAGTAATTTTGTGGCGAATTTCTCAGAGATAAGGAATGATTCAGCAATTAGAGATAACACTTACTCCCAAGTCGAGAGGCTTCCATCTGGTGACTAGCGAGATATTGCGCCAGTTGCCAAAACTGCCTAAGACTGGTATCATCAACATATTCTGCAAGCATACGAGTTGCGGACTGAGCATCAATGAAAATGCTGATCCAGACGTAAGGGTTGATATGGAAACCATCTTCAACCGTCTCGTTCCAGAAAATCGGCCTGAGTATGAGCATACTTTGGAGGGTGCTGATGATATGCCAGCCCATGCAAAGTCTACTCTGAGTGGTGTAAGCCTGACTATTCCAATCACCAACGGGCACCTGAATATGGGAACCTGGCAGGGCATCTACTTCTGCGAGTATAGGAATTATGGTGGAGCAAGAGATTTGGTAGTAACTATAATTGGAGAATAGGAATATGGCTTATACGGGACGTTTCGGACAATCAGAGGAGTATCGCCGTGAAGAGTTGATACGGATAATAGAGCATTCTGTAGAGAAACTGACTTTGCAAGAATTGGAAGCACTCTATTATGATATGTCAACGAAGAACTATATAAACGAGTAATTTTGGAATGAATAAAGGACCTGTTTAGGATAAGCTTGTCGCTTATCGGGACTCAATACAGGTTTAACGGCAGTTCGTCGTAGTTCGGCTCTCCGGTAAGTATAGGCAGGGCCTTTTTCTTGCCACGTCGTCTTGACGTAATAAGGAGCATGGGCCATTTTGATGTGCAAATTGCGGACATTTATCCCATACGGAAAGGCAAGCTGTAGCGAAACTGGGCTGCAAAGGCCACACAGGCTGGCTGCAGGAGCGCGATTTTGCCTGCCGGCAGCCTGTCTTCGCAAAATTTTGGTGCAAAGTTGCTCAGAATAGGGAAATAATCACTAAATTTGTACCAAAATTACAATACTTTATGATTTTCGAGACAAGCATGAGCATCCGGAAGACCATTTGCGCCATCGTGGCACTCCTGCTGAGTGCTCCGGCGGCCAGGGCACAGTATCAGCAGGTGGACGACATCGCCTGCACGGAGTCGTCAGACCCCTGCGCCAGGGAGCGCTGCAAGCTCGGCGTGTACTATTCCACCGAGCTGAATTATCCGCCTGTGGTGAAGGACATTCGCATAGGCGCGACCAACCTGCCCATCATATTCATCAACACGCTGGGACACGAGATAGAAAAGGACAACCGTGTGTCGGCATGGATGAAGATTATCAACAATGCGGACGGGGTCAACTACGATGACACGATAGCCCACCCCAGTCAGACCGTCGACTACGAGGGTTACATCGGCGTCAAATATCGCGGAAACTCGTCATTCAACTACTCCCCCAAGAAGCCCTACGGCATCAAGTTGCTGACGGACAGCTACGAGAATGGCGGCACGAAACGCAAGGCGCCGCTGATGGGCATGGGCAGCGACAATGACTGGGCTCTGATGGCACCCTACAACGACCGCTCGCTGCTGCGCAACAACCTGACCCTGGCGCTGGCTCAGGGCTATATGGAATATGTGCCAAAGGCTCGCTTCTGCGAACTCATTCTTGATGGCACCTACTATGGCGTGTATAGCCTGACGGAGAAGGTGACGCGAGGCGACGACCGGCTGGACATCAAGAAAGCAGGCGAGAACGGCGACAAGCTGACGGGCGGCTACATCCTCTGCATAGACCGCAACGACGAGCCGAAGACGCACGCCAGCAAGTATCACCCGACGAACACGGCGGGCGAGGTGTTTACCGACAAGACCATCTGGGTGCAGCACAAGGAACCGGAGTCCGACGAGATCACCGAAGAGCAGCTGGCGTACATCGACGGACGGTTTGACGCCTTCGAGGATGCACTCGCTGCCGATAACTTCAAGGATGCCAGCGAGGGCTACCGACAGCACATCGACGTGACCTCGTTCGTCGACTATCAGTTGGCCACCGAGATTGCCAACAACATCGACGGCTACCGGCTGAGCACCTATCTCTACAAGCATCGCGACAGCGTGGACCCCCGTTTCAAGATGACGCTGTGGGACTTTGACCTGGCATGGGGGCTGCCCGACTTCGAGAATATCCACACGGGCTACATGACCGACGTCTGGACCTACAAAAACAACGATGCCGGACTGGGCACGAAGATGCCTTTCTGGTTCGACCGCCTCATGGCAGACCCCACGTATGTCGCAGAGCTGAAAGCCCGCTATGCCGAATACCGCAACGGCCGCTATGCCGACGTGCCGGCTGTCGTCGACTCGCTGTCCACGCTGCTGACGGTCTGCGGCGCTGCTGACCGCGACCATCGGGCATGGCCCCGCTGGGGAGAGGTCATCTATCAGAACCATTACCTTGATGCCACCACATACGCAGAGGAGGTGGCCTACGTCAGGAACTTCGCTGCAGCGCGCATCGCCTGGCTCGACGAGCAGTTAGGCTACCATCCGACGGCCATCAGCAGCACGAAGGCAGAAGGGCCTTCACTTCCTCAATCCATTTATTCGCCTGACGGCATCCGCCTGGGCGGCCTGCAGCCAGGCTTGAACATCATCCGCTATAGCGACGGAAGCAGCAAGAAAATATGGAAGAAAGCAAACATTCGCTAACATACTATGCCTGAATAATCAGCACCCTTCTCGACTGACGCTTGAAGGCTGCATTGTCGTTAGTGTCGGGCTATTCGGACATTCGGGTGATGAAGAGGTGTGGAACCCCGGTACAAAGGAACTATGACACTACCAAAATTCATAATCACAATGGACGGCTACTTCCGCCTTGGCATGGTGAATCAGCATAAGGACTTGCTCAAGCCAAGCGACCAGTGCATAGGTGGGGGCTACTATCACTTTGACTATACGTCAAACCGCATTATCCTTGACCGTTCTTCATACGACTTCGGTAAACCAAAGTGGCATCTGTTGGAAGTTCTGAAGGTTCCATCGGTTTATAGGGGGTTGCGGTTGGTCTATAAGTACGATGATAACTTCCACGATGACTTCAATGTTAGCGAGGAACTGATGATTGAATATTATGACTGACTTCGACACTATATGGCGACAACAGGACGAGATTAGGACAGTGGTTAATGCTGTTCTTGGTGAATGTATCTGGAACCTGGGATATAGTGAGAGCCGGATGGCCATTGAACTTGAACTGACTCTACACCTTGACGATGAAGCAGTCTGTGAACTCTGCAGCCAGTTCCCTCTATCCTGTGACTATGATGGAGAAGGAGCGAGAGGGACAAAATTTTTGTTTGGAACGTAAAAACAAAGAGAGAAGTTGCAAAATTCATAATTATAATCATATCTCCAAAGGAAAGCATATTTTGTCGGTTAAGTAACTCAACTTTCTCAAGTTGAGTAAGGAGTTCTTCGCAGAGTGAAGCGGCTATTGTTCCAAGTTTTTTTACAATTGCTTAGGTTGAAATTTTTTTTACAAAATAGGAGAAAAAACAGGGTTTAACTATGCTGAGAATGGCGCCGTGGTGAAGAAATGATCCTTCGCTTGAAAAAACGCGAAAATGAGAGGGGTTGGCTATCCTTTTGATTAGTAGTCAGTTAGGTGATTTTTCTGCTCTGTGGCGAGCATCCTGGAATAAAAAAGGTATATCCCTATGAAAAAAACTCAATGACTTTTTTTCGTGCGGAGCATCTTTTTAAACAAAAACATGCCTTTCTGGAGCAAATAAAGGCCCTTTCAGAGGTTAAAAAGCTGCACAAAACCAATGCGTGTGTGCAGTTTTAGTGCCTCGCTCATGTTCGTCTGATGAATGACAAGTGGTAAAAACCTGACATTCCGCTTCTATTTCACGAATTTCATTTGTAAAAAAAACGGAATAAAATTTCTTTACATTTGTCTTCTTTTCAACACCCGTTTTCCTCTTGGGTCAGCTGGGGAATATCACTGCCTTAGTTTCTGCTCCATATATTCGGTTGGAGTCAGGCCGTAGCTGTTTTTGAAGGTGGTGGAGAACGATGCCGCATTGGAGAAGCCGCAGGTGTAGGCCACCTCTGAGATATTCATCTCTCCGGTTGCCAATAGGCGGGCGGCCTGCTCCAGGCGCAGCTGCCGGATGAAATCATGCGGTGACTGTCCGATAATCTCTTTCATCTTGCGGTGAAGGTGTACGCGGCTCATGCCCACTTCTTCGGCAATCATATCAACGCTGAGGCTTGAGTCTTTCAGGTGAGTGTGGATAGCGGTCATGACGCGTTCCATCAGTTTCTCGTTGGCCGACTTTTTCTTTTGTGTCGGCTCTTCGAGCTGTTTCGTCCTGCGATGCTGCTCGTAGTTGAGCTGCAACTGCCGGCGTACATTCAGCAGGTTGTTCACGCTGCACTTGATGATTTCGTCCTCGATGGTCGACTCCAGGCAAATGTCGGCACCGCCCTGCAGGGCTTGCATGCGCTGCTCGTTGTTGTCGGCCAGGAGGATGACGGGAATGAGGCAGGTTTGCGGATTGCTTCTCAGGCGACTGCACATCGTCAGGCCGTCTGTGTTTCCCATGCCGGTCTTGGCTATGATGAGGTCAGCTCCCCTGCGATATACTTCGGCCAGCGCCTGCCAGCCATTGCGACATTTGTGAACTTCATAGTCTTTGTCAAGCACAGCCTTCAAACTCCGTCCTCTTTCTTCGTCGTCTGTTGCCAGCAGGATGACGGGAGTTTGTTTTGCCGAGAGTGGTAATCCGATTGTATTCCCGTTGTCTTCTTTTTTGCAAAAATCGGCGGTTTCATCGGTGTTTAGCTGCTGAATCAGGGTAGTCAAATGCTCCATCGTGTCTCTCAAATTGCTGCATAGATCTTGCGTGTCAGCCTGCTCGTTTTGGCTGGTTGCTGTTTTCAGCGTTGCAAGGATGCGTGAGGCAATGGCCTCAGCCTGTTGGCTGACGCTTGAGAGATAGGCCAGCTTGTCTGCTCGCTCGTCTGCTATACGGCTGTATTCCTGCAACAGTTGTTGAAGTTCTTCTTTCTTGGCCTGTTGCTGGTGAGCGTTGCGATTTCCGAACAATCCGTCTAAGATTCTTCGTCCTGCCGATTTAACTTTTGTAATGTTCTTTTCTTGTTGTGATGACATTTCGCCTGCAAAGATATATATTATTTTTGTATCTTTTTGTTATTTTGTGGTCTTTTTTTGAAAAAATGTTACATTGCAAAAAGCGTGAGATACAAATGGTGCTATGTTATATAAATAATGTTTATATCTTTGCAAATGTTTTTCAGGTTAGTTACAGATAGTTAGTAGTTCGTTTTAGCGGCATCGCTTGTTTTGAGCGCAAAAGGGCGATGCCGTTTTTACTCAACAAAAGTCTGTGCTATGCCCGAAAAATTCTGAAAAACGATTTTAATTACAACACACAACGACTGAATTTTACGAGGCTAAATAAAACAAGGAACTAAAAAATCGATGTAAAGTTGACAAGAAAGAATGTATATAACTAATAAAAATTTTTATGAATCAAAATCGGAAAAGATGAAACAGCTAACAAGTCTCTTGAAACGAGCTGTGCCTTTCTTGCTTCTAATGATGCTCCCGCTGGCTTCGCTGGCGCAGGGCACCATTGACGTATCTGGTACAGTTCTAGACGGTGCGGGTGAACCTCTCATCGGCGCCTCGGTTGTTTTGAAAGGCAATACTTCTCAGGGCGTGGTGACCGACTTCGACGGTAACTTCCGGCTGAAGGTGCCTTCTGAGCAGTCAGTGCTGGTGATTTCCTATATTGGCACAACCCCGAAGGAAATCAAAGTCGGCAGTCAGCGCAATTTTAAGGTGACGCTGCAGGAAGACACCCAGTTGGAGGAAGTCGTGGTTGTGGGTTATGGCCAGCAGAAGAAAGCCTCTGTGGTGGGTGCCATTTCTCAGACTACCGGCGAAGTCCTTGAACGTGCCGCAGGTATTGGTAGCGTCAGCGCAGCTCTTACCGGTAACCTTCCGGGTGTTGCAACAATCGCTTCAACGGGTCAGCCTGGTGAAGAAGATCCGCGAATCTATATTCGTGGTGCAGCAGCATGGAACCAGGATGCCCAGCCGCTTATCCTCGTTGATGGTGTCAAGCGTGAAATCAAGTCTGTTGACATTTCGTCCGTGGCTACCGTCTCCGTGCTGAAGGACGCATCGGCCACCGCCGTTTACGGTGTGGAAGGTGCTAACGGTGTTATCCTGATTACCACAAAGCGTGGTGTGGAAGGTAAGGCAAGAATTGATGTCGGTTTCACCGCTACTTTGAAGGCTGTGTCAAAGCTTCCGCGCAAATACGACTCTTACGACGGCTATATGCTTCGCAACCAGGTGCTTGAGCATGAGTTGGCCTTGGGCGGTGATGCTTCTTGGGAATACTATCGTCCGCAGACGTTCATCAATAATTTCCGCAATCAGGACTATACTGTGAAGCCGAACTACAGTGCTTCTGGCAGCTACCTTGGTGACTACAGTCAGGCAGAGCGCTATCCTAACATTGACTGGCAGGACGAGATGTTCAGAAGTACCGCCCTGTCATATAACACCAACCTCAATTTCTCAGGTGGTACGAAGTTTGTGAAGTATTTCGTAGCCTTCGACTTCCAGAATGAGGGTGATATGACAAGGATATGGGACAACAACCTGGGCTTTGAAGGCGGTTATTCATACAATCGTTTGAATGTTCGTTCAAATCTTGACTTCCAGATTACGAAGACCACACAGTTCAAGGTCAATCTGGCTGGTTCCAATGCGCAGCAGAAGAATCCGCGTTATTATTATAGCAATAGCGGCGAGTGGTTCCAGCAGCAGAACTGGGCTGGTGCCTATCGTATGCCGCCAAACGTTTACCCCGTAAAGTTCTCAAATGGTGCGTGGGGATATTCCAGACTGGCTGCCTCAAATATGGCAAATTCTCCAATGAACATTGCAACCTCTGGTTATACGTTGGGTACCATTACACGTGTATTTACAGACTTTGCACTTGAGCAGAATCTTGATTTCGTCACAAAGGGTCTTGTCGCACGTGGAACGATTTCGTGGGACAACCAATTTGAAGAGAGTACCGATCCCAATAGAGACGATGCACGTGGTATTACTGCTGCCGGTCACGTAAATAATACTGCCTATATACTCCCTGAAGATGGTCAGCTTCTTTTCGAGAATGATATTTTTCCAAAAACCGGCTTCGATTTCTATGAAAAGCGCGACTGGGCCACGCGGGCAGGTGCCGTCAACCGTACAAGTCGTGCAACGGAAATGTCAGTCCAGCTGTTCTGGGGACGTCAGTTCGGCGACCATAACGTGACCGCTATGGGCAACTGGAAGCGCCGTATCAGTGCAAGTAATGCCGAACTCGAGAATCGTCGTGAGGACTGGGTGTTCCGTACAACCTATGACTATATGAGCAAGTATTTCGCCGAGTTCAACGGCGCTTACAACGGCTCGCAGAAGTTCTCTCCCGACAACCGCTTCGCATTCTTCTGTTCGGGTGCCATAGGCTGGATGCTTTCAGAAGAGAAGTTCATGAAATGGCTGAAGGACAAGAAGATTATTGACATGTTCAAGATTCGTGGCTCCTACGGTGAAATCGGTGACGACAGCGCAAACCCGACTTCTAAATATCCATACATGACAACCTGGGAAGTCAATGGTCCCTTCGCAATGGGTCTCGACCACTCCAACAGCCCCTTCACCGGCTACAAGGAGGCGGGCATTGCCAACCCCGATCTTCGCTGGGCAACTGTAAGGAAGCAGAACATCGGTTTCGACTATGCATTCCTCGGCGGTATGTTCGCAGGCAGCTTCGACTGGTTCCGCGACGACCGTTATGACATCTTTATATATGGTTCCGACCGCTCAGTGCCTTCCTACTATGGCGCAGCCCAAACCCCTGACATCAACAAGGGTAAAATCAAGAACTCAGGTTTCGAGATTGAGGTTCGCTTTAACAAGGTCTTGAAGAATGGTATGCGTTTCTGGACAAATGCCAACTACACATTCGCCCATAACACCATCAAGTTGAAGGATGACCCCGCACTGATTCCAAGCTACCGTAAGTCACAAGGCTATTCTCAGGGACAATACGTCTCTTATATTGATAATGGTTATATCGGCACCTACGATGAACTCTATAGTGCTCCGGCATTCCAGAGTAACGACAATCAGGTGCTCATCGGCGACCATTACATCGTTGACTTCAATGGCGACGGTGTCGTCGACGTGACAAACGACCAGGCTCCTTACGGCTACACAGGAACCCCGGAGCACACTTACAATGCTACTATCGGTTGGGAGTGGAAAGGATGGAGCTGTTTTGCCCAGCTCTATGGCGTAACGGGTGTTACGCGTGACGTCACGCTCACTTCTTTCCCAGATCAGCTGCTCACAGTGTATGACACCGGTACTTGGTGGAATCCTGTAAGTGGAACAGGCGAGGTCGTCGTGCCGCGCTTTAACACTCAGGCAGCCCCGGGCAACAACGGTACGCAGTTCCTCTTCGACGGTTCTTATTTCCGCCTGAAGAATGTGGAAGTCGCTTATACATGGACAAAGGGCTGGATCAAGAGGCTTGGCTTTACAAGTCTGAAGGTTTACCTGAACGGCAACAACCTCTTCCTGATCACAAAGATGCCTGACGACCGCGAGAGTAACTACGGATGGAGCGGTAGCGGCGGCGCTTACCCAACGGTCAGACGTTATAACTTCGGATTTAAGCTTTACATTTAATTGCGTATATATATTATGAAATATTATAATAATGTAAAAACCCTTCTGTGTGGTTCGATGCTTCTTTTGGCTGGCGGTGCTTCCCTGACATCTTGCACCGACTGGCTCGACAGGGATCCGGAGTCTATCGTGGCAGAGGATGAAGCATTCAAGAACTATCGCAATTTCCAGGGATATATTGAAGAAATCTACAGCCTGGTTCCAGACAAGGAGAAGGTCAACTATTGTACTGCATGGAACTTTGGCGACGACGCTGTTCACAACACCGAAGGCTATGCACACATGGACCACCAGGTGGATCTTGGCAACTATCGCGACTGGTATAACAACACCCAGTGCTGGCTGAATGGCGACAGACAGTCGCTCTGGAGAAGCGCATGGTATTGCATACGCAAGTGCAACATGGGCATTGAGAATATTAAGTCGCTCGTTGGAACAGATGAAGAGCGTGACTTGTTGCTCGGACAGATGTATTTCTTCCGCGCATGGTGGCATTTTGAGCTGATGTGCTACTTCGGTGGCCTTCCCTATATTGACCAGGCTTTTGAGGCTACCTCCATTCCTGAGCTTCCCCGCCTTTCATTCCAGGAATGTGCAAATCGTTGTGCAGAAGATTTTGAACGCGCCTACGATCTTCTTCCTATGGACTCGCAGGGTTGGGACGAAACTCTCGCCGGTATGCAGACTTCGGGAAAGAATGACCTGCGTATCAACAAGTTCATGGCACTCTGCTATCTCGGCAAGTGCTATCTTTGGGCAGGCTCTCCGCTTATGAAAGAATTTGAGAAGACCAAGAATGGCGGCGTTGCCCAGCTCCTTGGCGCAAGTGCCAATGGCAAGACCTATGATTATGATGTTGAATACTGCAAGAAGGCTGCAGAGGCTTTGGGAAAGGCCCTTGACTTGGTAAACAGAGGACAGGTAAACTACCATCTGGCACAGTACAAGTATTCTATCATGTACGACCAAGTGAGTGATGTAAATGCAGAGACTTGCTATTCAGACATCTTCTGGACTGAGAAACAGAGCTGGTTGACGCCAGGTTCAACAGAAGCCATCTTCCGTGGTGTCAATTCAGGTTTAAACACTGCCAACTGGAACTGTGCAAAGATTTTTGGTCCTAAGGTTCAAGGTCTTGTCGCTCATGACAAAATCATTCACCATCCCACTGCAAACCTCGTTGACCAGTACGGTATGGCCAACGGACAGCCCATCTATCTTGTACAGAACGGACAGTATGTGCTGAACCCGGAATCCGGATGGGATCCTGAGCATCCGTTCAAAAACCGTGATCCCCGATTCTATCACGATTTCGTGTTCGACGGTTTCCACTATGTGCTCAGTACAGACGCCTTAAATGCTGACCAGAAAAAGCTTGAGTATTGCGACCTTTATACAGGCGGTGCCATGCGTGGCGTTGCCGATGGAAGCAGCACGGGCTATTTCATTCAGAAGCTGGTGCCTCACCAGTGTAACGAAGGAGACAGATGGTATGACTGGGATTATAACTTCGAATGTTATCTCCCTTACATGCGACTGGCTGACATCTATCTGATGTATGCAGAGGCTATGGCAGCCATTGCCTGTGCAAATAATAATGTTAACGACTTCAAGAGTAATAAGAATTATTGCACGTCACTGACTGCCGTTGACGCCATCAACGCACTCCGCGACCGCGTTAATTCTGACGACTATCCAATGGAACACATACCGGCTAACCTTCTCACCACCACAAAGAGCTTCATGGACGAAGTGCGCCGTGAACGCACTGTGGAACTTTCCTTCGAGGGCTTCCGCTGGTGCGACCTTCAGCGTTGGCTTCTTCTGACAGAGGCTCCCTACACAGTGAAATATTCTCATGAGTTCGAGCGTCTGGAGTGGGGCAAGTATGACCCGAGTAAGACATTCGAGGAGAACAATACTGATCCGAAGACAGGAAAACCGATAACAGATGCAAGTAAATTGGTTTATCCCTGGGATTGGTTCAAGACCCACGACCCCAAGGATGCCAAGGTTGGCAACTTCCACAAGGCAGAACTGATAACTCGCCGTTTGGAGTCAAAGCACTACTGGTTCCCGCTTCCTGACAAGGATATCTATCTTTACGAAGGATTTGCCCAGAATCCAGGATGGTAGAACATTGAAGATTGAACATTGAACAATGAACATTATGAAAAATATAAAGACAAACATATTTCTCTTTGCCATGCTTACAGCATCGCCACTGGTGGCCAATGCGCAGACTGCTGACGACGCTGATACTACCGTGGTAAAAAAGAAAGTCCACGTTGCATTCCGCGACAAGGATGCCGACCAGCTTCTCGGTGGTGTCTCCTATGTTGACATGGAAGAGCTGTCGAAGAAGGATTACACGATGAGTAGCCTTGAAGACATGTATGCTCTTGTTGGCGGATGGAATGGCAACAACCTTTGGGGCATGGATAACGAGCGTCTTGACAACAACGACAACGGCAACCTGCCTCTTGTTATCATCGATGGCGTGAAGCGTCCGTCCAACAATGTGCTCCCCTCAGAAATTGAGCAGATTACCTTCCTCAAGGGTGCACAGGCAGTAGTGCTCTATGGTCCTAAAGGCGCCAAGGGGGCTATCGTCATTACCACCAAGCGTGGCAAGGTTGATGGGCTGCAGATTGAAGCCAATGCCAACACTGGCTGGCATTTCGCTAAGGAATTCCCTGAGTATCTGGGGTCTGCAGAGTATATGACGCTCTATAATGAAGCCCGTACCAACGACGGAGACGACCTGAGATACTCTCAGATGGATATCTACAATCACGCTTTAGGCCTTAATCCTTACCGTTATCCCAACGTCAACTACTATTCAGACGAGTATGTTCGCAAAGCATACAACCGTTCTGAAGGCACATTGGAGATACAAGGTGGCGGTACTCGCGCTCACTTCTACACGAACATCAACTACTATCGCCTGGAAGACCTCATCAACTTCGGTCCAGCAAAGGATAACTACACCGACCGTTTCAGTGTACGTGGTAATGTGGATCTCGTAATCAACAAACTCGTCAAGGGTTGGGCTAACGTAAGCGCAACATTCTACAATGCCAACAGCAACAAGGGAGACTTCTGGAGCGATGCAGCCTCTATGCGTCCCAACTTCCCTGAGAACGCTGCCCCGCTGATTGACATCAATATGGTTGACCCGAACGCTTCCAAGGCATTGGCTATCCTCGGTAAGTCCCTCAATCTGCTTGACGGTAGATATTTCCCCGGTGGTACGAAAAACACCCAGACCAATGCTATTGCCGACTGCTACTTCGGCGGTAAGACAAAAGGCGTCAGCCGTCAGTTCCAGTTTGATGCAGGCATTGACTATGACATGAACAAGTTTGTGAAGGGTTTGACATTCAGGACTTTGTTCTCTATCGACTATGCTGCAAAGTACGACCTCTCATATAACAACAAGTATGCTGTGTTCATCCCCACGTGGAGTAATTATAACTCAGGTGATGCCATTGTGGCCCTTACTCAGCAGAACGATGAAATCGTGACAGGCCACATGTCAATGGGAAACACTGCCTATCGCCAGACCATCAGCTGGAATGGTCATTTCGACTACGACCGCACCTTTGCCGACAAGCATCATGTTACCGGTATTCTGCTTGCAAATATGTACACCACGACATCCAGTGGTCAGTACCATCGCTATGCCAATGCCAACATCGGTCTTGAGGCCGGTTATGACTACATGGGACGTTATTTCGCTGATGTAGCATTAGCTGGTGTACATTCTGCCCGTCTTCCTGAAGGCAATCGTGCAGCCATTTCGCCTTCTTTCACACTTGGCTGGAACATTGCCAAGGAGCCTTTCATGGAAGGAAGCTTCGTTGACGACCTGTTGATCAGCGCATCCTACAGTAATCTGAATGAGGATATTGATATCTATGACGCTAATAACAACAGTAAGCTTTTCTACCTTTACGATGCTTCGTGGGCAACAACCGGCGGCAGCTTCACATGGAATGAAGGAGTGAGCACAGACATCACTTATTCCGAAATGGGTGCCAACCCTGCCCTCGATTTCATTCATCGCAAGGAATGGTCGGTCAGCCTGCGTGGCTCGTTCTTTGATAAGCTGATAACCACTAACCTCACGTTCTTCAATACGGACATGGATGGTTATCTTATCAAAAGCCCGACCACTTTCCCCTCACACCTACAGAATGGTCTTTCCTCAGGAAAATTCTCACCGGCCATCAATAATAACATCCAGAACCGTAAGGGTGTTGACTTCAGCGTAACAGCCCAGAAACAGTTCGGTAAGGTTCATGCTCAGCTGGGCGTTGTAGGTACCTATTTCACGACCAAGTGGAAGAAGTTTGACGAAATCATAGACGAAGCAGCTCCCAACAAATACACCGAGGGCCAAGCCCTTGATGCCCTTTGGGGATACAAGTGCTTAGGTTTCTACACAGCAGACGACTTTGACATCACCACTACTGAGGATGGTAAAACCAAGTATGCCCTAAAGGCTGGCTTACCCAAATCTTCACTTTCTGGTAATACCAACCTGAGGCCTGGTGACCTGAAGTACGAGGATGTGAATGGTGACGGCACCATCAACAACCAGGATTTGGTTGTCCTTGGCAAGTCGGGTAACATTGTTGCTTTGGACAGCAAGTACAATCCGGACGGCACCGGTTTAGGCAGCATTGGTACGCCTTGGGCTGTTGGCATGAACCTTACGCTGAAATACAAGAACTGGACACTCTTCATGTTGGGTAACGGACAGTTCGGTGCCAAGGCGATGATGAACGGTTCTTACTACTTTATGAGCGGTGAAAACAAGTATTCTGTCAACGTCCGTGGCCGTTGGACTCCTGAGACAGCAGCCACTGCTACTCATCCACGTCTGACGACACAGACTACTTCTAACGGCGAGGCATCTACCTTCTGGCTCTACAGCACAGACCGTATCAACCTTCGCAAGGTACAGCTAACCTATGACTTCCCGAAGGAAATGTTTGACGGAAAGGTTGTGAAGGCTCTTTCAATTTATTTGAATGGAAACGATCTTCTTACCATCTCAAAGCATCGCAAGATGATGGAGACAAGCGTTGGCTATGCACCACAGACCCGTTTCTATAACCTTGGTGTGAAGGTAACCCTCTAATTGAAGATTGACAATTGATAATTGAAAATTGAAGAAAATGAAGACAAGAAATATTTTATTGTATGTCATCGGTCTACTCGCTATCACTTCATGCGGTGATATGTTCGAGCCGTTAGACGAGAACACTCGACAGGAGGATGCCATGTACGAGGAGTCTGCCTATGCACATGGCCTGTTGATGTACGCATACGATCGTCTGCCCTATATTACGACCACGACAACCGACATTGCTACAGATGATGCTGTGACCAACAATCTTAACAGCCCCTATCTGCTCATGGCAACAGGCTCATGGCAAGCAGACAACAACCCGATGTCCGTATGGGACAATTGTAAGGATGGTATCCAGTATGTCAACAAGTTCTTTACAATAGTAGATAAGGTGAAATGGGCTCCCAGTGCAGTCTCCAAGCAGCAGATGTTCATTGACCGTCTGAAAGGTGAGGCTTACGGCCTTCGTGCGCTCTTCTATTATTATCTGCTTCAGGCCCATTCAGGCTATGCCGACGATGGCATCCTCTATGGTGTGCCTTTGCTGACTACCCCTGAAGACGGCAGCTCCGACTTCAACCAGCCTCGTGCCACTTTTGCTGACTGCGTGAAGCAATGTTTTGCTGACTGCGACAGTGCAATGGCATATCTTCCTTTCGATTATGTTGATATTACCCATGAGGCCGATATTCCTGCAAAGTATGTGGCTCTTGGTGCAAACACCTCTAATTACAACCTCGTGTTTGGCCTAAAGGCCAGCAATCTCATGTCGGGTAAGTGTGCCGAGGCTATCAAGGCTCAGATTGCCCTTCTTGCTGCCAGTCCTGCCTTCCGCGAGCAGAGCGGTGTGACTTCTGCCGAGGCTGCTACGTATTGCGCTAACGTTCTCAAACGTATTGGCGGAATGGAAGGCTTTGATCCTACAGGTAACATCTGGTACAAGAATAAGTTGAAGCTGGAACCCAATGCATCGGAAATGCCGGAAATTCTCTGGCGTGAAGACCGTGTGAAGAACGCATCTCAGGAAAGCGAAAACTTCCCGCCGTCGCTCTTTGGCAGCGGTCGTGTCAACCCGTCACAGAATCTCGTCGATGCTTTCCCCATGCGTAGCGGTCTTCCTATCACAGATCCTAATTCCGGTTACGACCCGCAGAATCCCTACGTCAACCGTGACCCGCGTTTAGCAGACGACATCCTCTATAATGGCGTTACGTTAAGAAGAAATGAAATCATCACGGGCAAATATCCGAATGCCAATGGCGAGACGAATGACAACTATAAGCAGCTTCCTACTTCTACTCGCACTGGCTATTACCTGCTGAAGCTTCTCCGTGACGATGTCAGTCCTCTGTCAAGTTCTCTCATTGAGCAGTATCATATCTATCCGCGCATCCGTTACACAGAAATCTTCCTGGCTTATGCAGAAGCTGCCAACGATGCATGGGGACCCAAGGGCGATCAGGCTGGTGCAGGCTTTACTGCCTACGACGTCATCAAGGCCATCCGTGAGCGTGCAGGACTTGCAACTAATGAGATTGGAATGCCGCTTCCACAAGGTGATGTCTATCTTGAAGAGTGTGCAGCCGACCAGGCCAAGATGACCAATCTGATTCGTAACGAGCGTCGTATTGAGCTCTGCTTCGAGAACAAGCGCTTCTGGGATATGCGTCGTTGGATGTTGCCGCTTAATGAACCTGTCAAGGGCGTTGAGATTGACCGCAACGATGATACAAAAGAACTCACCTACAACTACGTAGAAGTTGAGAAGCGAGAGTATGACAACTCTTATCAGTTGTACGGCCCCATTCCGAAGGATGAAGTGCTCAAATGGAGCAACCTCAAGCAGAACAAGGGATGGAAATAAGTGAAAGTTGATAATTGAAGGTTGAAAATTGAATATTACAATTATGAAACTCAAGAAATACATATACGGCGTAGCCTTGGGAGCACTTTCTCTCTCATTTGCTTCTTGCTATAATGCAGACAAAGACTTCCCGGACTTTGAAGGAGGCACAACGGCCTACTTCGCCTATCAGTATCCGGTACGTACACTCGTACTTGGTAACGACATCTACGACAACACGATTGACAACGCTCACAAGTGCCAGATTTGGTCGACGATGGGCGGAGCCTATAACGGGCGCAACGCTTACGTGGACATTGTCGTTGACGAAACACTCTGCAACAACCTCTATTTCACCGATGAAGGCGGTAACCCGGCAGAGCCTGTGAAGCCCATGCCGACGTCATACTACAACCTTTCATCCAACCAGATTGCTTACAATGGCGATTCTCGCGGTTATGTAGAGGTGCAGTTTACGGATGCTTTCTTCAACGACCCGAAGGCAATCGACAACACCTATGTCATTCCCCTGCTGATGACCAACGTCAAGGGCATTGACCACATCCTCACTGGCAAGCCGCGTGAAGGTCTCACTCCCTCGCGCACGAACACGGAAGATTGGGAAATTCTGGCAAAGGACTATGTGCTCTACTGTGTGAAGTACATGAATCCCTGGCAGGGAAAGTATATTCGCCGCGGCGTTGACAATATAACGGAAAAAGGAGCTACCTCAACGGTGGTCCGCAAGGATTTCTCGCTCGTCAACACCGACCTTGAGCACTACAAGGAGAATCCTGTCAACCAGAACGATGAAATCTGTGGCATCAAGACCAAGAACATGACGCAGGCCATCTTCCCCGTCTCATTCAAACGCAGTGGTGGCGCAGCTTCCATCCCCTGCAACCTCATCCTTACGTTCAACGGCAATCAGTGCACCATCTCCACCGACGATGAGGGCGTGACAGCCACAGGCTCAGGCGAATACATCGTCAAGGGAACTGAGAAGCCCGAATACAAGGACTATCAGTGGGGAAGCATGAACGGACAGCCCGTCCAGCGCGACATTCTCCGCTTGGCCTATGAGGTTAACTTCCAAAATGAAGACATTCAGGTTTCCACAACCGATACGCTTGTTGTTCAGACCCGTGAGTCAAACAAGAAAGTGTTCTTCTCACCAAAATATGTAAATCAATAAAAGGAGGCTAAGAATATGAACAGAATTTTTAGAAACGCCCTCTTTGTGTTGGCAGCAGGTGCATTGGCAGCTTCCTGTGCCGACTATAACGAGACAGACGGTTTCGCTGCTCAACCCGATCCGACCTTTGCCGAGCCGTACAAGGACCTGGCTCCTGTCAAGTCATACATCGACAGAAACCAGTATCCCAACATGACGCTTGGAGCAATGCTGAAGGTGTCGGAATTCAACAAGCAGGAGCTGGCACATGCTGCAGCTGTCACCAACTTCGACAATGTCGCATTCGGTACCACCCTGATGTCGGGCACCATTGTCAATGCTAAAGGTGTGATGAACTTCCTCGACATGAGCGATCTGCTTACCCATGTAGAGGAAATAGGCTATGAGGTGTACGGCAGTCCCATCGTTGCCAATGCCAACCAGGCTGAAGAATGGCTGGCCACACTCACAGCTCCTATTGAGATTGCGGTTGACTACGTAGAAGGAAAGACAATTGACTTCAGTACCATGACCAAGTTTGATGGCACTGTTGAGAAAGGTGACAAAAGTAAAGCTTCTATCGTCAGTTATGAAGGTCAGAACGTGCTTCAAGTAGGCACCAGAGCTAATGTTCGCATCGTTGAAGATTTCGACGTTGATCCTAAGGCTACATATACCACTACATTCTGGGCAAGAGCTCAGACTGGCAAGGAGTCTGTTTCTTTTACAGTAAACTTCTCCGGCAATCAGATTGCAGGACCTGCTTCTGAAGGAAAGTGGACAGTCAAGCCAGACAAGTGGTACAAGATTGTTGTGGAGGGTCAAAGCGCACCTGACGCCACTGAAGGCTTCTTCAGGATAGATAATGGTCCAAACGGTGTTATCTATATTCAGAAGGTACAGGTTGGCTACTATCCTGACAACCACCGCGATCAGACCCAGCAGGAACTGACTGATACCATCAAGTATGCACTCAACACCTGGTGCGACGGTCTGATGAAGATCAACGCCGGCCGTATCCAGATGTTCGATCTCATTGACGAACCTATCGAAACCGGTGCTGAGCTGGAGAACGGCATGTATGACCTCAAGCACTCTACCGAAAAGATATTCTGGCAAGACATCCTTGGCAGTGAAAACTATGCTCCGGCTGTTGCAAAGGCAGCACGCGATGCCTACCAGAGGTACGAGGGCGATCCTGCTGAGCTGAAGTTCTTCATCAGTGAGTCTGGTCTTGACGACGCCAAGAAAATGCAGAGCCTTAAGTACTGGATTGGCATCTGGGATGCAAATGGTGCAAAGATTGACGGTATCAATGCAAAGCTGAATCTCAGCTACAGTGAGGATGCAGCAACGCAGGAAGCTAATAAGGCCACACTCGACAATCTTCTTACCAGTCTTGCTGCAACGGGTAAACTGATTCGTCTCTCTAATTTCGACATCAAGTATCTGGATGTCGACGGCGTGTCAGTTTCGGCAGATAAGATATCGGAAGCCCAGCGTCAGAAGCTGGCCGATTATTACGGCTACGTCATCAAGAGCTACATGAGCAAGATTCCTCATGAGATGCAGGCTGGCATTTGCAAGGGCAATCTGGCTGATACAACTGATCCTGTGGGTCTTTGGTCTGTTAACAAGAGCAAGGACTGGGTGCGCACTGCTACTTACAAGGCATTCTGCGACGCACTTAGCGGTAAGTAAGCAACACAAGGCATGGGGGCTCGCATGCAGTCCCCATCCCTTGCTAAACTTGTAAAGAATCCCCCTAAAGGAGGAAAATGACAGAGAAAAACAAAATGATAGGATATTCCTAAAGAATCAACATTTTTTTTTTATTCATCTTTTATTATTAACTAAACTTTTCTATTATGAAAAAATTATTTACTCTTTTTGCTTTCCTGGCAATAGTTATGGGAGCAAAAGCTGACTGGGTAGAAGATTACAAGATCGACTACTCCAAAAACACTGGGTTCCCCTTCTACGTGATGGGTTACGTTCCTGAGTGGGTTGACGGCGTCATGACCGACTATGGTGCAATGTTCAAGTATGTTGAGGTGAAGGATGATGCTGAGGAGACCAGCGACGTCATCGTGAAGACACAAGGCGGTGTCGAGTACTACAAAATTGAATTGGCTGAGCCCGGATGGCACCAGTATTTCATTGCCGATGGCATTCCCACCGAGCTTGACGGTTCTTACACTGCTAAGGCATTGGTTAAAGCTTCAGAGGCTTGCACCATCAACATCAACATGGGTTGGGGTTGGAATGAAGGCCAGCAGAAAGGCACATCCGTAAATATTCCCGCAGAATGGACAGAGATTGAATGGGAGTACAGTGGCATTGGTGGTACTTCTTGCAACCTCGTTGCACAGCCTGGTACTGTTACTGCTACCATCGAGTGGAAGTGGGTTACCGTTTCTCACAACGCAAAAGAGTCTCGTCCGGTTGTATGGCAGGAGTGGCTTACCAATGATGGCCAGTCTATCATCCCCGATGTCGCTCACGAAAACAAGTGGATGGGTGACGCCGAAACTCCTTGGGCTGATCCTGAAACAAAATGGAACGATCAGGAAAAGAACTATCTCATTTGTGCATGGGGTAAGGAGCGTGAGGTCAACATGAATGAAGACGGTGGCTGGGATCCCTTCCCCGCTACGATTGAACAGGAAGCCGACGGTAATCACTATTTCGTCGTTCATGGTAAGCCCGCAACCACAGAGGGTGATGCTTCAGCATGGGACAACCAGTTCTGGATTCAGAGCCCGAAGGAGTGGAAGTCTGGTGATCAGCTTAAGATTCATTTCCGCTACAAGGCTTCAAAGGCTGTTACTGTAGCTACTCAGTGCCACAAGCAGAATCCGTCAGACTACCTCATCTGGCATGCTATTGGTGACATCGCCTTCACTGAAGAGTGGCAGGACTTTGACGGCACTATGTCAATTGCTGATGATATGGCAGGTACTTGGTCAATCGCTTTCCAGCTGAACCAGAATGATAAGGATGCTATTGATTTCTACTTTGACGACCTCTCATGGCAGAGCATGAAGCTTGACGAAGGTTACTTCGTGGCAGGCAGCAACCCCAATACGGGTCTTGAGTATGACTTCGACAACGCTGTTGAGTTCGTTTATGACGAGGAAGCAGAAGTGAAGACTGCTACTATCGGCGAAAAGGACGCATACGTCTCTCAGATAATGATTTCTACCGTACGCGGCAACGATGCTGCATTCAAGGGCAATACTTTGAAGCCTTCTGGCGCAATCACTAACGATCCTGACAACTGGCTCGACTACGCTCCCTCAAGTCTTGCTAAGCTGAACCTCCCGGGTGAGGGTATCTGGAGAATCTACCTTGACGAGGACTATAAGGCAATGGCATTCGAGATGCTCGAAGGAACTGAAATTGCTCCTAAGGACATCAAGGCCAACCCGACAGTTGTTACCATCAATGCTCTCGAGAGAGACTATCTCACAGCTGATAGCAATGGAAATGCACGAGAAGCAGAAATTGGCACAGGTGAGCCTTGGGACAACCAGTTCTGGATTGTTGCTAACCGCACACTGAGCACTGGTGAGGTAACTGTTGTTCAGTTCTCATATAGAGCAAATACTCCTGCCAAAGCCTCTACACAGGATCACGCCGATCCGGGCAGTTACCTGCACTGGGCTGCTATCGGTGATGTGAATTTCGCTGAAGAGTGGCAGGACTTCGAAACCACCTTCACTGTTCCCTCTGAGGCAAACGGCATGAAGTCAATCGCATTCAACCTGTCTGAAATCAAGGAGGCCAACACCTATGAGTTGAAGGACTTCATCTGGAAGCTTGAAGACAACACAGAGACTCTGATCAATGAGACTGGTGGCACCAATTTCTACGTGAAGATACTTGGTGGCAATCCCGAGCCTGTTGAGTCTGGCATCACCAGCGTTGTGAACAACAAGAAGGCTACTACCGTTACATACAACCTTGCCGGCCAGCGCGTATCCAAGAGCTACAAGGGCATCGTCGTCAAGAACGGAAGAAAGCTAGTTACGAAGTAAGTATAAAGCCGAAGCTCGCTCATGCTTGCGTGCATGAGCGCGCCAGAGCTTTAGTTCTAACAACAGCAGCAGCTGCATCTCATTGAGGTGTGGCTGCTGTCTTTTTTTTATGATTCATTCAACTTTCTCAAGTGGAGTAGTAAGAAGTAGTAAAAGGAAGTTATGGGAAGTTATGGGTCAATAGTTGCTTCACTGATGGCTACGCAAAAACTCCTTCATAGACCATAACAAATGACCTATACTTCCAAGGCCGAAGGCCGATAAATTCTTCTAACTACCTCTAACTACCGAAGTTAAGCGTATACAACCGACAGTTGAGTGATTATCCGCAATCACATCCCCAGAATGTAAGAAGTCAACGTTCATCATCGTGAATGTGTCAGAACCCTCGGTAACATCGCGGGTTACTGACAGTAACCACGTGGGTTACTAACAGTAACCACGCGAGTTACTGACAGTAACCCACATGGTTACTAAATTGTCACAGGTGTTGGTTCTTGTCTGAGAACTCCCGTTTCTTCAATAAACAGAATTTATCAAGTTGTTCACCACGTTTTCAAATCATAAAAAATGTGTTATAATTGTTTCTATTTGTTGTGAAAATGTGTTTTTTGACATAAATGTTACATAGCAAAAAGGTTGAGATACAAACGACAATGATACGTGTTAATAATATATGTAATTTTGCAACAGTTTTTCAGGTTAGTTAGAGATAGTTAGTAGTTCGTTTTGGCGGCATCGCTCATGTTGAGCGCAACAGGCGATGCCGCTTTTTAATGACAAAAGCTGTCTGGCTGCCTTTGAAGAGCTGAGAAAACTATAGAGAATGTATAACTAACTTTTTATTAACTCCAAAATTAACAATTATGTGGAAAATTAAATCACTGGAAAAGCCGTTAATGTTGCTGTTCCTGCTCTGTTTGTTCCCACTAGGAGCATTGGCTCAGAGCCTCGTACGAGGAACAGTTAACGATGAGGCTGGCGAACCTGTCATCGGTGCTACCGTTAAAGTGCTGGGTACCAATGAAGGTGCAATTACCGATTTTAACGGTAATTTTAGCGTCAAGGCTGCTTCTAATGCCACACTGAGCATTTCCTACGTGGGTTATGAAACCCAGGAGGTACGCGTTGGAGGCAGAAGCAACATCGCTATTACTTTGGTAGAGGATGCCAACACGTTGGAAGACGTGGTTGTCATCGGTTACGGTACCCAGAAGAAAAAGCTGGTGACCGGTGCTACTGTTCAGGTGAAAGGTGAAGAACTGGCCAAGGTGAACACCACCAACGCACTCGAGGCTATGCAGAGCCATACGCCTGGTGTACAGATTACCCAGAGCTCTACTCAGCCTGGTAAGGGTTACAAGGTTTACATCCGTGGTATCGGTACCACCGGTAACTCTGCACCTCTTTATGTAATCGACGGTGTGGCAGGTGGCAACCTCGACGGTATTAACCCCGCTGATATTGAGAGCATCGACGTGCTGAAGGACGCTGCATCGGCTGCCATCTATGGTGCCCGTGCTGCTAACGGCGTTATCCTGGTTACTACCAAGCAGGGTAAGGCTGGCAAGATTGAGCTCAGCTACAATGGCGCTATGGGCTGGTCGAACGCCTACAAGCGTCCGCAGCTGCTCAACGCCCAGCAGTACATGACCATCATTGATGAGTACACCTTCAATACTTCTGGTCAGAAGATGGATTGGCCCGGCTTCGTTCCGCAGAACATCCTCGACAAGGTTGCAGGTGGCTGGGATGGCACCGACTGGTGGGGAGCATTCGAGAATGAGAACGCCGTACAGCAGAACCACTCCGTGACGCTGACTGGCGGCACCGACCGCTCAAAGTTCGCCATGTCCTACACCTATACAGGCAACGAAGGTATTATGGGCGCTGATGTGGCTTCTAACTACAAGCGTCATACCATCCGCCTCAACAGCGACCACGTGCTGCTGAAGGCTAAGGACTTTGATGTGATCACCATCGGTGAGAACTTCTCCTTAGGCTATACCAAGAGCCACGACTTGGCTGAGGACGGCATGTACTGGAGCTATATCCACAGCCTGCTGCAGACCTGCCCGCTCGTTCCTCAGTTTGCTGACAATGGCGACATCTATTATTATCAGGACTTCGACGGTACCGTCAAGTACGGTCAGGGCTGGAACGCTTCTCTGTTCAGCAACCCCTGGGAGAACCTCATCAAGGGTGGTTTCAACTCTATGGCTGAAAGCCGCAGCATCAATGCCAGCGCTACAGCATTCGCAGTTATCCAGCCCATTAAGGGTCTGAGATTCCGTTCTCAGTTCAACTACAACTGGGGTTCTGGTGCCTATCGCAACTATGGCGAGCCTCGTTCATCTGGTTATGGCAATGCCACATCACCTGTTTACAGCGTCAATCAGAGCGCTTGGTTGAATACTTCATGGTCTGTTGAGAATACCCTTACCTACGATCTTCCCATCATCAATGGTCACAAGATTAGCGCTATGGTAGGTCAGTCCTTCCAGAGCACCGCTTGGAGCACCAACATTGGCGGATCCAACAAGGTTAACTATGGCGATCAGCTTGCTACTTTGAAGGGTTGGGATTCTGCTTGGCTGTCGAACGTGAAGCTGGTAAATGCTACCGACGCAACGCTCACCGGTTCTCCTAATGACGAAGAGTATCTCGCTTCTTGGTTCGGTCGTTTAACTTGGGACTGGAATGAGACCTATATGGCTACCGCTACCCTCCGTTATGATGGCTCGAGCATCTTCACCGATGGCAAGCGCTGGGGCGTCTTCCCATCTGTATCTGCAGGTTGGGTAGTTAGCAATGAGAAATTCATGGAAGGCACCAAGAGCTGGATGGACTTCTTCAAGATTCGTGCAAGCTGGGGTCAGAACGGTAATAAGGATATCTCCAAGTACCAGTATCTGGCTACCATCGCTCTGTCGGGCGAGGCCGGCGACGCTGGCTACAAGTTCGGCTCTGATATGGCTACTTCCGTTGCCGGCACTCCTAACGTCGGTGCCTACGCTGACATCGTTCCTAACCCCGACCTGACTTGGGAGACTTCTGAGCAGCTTGACTTCGGTTTCGATGCACGCTTCTTCAACAGCCGTCTGGGCTTGAACTTCGACTGGTATAAGAAGACCACTAAGGACTGGCTGATTGGCGGTAATCTGCTTGCCATCTATGGTACGAATCCTGCTGCCATTAATGGTGGTGACGTGGAGAACACCGGTATTGAGGTCGCTCTCACTTGGAACGACAATATTAATAAGGACTTCAGCTACAACATCGGTTTGAACTTCGCTACCAACAAGAACAAGGTAACCCGTATTGCTAACGAAAACCACTACCTCAATGGTCCTGGTGGCGTTCTCTCACAGGGTACTGAGTACATCTACCGTGCTGAGGAAGGCAAGCCCATCGGTTACTTCTACGGTATGTCCTACAGCGGCATCTGGCAGAACCAGGCCCAGATTGATGCAGCACGTAACGCAGGCAAGGCCGTTCTCGACGGTGCACAGCCCGGTGACTGCATCTGGGACGACTGGAACGGCGATGGCGTGATTACCTATGCTGAAGGTGATAACTGCGACCGTCATGAGATTGGTAATCCTAACCCCGACCTGATGGTTGGCCTCAACCTCGGTTTGAACTACAAGGGCTTTGATTTCGCTGTCAACGGTGCTGGCGCATTTGGCATGCAGATCATGCGTTCTTACCGTTCATTCAGTGATGCTCCTTACCAGAACTACGACACCTCTATCCTGAATCGTTGGGTGGGTGAAGGTTCTACAAACGAGCAGCCCCGTATCTCTGCTACCGGTCACCCCAATACCAACTACGTATCCACACGCTACATGGAGGATGCTGACTACTTCAAGATCAAGACTGTGACGCTTGGTTATGACTTCAAGCATATCTGGAAGTCCTGCCCGTTCCAGCAGCTCCGCTTCTATGTGCAGGCTCAGAACCTCTACACCTTCACCGGTTATACCGGCCTCGATCCTGAGGTAGGTAACTCTGCAGGTGGCAATGGCTGGGCTTCAGGTGTTGACCTGGGTCTCTATCCGCCCTCTCGTACTTATCTGGTAGGTGCTAGCATCAAATTCTAAAATTGAAAAATTGAAGAATTGAAAAATCGAAAAAGAATTGAAGATTATGAAGAAATATATTTTATCAGCATTAGCTGTTGTTTCAGCAGCAACTGTGTTTACCTCCTGTAACGACATGCTGGACACTGATCCGCGTGTTACACAGTTGAGCGCAGCTACATTCCCGGGTAAGCCCGCAGATGTGGAGGCATTGAATGCAGCTACCTATAGTATCATGAATACTCTGGGTGGCGGCGACCAAAGCGGTATCCTGAATAATCCTTTCTACTGGTGGTCATTGATGTCTGACGACTGCTACGGCAGTGGCGGTCTGCAGGACAATGTGGCAAAGTCGCTGCATCACTTCACAACGGCAAGCGCCAATCAGTACGAGCAGGACTTTATCCTTCTGTATGGTGGTATCTCACGTGCCAACAACCAGATTGAGACGATTGACAACGTAGCTTGGACTGAGGATCAGAAGGCTCAGCGTAACCAGCTGCTTGGCGAAGCCTACTTCATGCGTGGCTTCTATACGCTCCTCCTTACCCAGATGTATGGCGATGTGCCCCTGATCACTTCTACCGTTATTACGGAAGAGATGCAGTTTCAGGTGAGCGCTGAGGAAGTTATCTATCCTCAGATTCTCTCCGACTTCACTTCTGCCAAGAGTCTCATGAAGGCTGAGAGAGCCAATGGCTCAGGTCATGCTGACAAGTACTGTGCAGAGGCATTTATTGCACGTGCATGGATGTTCTGGGCTGGCTTCTATAAGGGAGTTGGTGAGCTTGCCAATGGCGATGCCCCCATCACTCTTGTAGAGCAGGAAGGCTGCTCCGGTGGTACGCTTGCAAAGGCTGATGTCGTTGCTGGTCTTCAGGACATCATTAGCAATGGCGGTTACGAACTTCTTCCAGACTTCCGCTCACTCTGGCAGTACTCCAACAGTCTGCTTTGGGATGAGGCACACGATAACGCTGATGGTACTGGCAATGCTGAGGGCACCCACGCATACGCTTTCATCGCAGACATGGATCGTGCAAACTGCTTCGACCAGCCTGGTATGGGTAACGGTAACAAAGAGGAGCTTTTCCAGATTCAGTTCATGAATGCTTCTAAGTGGGCTATCGGTGGTACATACAACAACCCGCGTATGTATTCAAACTACCTCTCTTGCTTCTGGGGCCTTCGTAATGGTGCTACCAATGACAATGGCCGTCGTGACAAAACTTATCCGTTCAATCAGGGTTGGGGTCAGGGTACTCCTTCTTGCAACATCTGGGACGACTGGACAGATGCTGAGAGAAGCGGTAATTACACCGACATCCGTAAGCTTGGTACACTGATTGACCTTGATAATGAGCTCGAGAGCTATACCTATGAGAAGGACGACAACGAAGAGTCTGGTTATGCAGTCAAGAAATATGCTGATGTGAACCTTGACGCTTGCGCTGCCGACAACGATTCATGGTGGTCAAAGTGTGAGGGTTATTCCAGCAGCTCACTTGACAACAAGCAGCAGGGTGACCACTTCGAGGACTACTATCTGATGCGTTATGCTGACGTGCTTCTGATGATGACAGAGCTCACCGGTGATGCTAAGTATATGAACCAGGTTCAGAGGCGTGCAGGTGTTCCTGAGACGGGATACTCTTTGACGAATGTTCAGAACGAGCGCCGTTGGGAGTTTGCTCTTGAGGGTCTTCGTTTCAACGACATGCGCCGTTGGTCAGGTAAAGACGGTCACAGCGAGACCTCCTACGCAGCTAAGGCTCTCCAGGCTCAGAAGGGTAAGCAGATTGTCTGCCTAGGCCAGAAGGCTGCCAAGCGTTCTATGGAGCACATGACGTGTTCTTGGGCCAAGCGTTATGCTGACACCAAGGGTTTCCTGCCCAAGCCTCAGGCTCAGATGACCCTGATGAATTTCAAGATGCAGCAGAATCCTGGATGGGATGACAAAACTCCTGCATCAGAGTGGACATATAAAGTTCTTTATTAATATTTAATTGTATTCAACATGAAAAAGATAATTTTGCTATTTGTCGCAGTATGCGCTTATGTTGCCTGCGATCCTACTCAGGAGGATTTCAGCAATGGCGGCCACATTACGATTGACGAGCTCAAGGCAAAGACCACTGTTACAGTTGACAAGGCACCAAGTGGTGCGAATGGTAACTGTATTACCTGTGAGACTTTTGCACCTGTAAATGCTAAGTGGAATATTGGTGGCAAGGAGTTCTATTCCAACTATGCATGGAAGAAGATGAAGAAGGGTACGCATAACGTTGTCCTGACAGCTATTTGCCCTGATGGTACTGAACTGACAGCTGAATACTCTGTGAATTGTGATGAAATCACTGATCCGCTGATTAAATACTACATCTATGGTGATCCTGCAAAGGCAGCCGAGGAACCCCCGTTCGTTCCTGGTGCCTGGGATGCAGCAGCCATGCGTTTCAGCTCGACTGAGGGTGCACACCTGCCCACCATTTCTGATGATATCTACTTCGGCTTGAAGACTCTGATTTTCGACGTATCAGACGTTTCTGCAGACTTTGATCTGAAGGTCATGAATGGTTGGTGGAGTAACACCTATTACGATCATGTGAAGTGGCAGAACGGTCTGAACGAACTTCAGATCACCGAGACATTGGCTAAGGAGTGCGCTAAGGGCGGTGAAGGTCGTGACCTCGACCTCATGCTCTATAGTGGCTCGATGACCCTTAACTCTGTTTACTATGAGGAATAATATTTCCTTGTTGGTATAATAATTAATAGGGCTGGCTCATTTGATTGAGCCAGCCTTTTATAGCAAAAAAATGACAAAAAAAAGCAAAGTATCTAGTGTCATTCTCGGTGGAAGTCTTTTGGCTTTCATTGCATTTGTTGTATATATATTATACATCAATCAAGAGGTGCTCTATACGGCCCACGACCGTTCCGAATTTATCATTGGAAGCTCCTTCTTCCATACCCTCCTATCGAAGCCCTTTGGCCTGATGCAGTATGTGGGAGCCTGGCTCACACAACTCTTCTGTCATCCTGTCATGGGGGCCAGTGTGCTGATGACTATCTGGGTGCTTGTCTTCTTTGTGGGAGCCAAGGCATTCCGGCTCCGTGGCAGTGCCACGGCGCTGATGCTCTTGCCTGTAGCCTGTCTGCTCGTCTCTGTCGTCGATTTGGGATACTGGATCTATATCTCCACCATCAGAGGCTATTGGTTCTCGCAGTCGGTAGGTTATCTCGTCATGCTGCTGCTCTTATGGGCAGCGCGTAGCACACCCCGCCACTCGAGCTCTGCTCGCTTGCTACCAACGGAAGGCAAGAAATGGAATCTTCTCTGGTATCTGTTGGGCGTTTGCCTCTATCCTGTATTAGGCTGGTTTGCTTTGCTTTTCGTTTTATGTTTGATGCTGAGTGGAAAACCCTCTTGGCGTGATCTTATAGGCATTGCCTTGCTCATCTTCACTGCTGCCATCTGGCATGTCCTGCTTTATTCTAATCTGAAATTCGACGATGTGGTGCTGGCAGGATTACCACGATTTGAAACACCAAGCGACAGTACCCCCCGTCTTTCCATTCCCTTCTGGGTGCTTGGTGCTGTCTCTGTGCTTATTTCTCTGTGTGGCAAGTATTTGTCGAGACGGGTCGTTCCTGTGCTGTGTGCAGTTGCAGGCATCATCTTTACCTTGTCGTTCATGTTCCGCGACAAGAACTATGTCGACGAGATGCGAATGGTGCGCTATGCTTCTGACGATAATTGGCAGGAGGTTCTTAAAATGGCAGAAGAGAATAAGCGTCCAACCAGTACGATGGTGTTTCTCAAGAATATCGCCCTGATGAACGAAGGCGGTTTGCTCGACCGTTCATTCAAGTTAGGCAACGATGCTGCCAGTATAAACAATCCCGATTCGCTCCATGTCACCCTTTTGGACATTGCATCGCCTTTGGTCTATTACAACTATGGCATGATGAATGAAGCCATCCGCTTGAATTTCGAAATGGCTATACAAGGCGGCTTCTCGCCTTTCTACTTGAAGATGCTTGCCCGCTGTGCCTTAGCTAAAGGAGATAAAAAATTGGTAGAACGCTATACCACCATCCTTCATCATCTTCCGTGCTACGGCGATTGGCAACCGGCACCAGTTAGTGAAAAGATAAAGGAACTGCAACAATGCTTCCCCGATGAGCTCACCGGCGTTGAGAACAGCGACAGCTATCTGGTCAATGAAATCAGCCTCTGGTACGACTCCAATTCCAAAGTGGCTTCAGAACAGGCGCTGTTCTATTCTATGCTCCGTTGCGACTCGCGCCGTTTCTGGGCATCGCTGCGCAACTATGTGGATCTGCACCTCAACGAAGAATTCCCATTACATGCAATGGAGGCTTATATCCTGTTTATGGATAAGTCACCGGAAGAAAAACGCATGATGCTACCTGTCGAGCAGTCTGTTTACGAGCGCTACAAACAGTTTTGGGCATCTTTGGAAAGTAAGGCAAAGCCTGGTATGACACTTGAGACAATTGGTGAAGAGATGCGCAACGACTTTGGTGATACTTACTGGTGGTACAACGTCTTCGGAAGAAAACCGATTTATGTACGTGGCAAGATTGGAAACGAAATTCATGCGTAAAAAAAGAATGAAAAGATATTTCTACCCTTATTTCCAGCTTCTGGCTGTTGCCATGCTGCTCATGACATCGTGCGGGCATCATCCCGATGTGCCGTCTGAGGCCTCTGCGTCCTCTGAGTTGCCGGCCATCTTCCCTGATTATTGCAATGTCACTGTGCCTTACAATATTGCACCACTCAACTTCATGCTCCCTGCTGACCAGTACGAGGAGTGTGTGGCACGTCTAACCACTCCCGACGGCCAGCAGCAGACTTACGGCGATGGCGTAAAAGTGCAGATTCCCGAGTCGGAATGGCACGACATGCTCAATGCTTCTAAGGGCAAGAGCATCAAGGTAGAGGTGTGGGGCAAGAAAGAGGGCAAATGGCTGTCGTTCAGTCCGTTTGAAATACATGTAGCTGAACATCCTATCGACGAATACCTGTCATATCGCCTTATCGAACCGTCGTATGTTGCGTGGACCTACATGGAGATAGACCAGCGCAACCTCACCTCGTTTGAAGAGAAGCAGATCTTCAACAACGAGATTACCATGAATGACAGGGCAAAAGGCCAGTGCATCAATTGTCACAGCTATCAGAACTACAAGACCGACAACATGCTCTTTCATGTGCGTCTCTCTAATGCCGGCACCGTCATTGTGAACGATGGTAAGATATCGAAAGTCAATATGAAGCGCGACTATACCATCTCTGGGGGCGTTTATCCGTCATGGCATCCTACTGCCAAGCTGATAGCTTTCTCGACCAACAGGACACGGCAGGCATTTCATACGTTAAATCCAAACAAAATTGAAGTGTACGATGAAGCCAGTGACCTGATTCTCTATGATGTGGCAACCGACTCAGTGAGTGTCATCAGTGAAGACCCCGATCTGTTGGAGGTGTATCCTACCTGGTCGCCCGATGGCAAATACCTCTATTACTGCAAGTCTGTTCCGCTTCCTGAAGAGTTGCGCGACAAGGACATCAGGTCCTTCTATCCGAACATACAATACAACCTCTATCGCCGCTCGTTTGATGTGGCTTCGCACACCTTCGGTGAAGAGGAACTCGTCTACGATGCGGCCTCGTATGACAAGAGTGCCACCTTGCCGCGCATCAGCCCCGACGGCCGCTATTTGCTCTTTGCCGAAGGTCAGTATGGCTGTTTCCATATCCGCCACAACGATGGCGACATTGTCTGTATGCCGCTTGACCAGATTCCTGACACCTGCCGTGCTGAAGTTTCGGACACCTGTCATGCCAAAGAGCCACCGTTGCGCCTTGATCTTTCGAATCTGAACAGCGAAGGAACTCCTGACAGCTACCCAAGCTGGTCGAGCAACGGACATTGGATTATGTGTGCCAGCCGCCGCGACGATGGCAACTATTGCCGTGTCTATTTCTCCTATTTCAACAATGGCAAGGTGGAAAAGGCGTTTATGCTGCCACAGGAAGACCCCGAACAGCATTTCTACCTGTTGAAGAGCTATAACCGTCCCGAGTTTATGGTTGAACCTGTCAAGATCAGCGTTGCCGAGTTCAGCAAGGTTTTTTCTGACTAATATGTTCAAATGAAGCATCTACGTAGTTTATACACTCTCCTTTTCGGCGTGGCCGTCCTCCTCTTCTTCGGGCTGGCCTATCCGCACCATCTGCATTATCAGGAACAGTATCAGCTGTTCCTCTTCGACAGCACCTACGTATGGGAGATTGTGAAACTGCCAGGTGGCGTTGCCGACCTGCTGGGACGCTTCTGCACACAGTTCCTTCTTTTTGCCTGGGTGGGAGCGCTTGTCATTGCACTGCTACTCGTGGCGGTGCATCTCCTGACGTTCAGTCTCCTCACTCTCTCGCAGAACCAGACATCACAAGTATCCTCCCTTTCAAAGGGTGGGGTAGGGGTGCGGTCATTACTCTATGGCTTAAGCTTTGTGCCTTCCTTCCTGCTCTGGCTCTTCCTGCTCGACGAGAATGCACTTTTAGGTGGAGTCTGGGCTGTCTTGCTCACGCTGCTCGTAGCTTGGGCCATCGTCAAGGTGGCACACGGTTGGTTGCGGTACATCCTGCTTATTGCCGCCATTCCTATACTCTATTTCTTGATAGGCCCCGTTTGCCTCCCTATACCCGTCGGCAGTCTGTGGTCGGGCATCCATTATTATCGTTACCCGACAGTATTTCCGTGGCTGCTTTGGGCTGCGGCCTTGTCTGTCTTCATCCTCGTTTTCGCTGGCTGCATCTTCCGCCGTTGTCACCTGTCACTCAAAGTCGTCAGCAAACCTTTTGCTTCTATATTTTTCTATTCTTTGATTTTTGCGACAGGCATATTCTTCGTATGGAAGAACGCCAATTTCAAGGCCGAGAAAGTGATGCAGTATGACTTTATGGCCCGCTTCCAGCAATGGAATCGCATACTTGAGACTGTCAACAAAGAAAAGCCCAACAACCAGATTGGAGTGACGGTGCAAAACTTGGCCTTGGCGATGAACGGTATGCTCCTGGAACAAATGTTCAATTATCACCAGAACGGCCTCGCCGGCCTATTGCCCGATGTGAAGGAAGATGCCACCAGTCCTCTGCCTACAGCCGAGGCTTTCTATCAGTTGGGGATGATCTACGTAGCCCAGCGAACAGTATTCGAGGCTCAGGAAGCCATTCTCGACTTCCAGAAAAGTGGCCGGTGCTACAAACGACTGGCAGAGACCAACCTCATCAATGGCAACTACGCCGTGGCCCGCAAATATCTCATGGCGCTGCAGAAGACACTTTTCTACCGCAAATGGGCTAACGAGACCCTGCCGTTGCTCGGCAATGAAGAGGCGATAGCCCGACATCCGGAATACGGACGTCTGCGGCAGTTTGCCTACAAGCAAAGGCTGGACGTTCCTGCCAAGCTTGACGGCACTCGCTTAACCGGAGACTTCTTCTTCAGCGACCATGTGACGCCCGAGATGCTCGAAAGTCTCTATCTCGGCAATACCGACAATCGCCTGGCCTACCAATATCTGCTGGCCTACTGTCTGTTGACGGGCGACCGCGATAGATTTAACCTGTATTATTCACAGCGAGCTACTGACCAACAATAGCATGCTTTTCCGTTAAGCGATGAAAAAGATTCAAAATATTATAATGGGGCTGATAGGGCTGTTGTGGCTGATGAGCTGCTCCGAGACGGTCAAGGATGCCAAGCTGGAGGCTGTTCAGCCTCAGATTTATCCCGACTACCTCGGCGTCACCATACCCGTGAACATTGCTCCGCTCAACTTCTGCATGGCTGACGAGACGGTACAGCGTATTGATGCCGTCATAACAGACAGTCACGGACACGAGCTGCACAGTCAGGGCGACGAATCGGTAGATTTCGACCTTGACGACTGGCACGAGCTGCTCGCTCATAACCCCGGCGACTCGCTCAGTGTTATCGTTTCGGCCAAGTATGACGATGGCTGGCACACCTACCGTTCTTTTGCTCTCTACGTCAGTCCCGACAGCATCGACTATGGCATCTGCTACCGATTGATAGCGCCGGGCTATGAGGTGTGGAGCAAGATGGGCATCTACGAACGAAACCTTTCTACCTTCGACGAGCGTGCGCTGATTGAGAACACACAGTTCGAGGGCTGTGTCAACTGCCATAGCTTCAACCGTGGCAACCCTGCCGATATGAGCCTGCATATACGTGGACCGCACGGCACCACGCTGTTGTGCCACGACGGTGGCCCCATGGCCGCCTATAATACCAAGACTGACCAGACGCTCGGCTTCTGCGTCTATCCCTACTGGCATCCTTCGGGCCGCTATATCGCTTATTCTACCAATGCCACGAGCCAGCTGTTCCACAGCGCTGACCCTAACCGCGTCGAGGTCTTTGACAGCGCTTCCGACCTTCAGGTCTACGATGTCGAGAAGAATGAACTGTTGCTTTCGCCCATTCTCAAGCAAGACTCGGTTTATGAGACCTTTCCCGTATTCTCCGCCGACGGCCGCTCGATCTATTTCTGTGCTGCCCGTGCTATTCCGGAAGGCAGCTATCAGCTCGACTCCATCCGCTATAATCTCTGCCGCATCGATTTCGACCCGGCAACGGGGGGCTTCGGCAGCCGTATAGACACCATTGTCTATGCCGAGGCTCAGCGCAAGTCGGTATCCTTCCCCCGGCCTTCGTATGACGGACGCTTTCTCTGTTACACACTTTCCGACTACGGACAGTTCAGCATCTGGCACCATGAGGCCGACCTCTATCTGCTCGATCTCTCAACAGCGCAGAGCCGTCCTATGGATGAGGTCAACTCTGACGATACAGAATCGTTCCACAACTGGAGCACCAACTCACGCTGGCTCGTGCTGAGTTCCCGCCGTGACGACGGGCTCTTCACCCGCCCTTATTTCTGTCACATCGACGCCGACGGCCGTATCACAAAAGCTTTCATGCTGCCCCAGCGCGATCCCCGCCGTTTCTATGCCGACCGTTTCTTTTCCTTCAATGTGCCCGAGTTCATCATCGGCCCTACTCATTTCGATGGCCATGAGGCCAGCCGTCTCATCAATGATGAATCGCGTAAGAACATGGGCGTGCGCAAAGCGCTCGACTAGCAAGGCCGCTAACTTGTCAAAAAAGTGTTTCAATGACCGTCCGTTGTTGAAACACTTTGTTTTTGGCTTAGAAACACTTTGTTTTCATGCCTGAAACAAAGTGTTTCAGTGCTTGAAACAAAGTGTTTCATTGGTGAAAAAATTTTGGAACACTTTTCTCGTTGTGTTACCGATGTCATACATCTTCCTGACATCATCGTTCAAAATGATGATGATCAGCAATCGTATCATCAGGAAGCTCCGTCCATTATGAAAACTGCACCTAAAGAGTCGTATTAGAGCCGCGTTTTTCCCAGACTACAAAAAAAAGTGGCAAAAACTTGGCGGTTTGAACAAAAAGTAGTAATTTTGCACCCGCATTTCGTGTGCGCTGCACCCGAACCCTGCAACTATGTATAACCCATTAAACATTTAAAGTCAAAAAACAGTATGATTATTGTACCTGTAAAAGAAGGCGAGAACATTGAGAAGGCCCTTAAGAAGTTTAAGAGAAAGTTTGAGAAGACCGGCGTGGTGAAAGAGCTTCGCCGCCGTCAGCAGTTCAACAAGCCCTCTGTACTGAAGCGCCTGAAGATGGAGCACGCCATCTATGTACAGCAGCTGCGTACTGCCGAGGAAAACTAAAAAAGTTTCCGGAAAATTTGGTAGAATCAAATAATTTCCGTAAATTCGTAGCCGAAAATCGTGATTGACCTCTTTCTCAAGTATCTGCGCTATGAACGGAACCGCAGTGAGCTGACCGTTCAGCGATACGAGATGAGCCTTCGCGACTTTGAGGCTTATTTTCAGTCCCTTGAGGCTGGGCTCGACTGGGCATCGGTGGATGCCGACATCATCCGCGGATGGATGGAGAGCCTGATGGAGCGGGGCAACATTGCTTCCACCGTCAATACGGGCCTTTCGGCACTGCGCTCTTTCTATAGGTTCGCACTGGCCAGGAAACTGGTCGACCGCGATCCGGCGCACAGCCTGACAGGCCCGAAGAAAGCCAAGCCGCTGCCGCAGTTCGTCCGTGAAAGCGAGATGGACAAGCTGCTCGATGAGGAGCAGTGGGATGATGATTTTAATAATGTACGCGCACGTACTATTATTATATTATTATACGAGGCGGGACTGAGAAGAGCAGAGCTGATAGGGCTCAACGATGGCGATGTGGACTTCGCCGCCGGCCAGCTGAAAGTGACCGGCAAGAGAAACAAACAGCGCATCGTGCCCTTCGGAGAGGAGCTGGCCCGACAGCTGCAGCACTACATCGAGGTGCGCGACAGCAAGGTGGGCTCGACAGAGGGAGCACTCTTCGTGGAAAAGAACGGCAAGCGTATTACCGCCAACCGCGTCTATGTCACCACAAGGGACAGTCTGGCCAAAGTGACCACGATGAAGAAACGCTCGCCGCATGTGCTCAGACACTCCTTCGCCACGGCCATGCTCAACAACGGTGCCGGACTGGAAAGCGTCCGCCAGCTGTTGGGGCATGAAAGCTTGGAGACGACCGAGATCTACACGCACACCACCTTCGAACAGCTGAAACGAGTTTATAAGGATGCCCATCCAAGGGGCTAACCTGATAGTTTAACCTTTTAAAAACAAAAGACAACTATGGAGATTAAGATTCAGTCGATTCATTTCGACGCTACCGAGAAGTTAGAGGCGTTCATCGAGAAGAAGGTCGCCAAGTTAGAAAAATCCTATGAAGACATACAGAAAGTAGAGGTGCAATTGAAGGTTGTAAAACCCGCCACGGCCCAGAACAAGGAGACGAGCCTCACGGTGACGATACCCGGTCAGGCCCCCGTCCACGTGGAGAAAGTGAACGACACATTCGAAGAGGGAATCGACCTCTGTGTTGACGCATTGAGGGTTCAACTGCAGAAAATTAAGGAAAAAGCAAGGAATTACTAAAAAAAGTTCGAAAAAATTTTGGTAGTTCAAAAATAAGTCGTAACTTTGCAGCCGTTTTCCAACAGGTCGTAAATCTGAAAAGAAAGCGGCTGTTAAAAAAGCCTCTTTAGCTCAGTTGGCCAGAGCACGTGATTTGTAATCTCGGGGTCGTTGGTTCGAATCCGACAAGAGGCTCGGATTTAAGGAAGGCGCCAAAGGTTAATAGCCGGAGGCAAAACACTGGGAGGTTTCCAGAGCGGTCAAATGGGGCAGACTGTAAATCTGTTGTCTTTCGACTTCGGTGGTTCGAATCCATCACCTCCCACACTCAGAACTGTTTTTGCGGAATTGAGAGCAAGCCGAGCGCAGAAGCTCGCTTTTGCTAAGGCGAAGTCGAGATGCCGTACTTGCGGAAATAGCTCAGTTGATAGAGCACTAGCCTTCCAAGCTGGGGGTCGCGGGTTTGAGCCCCGTTTTCCGCTCTATAAACAAATGCTGTAATAGCTCAGTGGTAGAGCACTTCCTTGGTAAGGAAGAGGTCCTGAGTTCAACTCTCAGTTACAGCTCTCTGAGACATGAAGGAGGAGCAAAAACAATTGTAGTATAATCAATAAAACTAATAAAAACAACAAACAATGGCAAAAGAGACTTTTGTGCGCACTAAACCGCACGTGAACATTGGCACTATCGGTCACGTTGACCATGGTAAGACCACTTTGACCGCTGCTATCACGCTGGTTCTTTCGAAGCGTGTGGCCGGTAACGCTGACAAGGTGAAGAGCTTCGACGCTATCGACAACGCCCCTGAGGAGAAGGAGCGTGGTATCACCATTAACACCGCTCACGTTGAGTATGAGACCGAGAAGCGTCACTACGCTCACGTTGACTGCCCGGGTCACGCCGACTATGTGAAGAACATGGTTACGGGTGCTGCCCAGATGGACGGTGCTATCCTGGTGGTTGCCGCTACTGACGGCCCGATGCCCCAGACCCGTGAGCACGTCCTGCTCGCCCGTCAGGTCAACGTTCCCCGTCTGGTCGTGTTCCTGAACAAGTGCGACATGGTCGACGACGAGGAGATGCTCGAGCTCGTTGAGATGGAGGTTCAGGAAATCCTGGCTCAGTATGAGTTCGAGGACGATACTCCTATCATCCGCGGTTCTGCTCTTGGCGCCCTGAACGGTGTTCAGAAGTGGGAAGACAAGGTGATGGAGCTGATGAACACCTGCGACGAGTGGATTCAGGAGCCCCCGCGCGCTACCGACAAGCCCTTCCTGATGCCTGTTGAGGACGTGTTCTCAATCACAGGTCGTGGTACTGTGGCTACTGGCCGTATCGAGACTGGCGTGATTCACGTGGGTGATGCAGTTGAGCTGCTCGGCCTCGGTGAGGACAAGAACTCTGTGGTTACCGGTGTGGAAATGTTCCGCAAGCTGCTCGATGAGGGCCAGGCTGGTGACAACGTTGGTCTGCTGCTCCGCGGTATCGACAAGAACGAGATCAAGCGCGGTATGGTGCTCTGCCATCCGGGTCAGATCAAGCCCTTCAAGAAGTTCAAGGCTTCTATCTATGTCCTGAAGAAGGAAGAGGGCGGCCGTCACACTCCGTTCGGCAACAAGTATCGTCCTCAGTTCTACCTCCGCACCATGGACTGCACGGGTGAGATTTCTCTGCCCGAGGGCGTCGAGATGGTGATGCCTGGTGACAACGTCGAGATCACTGTTGAGCTGATCTACGCCGTTGCTCTGAACAAGGGTCTGCGCTTCGCAATCCGTGAGGGTGGCCGCACCGTCGGCTCGGGCCAGATCACTGAGGTCTACGAGGACTAATAGTTCGGTAGGCTGCTGTAGAACAGCAGCAGACATGACGAAAACAACAAGGCCCCCGCTCAGTCGGGCGGGGGCCTTACTTACGGGAATAGCTCAGTTGGTAGAGCATCGGTCTCCAAAACCGAGGGTCGTGGGTTCGAGTCCTCCTTCCCGTGCAGAGAAAGAACGAAGAAAGAGATGAATATTATTAAGAAGTTCATTAAGTATTGCCAGACCTGCTATGATGAGTTAGCTCACAAGGTAACATGGCCTACGTACAAGGAGCTGACAGCCAGCGCGATGCTGGTGCTGTCGGCATCGTTGATTATCGCCATCGTCGTTTGGGTGATGGATTTAATTTTCAAGTCAGTAATGAGCGTGGTCTATCCAGGCTAAGGTTTAACATTAACAATGGCTGAGACTGGTAAGAAGTGGTACGTACTGAAAGCCGTAAGCGGTAAAGAAGCAAAGGTAAAGGAGTACTTGGAGGCACTGATGAGAAATAATCCTACGCTGGCTGACAGCGTAGGACAAATTCTGCTTCCTACTGAGAAGTATGCCCAGCTCCGCAATGGCAAGCGTGTGGTCAAGGAGAAACTTTTCCTCCCTGGCTATGTACTCGTTGAGGCCCGTCTCGATGGAGAGATTACCCACACACTCAGATATATACCTAATGTGTTGGGCTTCCTAGGCGGCATGGATAATCCCAGCCCCGTGCGTCAGGCCGACATTAACCGCATTCTCGGAACGGTGGAGGATACTGCCATCCGTACTGAAGAGGTAGAGGTGCCCTTCATCCTCGACGAGGCCGTGAAGGTGGTTGACGGACCGTTCAGCGGCTTCAGCGGAGTCATCGAAGAGGTGAATGCTGAGAAGCGGAAGCTGAAGGTAATGGTGAAAATCTTTGGACGCAAGACACCGCTCGAACTGGGATTCAATCAAGTAGAGAAAGAATAGGGCGCAAGTTACGGTGCGCCGATTCTAATATACGGCTCGGGTGGCTTCCACTCCCGTGCTTATATGACAATAATAATTATTACAAACAGAAATGGCTAAAGAAGTTGCTGGATTAATCAAATTACAGATTAAAGGTGGCGCTGCAAATCCCTCGCCTCCCGTAGGACCTGCACTGGGTTCCAAGGGTATCAATATCATGGGATTCTGCAAAGAGTTCAACGCCAGAACCCAGGATAAGGCAGGCAAGATTCTTCCTGTCGTTATCACTTACTATGCCGACAAGTCATTCAGCTTCGTCATCAAGACTCCTCCCGCAGCTGTTCAGCTGCTTGAGGCTGCCAAGGTGAAGAGCGGTTCATCAGAGCCCAACCGTAAGAAGGTGGCCAGCGTGACCTGGGATCAGGTGCGTGCCATCGCCGAGGACAAGCTTCAGGATTTGAACTGCTTCACCGTTGAGTCTGCCATGAAGGTGGTGGCCGGTACGGCTCGTAGCATGGGTATCACTGTACAAGGGGAGTTCCCTGGTAAATAACAATAACTTCAATTTTAAAAGACAATGAGTAAACTGACAAAAAATCAAAAGTTGGTAGCTGATAAGGTTGAAGCAGTGGTCAAGGAAATCACCACGACCAAGTTTGAGGCATCCGTTGATATCGATGTGCGTCTGGGCGTTGACCCGCGTAAGGCTAACCAGATGGTGCGTGGCGTTGTGTCGCTGCCCAATGGTACTGGTAAGGTCACACGCGTGCTCGCTCTCTGTACTCCTGATCAGGAGGCTGCCGCCAAGGAGGCTGGTGCCGACTATGTTGGTCTTGACGAGTATATCGACAAGATCAAGGGTGGCTGGACCGATGTTGATGTTATCATCACCATGCCCTCGTGCATGGGTAAGCTGGGTCCCTTGGGCCGCATCCTCGGTCCCCGCGGACTGATGCCTAACCCCAAGAGTGGCACTGTTACTATGGACGTTGCTAAGGCTGTTAAGGAAGTGAAGCAGGGTAAGATTGACTTCAAGGTGGACAAGACAGGTATCGTGCATACCTCTATCGGCAAGGTGACCTTCACCGCTGATCAGATTTTCGAGAACGCTAAGGAGTTCATCGCTACCATCATCAAGCTGAAGCCCGCTGCAGCCAAAGGTACATACATGAAGAGTATCTTCCTGTCGAGCACGATGAGTAAGGGTATCAAGGTAGATCCTAAATCAGTTGAATAACCCGGAAAAATTGAAAATTGAAAAATTGAAAGGTTAAAGATGAAAAAGGAATTAAAAGATACTATCATCGTAGAACTCGGTGAGAAATTGAAGGAATTTCCTCATTTCTATCTGGTCGACCTGACCGGACTGAACGCCGAGAAGACAAGCGAGCTGCGCCGCAACTGCTTCAAGAACGAGATTCAACTGCTCGTCGTGAAGAACAAGCTGCTGCACAAGGCTTTCGAAAATGCTGAGGTTGACTACACTGCACTGTATGACTGCCTGAAAGGCAATACGGCACTGATGTTCACCAATGTGGCTAATGCTCCCGCTAAGCTGCTGAAGGACTATAAGACCAAGAAACAGGAAATCCCCGCACTGAAAGGTGCTTATGCTGAGGAAAGCTTCTTCGTGGGCGCCGACAAGCTTGAAGAGCTGGTGGCCATCAAGAGCAAGAACGAACTCATCGCCGACGTTGTGGCTCTGCTGCAGTCGCCGATCAAGAACGTTATTTCTGGCCTCAATGCTGGAGGAAAGATTCATGGTCTGTTGGACGCTATCGCTGAGCGTAACAAATAACAAGCGGCATCATAACATTAACATTAAAAACAATTAAAACATTTAAATAAAAATGGCAGATATTAAAGCTATTGCTGAGCAGTTGGTCAATCTGACTGTGAAGGAAGTGAACGAGTTGGCAACAGTCCTGAAGGACGAGTATGGTATTGAGCCCGCCGCTGCAGCTGTTGCAGTGGCTGCTGGCCCCGCAGCTGGACCCGCTGAGGCTGCTGAGGAGAAGACCTCTTTCGACGTGGTCCTGAAGTCGGCCGGTGCTGCTAAGCTGCAGGTCGTGAAGGCTGTGAAGGAAGCTTGTGGTCTTGGCCTGAAGGAGGCTAAGGACCTGGTTGACGGTGCTCCCGCTACCATCAAGGAAGGCCTGTCAAAGGACGAGGCTGAGAACCTGAAGAAGACCATTGAGGCCGCTGGCGCCGAGGTTGAGCTGAAGTAATTCAGAACACTTCTATAACACTAGGTTAGGGACTCCCCAGTCGGTGGTCCCTAACTTTTTCGTCTTTATTCTAGTATCACTAGTTTTTCTAGGTGAACTGGAATATCTAGTAAAACTAGATGTATTGAATCACATTATTATAATATGGCATCAAAAGTAATAGACAACAGAGTAAACTTTGGCACGGTGAAGAACCCCATGCCACTGCCTGACTTCCTTGACGTGCAGCTCAAGTCGTTTCAGGACTTCCTGCAATTAGACACTCCGCCTGAGGAACGCAAGAACGACGGCCTGTATAAGGTGTTCTCCGAGAACTTCCCTATCACCGACACACGCAACAATTTCGTCCTTGAGTTCCTGGATTACTATATCGATCCGCCACGCTACACCATCGAAGAATGTCTGGAGCGCGGGCTGACCTATAGTGTACCCCTGAAGGCCAAGCTGAAGCTATATTGCACCGATCCTGACCATGAGGACTTCGGTACTGTCATTCAGGACGTTTTCCTCGGTCCTATTCCCTACATGACGTCCAACGGAACCTTCGTCATCAACGGCGCAGAGCGCGTCGTCGTGTCGCAGCTGCACCGCTCGCCTGGCGTGTTCTTCGGACAGAGCGTGCATGCCAACGGAACGCTGCTCTATTCTGCTCGCATCATTCCGTTCAAGGGCTCGTGGATTGAGTTCGCTACGGACATTAATAATGTGATGTATGCCTACATCGACCGTAAGAAGAAGTTGCCTGTTACAACGCTGTTGCGTGCTATCGGCTTCGAGAACGACAAGGACATCCTCCAGATTTTCGACCTCGCCGAAGAGGTGAAGGTCACCAAGAAAGGCTTGAAGGAAGTCATTGGTTCGAAGCTTGCTGCCCGTGTGCTGAAGAGCTGGAACGAAGACTTCGTCGATGAGGACACCGGTGAGGTCGTCTCCATCGAGCGTAACGAGGTCATCATGGAGCGCGAGACTGAGATCACCGAGGAGAACATGATGGACATCCTCGAGAGCGGTGCTCAGACCATCCTCGTGCATAAGGACGAGGCTGTGGCTCAGGACTACAGCATCATTTTCAACACGCTGGCCAAAGACCCGTCGAACTCCGAGAAGGAAGCCGTACTCTACATCTATCGTCAGCTGCGCAATGCCGACCCTGCCGACGATGCCTCGGCACGTGAGGTCATTCAGAACCTGTTCTTCAGTGACAAGCGCTATGACTTGGGCGATGTAGGCCGCTACCGCATCAACAAGAAACTGGGTCTTGAGACCGACATGAACGTCCGTGTGTTGACTAAGGAGGACATCATTGAGATTATCAAGTACCTCATTCAGCTTATTAACTCGAAGGCCGCCGTCGATGATATCGACCACCTTTCGAACCGCCGTGTGCGCACTGTGGGTGAGCAGCTGTCAAACCAGTTCTCTATCGGACTGGCCCGCATGAGCCGCACCATCCGTGAGCGCATGAATGTGCGCGATAATGAGGTGTTTACACCTACAGATCTTATTAACGCGAAGACCATTTCGAGCGTTATTAACTCGTTCTTCGGAACGAACCCGCTGTCGCAGTTCATGGATCAGACGAACCCGCTGGCTGAAGTGACGCACAAGCGTCGTCTCTCTGCTCTGGGTCCTGGCGGTCTGAGCCGCGAGCGTGCCGGCTTTGAGGTGCGTGACGTTCACTATACGCACTACGGACGCCTCTGTCCTATCGAGTCGCCTGAAGGCCCGAACATCGGTCTGATATCGTCGCTCTGCGTCTATGCAAAGATCAACGAGCTGGGCTTTATCCAGACACCCTACCGTAAGGTGGAGAACGGCATTGCCAACCTCAACAACGACGAGATTGTCTATCTCACTGCTGAGGACGAGGCCAACTACATCATTGGCCAGGGCAACGCCCCGCTGAACGATGACGGCACCTTCATCCGCCCTGTGGTGAAGTGCCGTCAGGACGCCGACTTCCCCGTGGTGCCTCCCACAGAGGTGAACCTTATGGATGTGTCACCGCAGCAGATTGCCTCTATCGCCGCTTCGCTGATTCCCTTCCTGGAGCATGACGATGCCCACCGCGCACTGATGGGTTCTAACATGATGCGTCAGGCAGTGCCCTTGTTGCACAATGAAGCACCTATCGTTGGCACCGGTATCGAGAAACAGGTGTGTGAGGATAGCCGCACGATGATTACCGCCGAGGGCGATGGCACTATCGAGTATGTCGATGCCACTACCATCCGCATCCTTTACGACCGTACTGAGGACGAGGAGTTCGTAAGCTTTGAGCCCGCCCTCAAGGAATACCGCATTCCCAAGTTCCGTCGCACCAACCAGAACATGACCATCGACTTGCGTCCTATCTGCGACAAGGGCCAGCGTGTGAAGAAGGGCGACATCCTGACCGAGGGTTATGCCACTGAGAACGGTGAACTGGCTCTGGGCCGCAACCTCCTCGTGGCTTACATGCCTTGGAAGGGTTACAACTATGAGGATGCCATCGTACTCAACGAGCGCATCGTACGTGAGGATATCCTCACCAGCGTACACGTTGATGAGTATTCGCTTGACGTGCGTGAGACGAAGCGTGGCGTTGAAGAGTTCACCTCTGACATTCCCAACGTATCTGAGGAGGCCACTAAGGATCTTGACGAGAACGGTGTCATCCGCGTCGGTGCCCGTGTGGAGCCCGGCGACATCCTCATCGGTAAGATTTCACCGAAGGGCGAGAGCGATCCTTCGCCTGAGGAGAAGCTGCTACGCGCCATCTTCGGCGACAAGGCCGGCGATGTGAAGGACTCTTCGCTGAAAGCCAATCCCTCGCTGACAGGTGTCATTATCGACAAGAAACTCTTCGCAAAGGCCATCAAGACCCGCCAGACGAAGCAGCAGGACAAGATAACGCTTGCTAAGATCGACGAGGAGTACGAGGCCAAGGTCAACGATCTGAAAGACATTCTTGTTGACAAGCTCTTTGAGCTGACCAAGGGTAAGGTTTCGCAGGGTGTGAAGGACTACACCGGTGCAGAGATTATCTCTAAGGGTTCGAAGATTACGATGACAGCCCTGAAGAATCTGGAGTACGGCGATGTGCAGACCAGCAAGTGGACCAACGACGAGCATAAGAACGAGCTCATTGCCAAGCTCATCATCAATTACATGAAGAAGTATAAGCTGCTCGACGCCGAGATGAAGCGCCGCAAGTTCGCCATCACCATTGGCGACGAGCTGCCCTCAGGCATCCTGCAGATGGCGAAAGTTTACGTGGCCAAGAAGCGTAAGATCGGCGTTGGCGACAAGCTCGCCGGTCGTCACGGCAACAAGGGCATCGTGTCGAAGGTGGTGCGCCAAGAGGATATGCCGTTCCTCGAGGACGGCCGTCCCGTCGATTTGGTGCTCAACCCGCTGGGCGTGCCCTCACGTATGAACCTTGGTCAGATTTTCGAAGCCATCCTCGGTGCTGCCGGCAAGCGCATGGGTGTGAAGTTCGCTACGCCAATCTTCGACGGTGCCAAGCTCGACGACCTCGCCGAGTGGACCGACAAGGCCGGTCTGCCGCGTCTCTGCTCCACCCACCTTTACGACGGTGAGACGGGCGAGAAGTTCGACCAGCCGGCTACAGTGGGCATCACCTACTTCTTGAAGCTGGGTCACATGGTTGAGGACAAGATGCACGCCCGTTCCATTGGTCCGTACAGTCTCATCACGCAGCAGCCGCTCGGCGGTAAAGCCCAGTTCGGTGGCCAGCGTTTCGGTGAGATGGAGGTCTGGGCACTGGAGGCCTTCGGTGCCAGCCATGTGCTTCAGGAGATTCTTACTATCAAGTCTGATGATACCGTGGGCCGCTCGAAGGCTTACGAGGCCATCGTCAAGGGCGAGCCGATGCCCACGCCGGGCATCCCCGAGTCGCTCAACGTGCTGTTGCACGAGCTGCGTGGTCTTGGCCTGAGCGTCACCCTCGACTAATTAAGCATTAAGCATTAAGAATTAAGCATTACGAAATATGGCTTTCAAGAAAGATACAAAGCAGAAGAATAACTTCACCAAGATTACCATCGGACTTGCTTCTCCCGAGGAAATCCTCGAGAACTCTTACGGCGAGGTGACCAAGCCGGAAACCATCAACTACCGCACCTACAAGCCTGAGCGCGACGGCCTGTTCTGCGAGCGCATCTTCGGTCCGACGAAGGACTATGAGTGCGCCTGCGGCAAGTACAAGCGCATCCGCTACAAGGGCATTGTCTGCGACCGTTGCGGCGTTGAGGTGACTGAGAAGAAGGTGCGCCGCGAGCGTAGCGGACATATCGAGCTGGTGGTGCCTGTGGCTCACATCTGGTACTTCCGCTCGCTGCCCAACAAGATTGGCTATCTGCTGGGTCTGCCCACAAAGAAGCTCGATGCCATTATCTACTACGAGCGCTACGTCGTCATCCAGCCCGGTCCCTTAGAGGGCCGCAAGAATGCCGAGGGCGAGCCTATTCTGGGTTCGCAGAAGTTCGACCTGCTCTCCGAGGAGGAATACAACGATATTCTCGACAACCAGCTATCTGAGGACAACTACTATCTGGAGGACAGCGACCCCAACAAGTTCGTTGCCAAGATGGGTGCCGAGGCCGTCTATGAGCTCCTGCAGGGTCTCGACCTCGACTCTCTGAGCTATGAGCTGCGCGACCGCGCCAACACCGACTCTTCGCAGCAGCGCAAGAACGAGGCGCTGAAGCGTCTGCAGGTGGTTGAGGCCTTCCGCTCCAGCGTGGAGAAGGGCATCAACCGTCCCGAGTGGATGATTATGAAGATTCTGCCCGTCACGCCTCCCGAGCTGCGCCCGCTGGTGCCGCTGGATGGCGGTCGCTTCGCTACCAGTGACTTGAACGACCTCTATCGTCGCGTCATCATCCGCAACAACCGTCTGAAGCGCCTCATGGAGATTAAGGCTCCCGAGGTCATCCTGCGCAACGAGAAGCGTATGCTGCAGGAGGCAGTCGACTCTCTCTTCGACAACAGCCGCAAGGCCAGCGCCGTGAAGAGCGAGAGCAACCGCCCGCTGAAGTCACTCAGCGACTCGCTGAAGGGTAAGCAGGGCCGTTTCCGTCAGAACCTGCTCGGTAAGCGTGTTGACTACTCCGCACGTTCCGTCATCGTCGTAGGTCCCGAGCTGAAGATGGGCGAGTGCGGCCTGCCCACGCTGATGGCAGCCGAGCTCTACAAGCCGTTCATCATTCGCAAGCTCATCGAGCGCGGCATTGTCAAGACCGTGAAGTCGGCCAAGAAGATTGTCGACCGCCGTGAGCCCGTCATCTGGGACATCCTGGAGAATGTGATGAAGGGCCACCCCGTGCTCCTCAACCGTGCTCCTACGCTGCACCGTCTGGGTATCCAGGCCTTCCAGCCGAAGCTCATCGAGGGTAAGGCTATTCAGCTGCACCCGCTGGCATGTACGGCTTTCAACGCCGACTTCGACGGCGACCAGATGGCTGTCCACCTTCCCCTCTCCAACGAGGCCATCCTCGAGGCTCAGCTGCTCATGCTGCAGAGCCACAACATCCTCAACCCTGCCAACGGTGCTCCTATCACCGTGCCGTCGCAGGATATGGTGCTCGGCCTGTACTACATCACGAAGATCCGTCCGGGTGCCAAGGGCGAAGGCCTCTCGTTCTACGGACCTGAGGAGGCTATCATTGCTCACAACGAGGGCAAGTGCGACCTGCACGCTCAGGTGAAGGTCATTGTCGACGACATCGTAGAAGGCCACAAGGTGCGCCATCAGGTTGAGACTTCCGTGGGCCGCGTCATCGTCAACGGCATCATCCCGCCTGAGGTTGGCTTTGTCAACAAGGTTATCTCGAAGAAGAGCCTGCGCGACATCATCGCCGACGTCATCAAGAACGTAGGCTTTGCTGAGGCCTGCGAGTTCCTCGACGGTATCAAGAACCTCGGCTATCGCATGGCCTATCTGGCAGGTCTGTCGTTCAACCTCGACGATATCATCATCCCGAAGGAGAAGGCAGAGCTCATCCAGAAAGGTAACGACGAGGTGCAGCAGATTACCGACAACTACAACATGGGCTTCATCACCGACAACGAGCGCTACAACCAGGTCATCGATACCTGGACGCACGTGAACAACGACATCGGCAATATCCTGATGAAGGAGATGACCGAGGCCGACCAGGGCTTCAACGCCGTGTTCATGATGCTCGACTCCGGCGCCCGTGGTAGTAAGGACCAGATTAAGCAGCTCTCAGGTATCCGCGGTCTGATGGCCAAGCCTCAGAAAGCCGGTGCCGAGGGACACCAGATTATTGAGAACCCGATTCTGTCGAACTTCAAGGAAGGCATGTCCGTGCTGGAATACTTCATCTCCACCCACGGTGCACGTAAGGGTCTGGCCGACACCGCCATGAAGACGGCAGATGCCGGTTACCTTACCCGCCGTCTTGTCGACGTATCGCACGACGTCATCATTACTGAGGAGGACTGCGGCACCCTGCGCGGACTCGTCTGCACGGCTCTGAAGAGCGGCGACGAGGTCATCAGCAGCCTGGCTGAACGCATCCTCGGACGTGTCAGCGTCCACGACGTCATAAACCCCAAGACCGGCGAGGTTATCGTGCCTGCCGGCGAGGAAATCACCGAGCCCCTGGCTGAGGCCATCGAGGCTGCCGAGATTGAAAGCGTTGAGATTCGCTCGGTGCTCACCTGCGAGTCGAAGAAGGGCGTCTGCCGCAAGTGCTACGGACGCAACCTGGCTACGCGCCGCATGGTGCAGAAGGGTGAGGCCGTCGGTGTCATCGCCGCACAGGCCATCGGTGAGCCGGGTACACAGCTCACGCTCCGTACGTTCCACGCCGGTGGTGTGGCTGCCAACGCTGCTGCCAACGCTACTATCGTGGCCAAGTACGAGAATGCACGCCTCGAGTTCGAGGAAGTGCGTACCGTACCCTTCGACGAGGACGGCCGCGAGTGCGAGATGGTGGTCAGCCGTCTGGGCGAACTCCGTTTCGTCGACCCGAACACAAAGATAGTCCTCTCTACCGTCAACGTGCCTTACGGCGCCTCGCTCTACTACAAGACGGGCGACGTGGTGAAGAAGGGCGTGAAGATTGCCCAGTGGGACCCCTTCAACGCCGTCATCGTTACCGAGTATGCCGGTACGTTGAAGTTCAATGACGTCATCGAGGGTAGTACGTTCCGTGCTGAAACCGACGAGACCACAGGTCTGACTGAAAAGATCGTGACCGAGTCGAAGGATAGGACAAGGGTGCCGACCTGCGATGTCATTGATGCCAATGGTAATAAGATTGGTACCTACAACTTCCCCGTGGGTGGTCACGTCGTCGTAGAAGACGGCCAGACCGTGAAGACGGGTGAGACGCTGGTGAAGATTCCGCGTGCTGCCGCCAAGGGTGGTGACATCACGGCCGGTCTGCCTCGTGTCACCGAGCTCTTCGAGGCCCGCAACCCGTCGAACCCCGCTGTCGTCTCTGAGATTGACGGTGAGGTGACCATGGGCAAGGTGAAGCGTGGCAACCGCGAGATTATCGTTACCTCGAAGTCTGGCGACCAGCGCAAGTACCTCGTGTCGCTGTCGAAGCAGATACTGGTGCAGGAGCACGACGCCGTGCGTGCCGGTACGCCGCTCAGCGACGGTGCCATCACGCCCAGCGACATCCTCGCCATCAAAGGCCCCACCGCCGTTCAGGAGTATATTGTCAATGAGGTGCAGGACGTCTACCGTCTACAGGGTATCAAGATCAACGACAAGCACTTCGAGATCATCGTGCGCCAGATGATGCGCAAGGTGATGATCAACGACCCGGGCGATACCTCGTTCCTCGAGCAGGAGGTTGTCGACAAGCTCGACTTCGCCGAGGAGAACGACCGCATCTGGGGCAAGAAGGTGGTGACCGACGCTGGCGATAGCACGGAGCTGAAGCCTGGTCAGATTGTCACCGCCCGCCGTCTGCGCGACGAGAACACGAGTCTGAAGCGCCGCGACCTCAAGGTCGTTCAGGTGCGCGATGCAGTGCCCGCCACGTCAACGCAGATCCTGCAGGGCATCACACGTGCCGCATTGCAGACGAAGAGCTTCATGTCGGCTGCCTCTTTCCAGGAGACGACAAAGGTGCTCAACGAGGCTGCTATCCGCGGCAAGGTCGACACCCTCGAGGGTATGAAGGAGAACGTCATCTGCGGTCACCTCATCCCCGCCGGCACTGGCTTGCGCGAATTCGACAAGCTCATCGTCGGCTCCAAGGAGGAGTACGAGCGCATGCAGGCCAACCGCAAGAACGTGCTCGACTTCGTGCAGGAGAATGTCTCTTCCAAAAACAGCTGATGCTTGTTTTTGGAAGATTTTTTTATGGCTTTCCTTTATCGCTTTTTGGAATAACCGTATCTTTGCCGATGACTCTGAAAGCCAAAAGGGGCTGGAGGGTAAGAGCTTAGTGGAAAAGAACGTTTTATTGCTGAATCAGTATAGTAATAACTGCAACTAATTCATGGGCCGGTTCTACAATTGTACGCAATTCCTCTTCACTTACAGAGAAAATGCAGTTATAATCTCCCTTTTCCCGCAATTGTTCCATCCTCGTCAGAAAGCTACCTAACTTATCCTCTATGATTCCAGTTTTAATGAAATGCAATCCAAACTGGCTCAACATGCCGGAATGTCTTTTACTTGCTAAACCATTATGGATAAACAAGGCTTGAACAGCATGGAAACAAGCATAATAGTATCTGTTAGCGGCTAAGTCCCATTGTTTCAGCTCCTGCACCATTTCTGCTTGCTCCAAGAAGCGGTTGGCCTTTTCCATTTGAAGACCCACCATTGTTTTCCTTTCATCATCGTTCAAGCTCATAGGGCAATAGCATCTTTTACTACATTATGATAGAAAGGGGTGATTCTGCTGGCCTCCCATTCCTTTTTGGTGTACATGATGGGGTTGATTTCCGCACCGAGGTCCCATCCCAACTTTGTAAGGGGATAGGTCACAGTATCGTAGTCTTCTGGCATCAATTTTTCCTTGTCAAGAACGATTAAGATGTCCCAGTCTGAATCTTGACGTGCATCACCACGTGCCTGTGAGCCATAAAGCATGGCTACAGCCTGCTTCGGCAGACTCATGGAAAGCGCCTTTTTGATGCTGTCAAGTACTTGTTTATCCATAATAAGTTCTTTTTCTTGCGGGCAAAGATAATCATTTTTTGTGAATAAACAATCTTTTTTTCCACTCTTTTTCCTTTCCTACCAAACTTTTCGTGGACTTTCTTTGTCGATTCACTTTTTTCCTTACTTTTGCCGCTGACTCTGATAGCCCGCAGGAGCTGGAGGGTCAGATCTAAGTGAAAAAGGACGTTTACGAACGTTATCTTCTGCTGCTGAATCTCGCACATTCAAGTTGCGCGAATTCGACAAGCTCATCGTCGGCTCCAAGGAGGAGTACGAGCGCATGCAGGCCAACCGCAAGAACGTGCTCGACTTCGTGCAGGAGAATGTCCACCGTCTGTCTCTGACAGACATTACATCTATGAAGGAGTTGCGCTGAAATGCGGTAACAGCGCTGGGCACTCTTTCGAATACAAAGAAAAACCAGAAAGGCAAACCGTTGCTCTTTCTGGTTTTTCTTTGTATTGCGTGTTAGTGCGTAACAGCCTAATTAATTAGTCCCAGACACTGCCGTCACCAAGTAGTGTCGTCGGTCTCGTCGTCCCAGTCGTACGCGCCGTTGGATCTCCGGGCACCCAGCCAGTCGTCGTAGTCGGGGATTTCATTTGGAGGGGTGGCGGTTTCGCTGGCTTGTAGCAGGCAAGTCTTGTGGCGCAGTTCGACCACATTGAACGATGGCTTCAAATACTTCTTTTTCATAGCTATGTCCTCCATTTACTTGATTACTATTTTCTTTCCGTTGTTGATATACATACCTTCCTTCGTGGGCTTGCCGTTGAGACGCACCCCGTCGAGCGTGTACCATGCCTCGCTGTCAAAGGTCACGTCACCCGTCGTGGTGTCGAGCGTGCCAATGGCGCTAGTCTCGCCATTTGCTCCTACCAGCTTCACGGTGATGCGCTGTGGCAGTTCCTCCGTAGCCGCTGCGCTGCGGGTCAGGGCACGAGCATTGCTGGGCTCGCTGCCCGTCCACATCAGGTAGCACGACGTGGGGCGAATCTTCGCGCCGCTCTTCACTCTCACGAAGTCGCCGGCCACGACGATTTGTTCATCCACCTCTTTGGTTGTTCCTGCGAAGCCATACACCTTGCCGATTTCTTCGGAGTGCTCGCTGTTGCTCCAGTAGCGCGGCTGGTAGGTGCCTTTGAAGTTCCATTTGTTCCAGGAATATGACTCATTGCTGCCGTCATACTCGGTTTCCTTCGTGCCACCATCGTAGCCCTCGGTGTAGATGTCGAAGCCTTGGTAGTAGTCGTCCCCATTCGTGACGTAGAGGTAGTTCGCGTCCTCGCCAGGCATGAAGAGATACGGCGTGTTGGCCTTCATCGTGGTCTCAGTCGTTTCGTTAGAACCTTCCTCGCCCACTTCCCTCATCACGGCAATCCACATGTTAAACGGCACTTCCTCAATGCCTGCAAAAGAATAGAACTTTCCCTCCAGAATGTTGTCGTATTCACCCCTTCTGAGGTCGTTCTTGCGGAAATCGAACGGCAGCATGATGGTCACGGCCATGTCTCTGGTGAACGGGCGGTTGTAGCGCAGGTAATTTGTCCACTGTTTCGTCTTGACATCCTTGATGCCGAGCGGCATGTCATCGTACTCGATGATATAGCTCTTCTCCCCGCTGTAGCTGTACGTCTCCACTAGGTCACCGTATGTCGGCGTATAGTACTTGCCGTCGAAGACCATGGTGTGGCCATAGACCTTTAGGAAGCCGTGGTCGGTTGTCGGGTCGCCGAAGTGGGCGAAATTGTCGGGAGCGTCGGCCGATTCCACAGCGGGCGAGCCTTGCTTCAGACCGCGTGTGCCGACGTAGAAGCAGTTGGTCAGTTTACCCTCACCATAGCCGTTGCTGCGGTGGAAGAAGGTGCTGTTCTTGTCGTTGTCATATCCCCAGTAGAGTTCGCACTTGTTGCCATTGTTGTCGTACTGGCCGTGCAGGAAGAGGCAGTCTTTCAGTATGGCATATCCGTACTGTGACATGGCACCGATGAATCCGCCGCAGCCATAAGTCTGGTTCCAGGTGTTCGAGTTGTAGATGAGTCCGTCATAGACGCAGCCCGTGATGTTGCAGTCCACGAGGTTGTTCGTATACTGTACGTAGCCCACGATACCACCGTGCCCTGCTTCACCGTTGATGGTGCTGCTGATTTGGGTGCTGACGCGACAGTTCTCAATGGTGAGATTACCGCTGGCAGAACCTACCAGACCGCCCATGTTGTGCCAAATACCGCCTTCAATCTGTCCCGTTGCGTGCAGGTTGCGGATGGTAGCGCCGTTAGTGATGTGGAATGGGGAACAATTAGTCCTGTCAGCGGTGTAGTTGAAGGTCAGCGTATGGCCGTCACCGTCGAACGTGCCCTTGAACGGATGGTTAGTGCTGCCCGCCATCGTTGTCACGGTGATGTTGCCAGCCAGCACCACGGTCTTGCCGCTGAAGCCATTCAACTCGCCGTCCACTTCCAGGCGTCGGCAGAAGTAGTTCCAGCCCTCGGCAGTCTTGATGGTGTAGGTGTCGCCGCTCTGCGTGATGTTGTTCTCATTCAGCGGATATGTGAACGTGGCGCTGAGGTTCACGTTCTCTGCAGGCATATTGAACGTGTAGGTGTTGCCGCTTTGGTTATAGGCGATGTTATTGCCCGACCTTGCGCCCGTCAGGGTCAGCCCTTCAAGTATCTCGTCCATCTGCTGCGTATAGGTGATGGTTATCTCCTCACCCTCCAAACCTGAACTCTTGCTTAGACCGAACTGCGAGTAGTTGTTATTGACCTTATATCCTGCCAAGATGCTGAAGTCCTTGGTCAGCGTGCAGTTATAATTGTAGCCGTCGCCGATAGTAACGGTAGCAGTTACAGTGTAGTCGCCGATTGCGGCTGGTGCCATGTTGCTTTCCTCGCTGTTTGCCTTGTTCCGATAAACAAAGGAGGCGGAGATGTCGGTAATGCCCGTCTCATTCATGAATTCCGTTAGGTTGAGCGATGCATTGTGTCTTTGCGAATCAAAAGATGCATCATTAGCAGTCAGCGTCAGTGTGGACTTACGCTCTGTAAGACCGCAATTGTGGGCGGCGCTGGTGCTGGTACATGTGGCAGTCAGCGTGTTGTCGGTGTTACTAAATGAAAACGTATGACCAGGGTCTTGTGTTTCTTGCACCTCAATTTCATAGGTAATAACGATGGTGCCGTCACTAAACGCGAAGTTGCCGCCAGTTCCTTCTATGCCAGAAAACATAATTCTCAGGGGATTGGTTGCGCTGACATCTATACTGCCCTCAAAGGTAGCAGAGTTTGTTGGCTTATTGCTATCATTCGACGGGAAATCGTAATCGCTATTGTCTCCATGCAGATGTAGCAAAGTTGAAGTGTTGTTCTTATCAAGACCAATGTACATTTGCATGCCACTATTGTAGAATGAGAAATTAGTGAGTACCACGCTTTTCACGGTTCCTTCCAGATTGGTAAACTCAATGACTCCCTCACATTGAATAACACTTCTGCGAAAGGCCGTAATCTTTCTACCACCATTTGTGGTTAGTTGAATTTTATCAAGGTCTGGCGTCTTGTTCGAATAGTGAAGCACCATACCCCCGCTAACCAGTGTATGGTCGTCCTGAAGTGTCGTCCTACCCGACGTGCAACCGTCCATGTAGAACGTCACGGTTCTCGTCTCCGTCACAGCCCACGCCGTCTGCACCATCGTGAGCATCGCGGCGAGTGTAAGGATAAGATTGAATGATAGTTTTACTCTTGTTTTCATACTCTCATTTCTTTTTAATTGTTCTTGTTTTATGTTTTTTGTTACTCTCATCAAAGTCTGGTAGGGGGAACACTATCGGTATGGGCATAAAGAAAGCGCAGACCCCGTCCCATATTCTCCGACAGGCCCGCGACGGCCCCAAATTCGTTATGGTGGAGTCTGCGCTATGCGCAGCTCCAATACGAATTTGGTTTTGCTCGTAAAATCTCGTTAGAGGTCGCGGTTCGTCGGAGAAATTGAGCAACAAAAAGTCGTGTTCAAGGAACACTGGTGCAAAGATACGAACTTTCCATGAAAAGCGGTCACGGAAGATGCTTTTTAACACAAAAAAAGCCTGATTTGAGGTGGCATTCCCAACAACCGCCGTACTGTCCTGACAATTTGTGGGGACGATAGCTTATGGGGAGCTTGTATGTTTCACACAGATTTGTGTGACTTCGGATTCTTCGGAATCATGCGTAGGAGTGCATGCCGCCGAGGAAGAAATTGACACCGAAATAGGTCATCAGGATGCTGAGGAAGGCCAGTGCCATGTAGAGGTGGTACCAGCGTGGCTTCTGCAGCCATCGGATGCTCTGTGCGTGCATGGGGATGCTGTAGACAAGCAAGGTGATGAGAGCCCACACCTCCTTGGGGTCCCATCCCCAGTAGCGGCCCCACGACTGGTTGGCCCAGATGGCGCCGATGAAGATGCCGGCGGCCAGGCAGAATACTGCGGGGTAGAGCATCAGTCGGCTCATGCGCGTCAGCTGTGCCACGGCCTCCTCGTTTCCCTTGCGTGCCATGAGAATGAGAGCCGTGATGGCATTGAGCAGGATGAAGGCCAGCAGCGAGTAGGCCGCCATGATGACGCAGACGTGCAGGCTGAGCAGCGGTGAGGCGAGCACGGGCATGAGCAGCGTGATTTGCGGGTTGGCTTCGCCCATCATGGCCACCATCAGCGTCAGGCCCGCCAGCAGCAGACCGAAGGGCATGAGCAGCATGAAGCGGCGCTGCATGAAGAGGGCGATGAGCAGGCTCACCAAGGCCATGAACTGCATGGTCTCGAAACCGTTTGACAATGGCAGATGCTGCGCTACGTAGCCTCTGAGCACGATGATGAACAGCAGATAGGCCAGTGTGGCAATGAGAATGGTGTTCATGGTTGTGCGTAGCCAGCGCGGCAGTGGCTTTCGCCTGAGCCAGTGCGCCAGATAGATGGCGAAGCTGATAATTCCCAAAGTGGTCAGCAACATGGCCAATGGGCGGGTGAAGTCGGCACCATTGTACAGTTTCTCTGCCTTGAACAGCGTGTTGCCGGGCAGCAGGTCTGCTGCTTCTTTCTGCTGGTAGGCCTTTATCTTGTCAATGATGGCATTCATCTGCGCATAATCGCCTTTCTTGGCAAGCTCGCCGACATCGTCCATCGTCTTTCGTATGAGTATGCATTTGTCCTCGGCCGTTTCTTGAGGTAACTGGTCGCCTTGTGAGTACCATTGCAGGTCGCCGCCGTTGCTTCTGTAGGGATAAATCTTCAGCAGCTCGCCATTGAATAGCATCAGCAGGATGTTCACCTTTTCATCGGCATCGAGGATGGCACGGGCGTCGTCCACTTTCTGCCCGCTGTAGATGGTGTTGAGAACATCATAGAGTTTATAGTCGCTGTCGGCGTGGAAATCCTGATAAGAGGCATATTTTCCGTCGATGCCTAACCGCTGTGCCACCGCAGCCTTCACCTTGATGATGGGTTGTGTGGTCCACTCGTTAGGATGGAGCATGAAGCCCATCAGCACCTGCTCGGCACTCATACCCTGATATGCAGGCTTGCCATAGAGTTTTGTGGTGAAGTCCTTCGCCAGCGTCTGCATGGGGCAAATCCGCCCGTTGTAGCATACGTAGAGGTCGCCGAAGCGGTCGGCGACATCTTTTGGCACCGTTGTCGTTGTGGCGGCAGTCAGGGGTGAGGCGGCCGTCGGAAGGAATAGTAAGGCAATCAGTAGCAGGCGTCGGAATCCCTCTTTAGGCAGCACCATCATCAGCAGCATGCTCAGGAAGAGCAGGCCGTAGCCGGTGTAGGTGATGCGCAGCCCCCAGGGGTCGTGGCTCACCATCAGGTGTGTGCCGTTCAGGTCGGGATCGTAACCTGACTGATAGAAGCGGTAGCCGCCATATTCTCCCACATTGTTCATTGATATCTGCAGCGTGTCAGCCACGGTGCCATTGCTGACAATGCTTACTTTCGACACATAGTCCATGGGTGACTGTGTGCCCGGATAGGTCTGCAGGTTGAATTCCTCTAACTGCATCTGGAAGGGCAGCCGCTCCATGCGCTGTTTCTCAGCATTGGCGAAAATGTTGGAACGTTCGCCAGTGCGCAGCCAGACGGTGCCCTGCTCGCCCCACAGGTGGGTGACGAGAGCGCCGGCGAGGATGCACAGCAGCGACAGGTGAAGCAGCAGCGCTACCGGCCGTCGTATCCTTCCCTTCGCAGGCTTGCCCTCTCCATCCTTTTGCTTTGCGGTAATGAAGCGCCTGATGATGACGATGAGCGACGTGACGGCCGTCAGTGCCCACAGGACAATCATCCACCATGAGGTGTAGATATTGTTAACGGCGGCTTCGTGCCCCTTGGCATGTTCAACGAATGTTGCCGCAGCGAGCATAATGCTCACTATGGCAAGTAATAGGAAGGGTATGTGTCGGAACTTCATGCTGTTATATAGAGTTGATTTAAGTTTCGCATTCGCTTCACTTTGGTAGTTAGAGGTAGTTAGAAGAATTTATCGGCCTTCGGCCTTAGAATTATAGGTCATTTGCTATGGTCTATGAAGGAGTTTTTGCGTAGCCATCAGTGAAGCAACTATTGACCCATAACTCCCCATAACTTCCTTTTACTACTTCTCTTAACTTCGGTAGTTAGAGGTAGTTAGAAGAATTTATCGGCCTTCGGCCTTAGAAGTTATAGGTCATTTGTTATTGTCTATGAAGGAGTTTTTGTGTAGCCATCAGTGAAGCAACTATTGACCCATAACTCCCCATAACTTCCTTTTACTACTTCTTACTACTCCACTTGAGAAAGTTGAATATATTAGAACAAGTCTGAGTGGGTGCCTGTCTGAAGGAAAAGCAACGTCAGTTCCATGTCGTTCTGCTCCCATGTCATCAACCAATCTGGTTCGATGGGCACTCCCACTGCCTGTCTCTGTCGTTGCATAAACTCTGTCGTTGTCTGGTAAAGTCGTGATGTCGTTTGTCATTGGGATGCACAGCATGATGCAGGAGGAATTAGTCTAATTGTGATGCGAACTCCTTGATGGCAATAACTGTGAGTTTCGGCCAGTCTATCTGCTTGAGGACGTTGAAGTGCGCGTCGTTCGTCACGATGTACTCGGCATCGGCGGCTACGGCACAGTCAACAAACTTGTTGTCGTCGGCATCGGCCTCTATCAGCCCGAAATGGATATATACCTCCTGAAACTCAGTGGTATGCAGTCTGGCGATGGCCTCGACCACGTTGTGCGCAATCTCTGTAGTGGTCTTTTGGGCCAGGATTTCCTCGTACTCGTTGAGTATCTCGGTGTTGACACATAGGCAGATGCGGCCAGCCAGTATTCCGGTCCATATCTTGTGATACGGACTGCGGCTTGGCAGTGCCTGCAGCAAGCAGTTCGTGTCAAGAACGATGCGCCTCATAGGTGTAGGGGGTGCGCATGTGCTCTGCGCCCCATTGTTCGATGGTGTCTGCATTGATAACTCCCTCATCCCACAGTGCATCAATGGCTTTCTGAGCCTTCTGTGCGAAATAGTGGGCCAAAAGGTTCTTGAACTCGTTGAGTTCCGCCTCCGACGTGATGCTGTTCAGGGCGTTCAGCAGTTCCAGTTGTGCCATTTGTGAATAACTCATATTGTTCCGTATTTAGAAATATGCTGCAAAGATAAACAAAAAACAGCAAAGTAATTGCGTTTTGCCGTAAAAAGTGCAGAAAAGATGAATGCTGCCCGCGAGGTGCTGAGGATGTGAATGATGTTGTTCATTGCCTGATAAGTTTTTATGTGAATATTAATGTTTAATTCGATAGTTATTTGTATATTTGCAGCCAGAAAACAAACATGTTAGGATTATGACGACAATACAGTTGAACAATCTCTGGACGTATATCCAAGGGATGGCGTTGAAGAAAAAGGATCGCGAGTGGCTGGCCGGAAAGCTGCTGGAGCCTACCGCTGACGATGCTAAGACCGCCCGGCAGAAGGCGTATGTGAAAGAGTCGTTGTACCGCGCACTCGACGAGGTGGAAGCCGCCAAGCGGGAAGGACGCAAACTGAAGACGTTGGACGAGTTCCTTGAGGAACTGGAAGAAGAACCTGCGGTATGAAAGTGACGATTTCCACCACCGACGAGTTTGACAGGCGTGCTCGCCGTCTTGCCAAAAAGTACAAATCGTTGAAGGATGACCTGAGATCCTTTCAGCAAGAGATGATGGAGAACCCACTCATGGGCACTGACCTCGGCCGTGGCGTGCGCAAGATTCGCATGGCCATCGGTTCGAAAGGCAAGGGTAAGAGCGGTGGAGCCCGTGTGCTGACGCTGACCGTGCTGGTAAGTGAAGATGCTTTTTGAAGGAAAAAGCGGTGAGCACCGGTTCAATCTGTGTTATAGATACTCACAAGGTCCTCAAACACTTCCATAAAGAAGTATTCTGGTTAGTGCAAATTGTAAAGAAAAACGTTTCCGAATTTTTTACAAACAAAAAAGAGCAATCTAGGAGTGAAATGGTCGTTTTTACGCGCTTCAGATTCAAGAAAAAGAAGTGGGGAAACAGGAAAAATGCACACTCGTGCATGATTTGTGCAGCTTTTCGGCCTTCTGAAGGACCTATTTTGGCGTAAAAACGGCTGATTTGTGCTGATGAAGATGCTCCCTGTGAAAAAAAGGCATTGACTTTTTTTCATGGGGATATACCTTTTTTTATGCGGGGAGGCTCGCTGTAAGCAGCGAAAAGGCGTAAGCTGCTATCAGTCAACGGGATAGCAACCCCTCTCATTTTTCGCTTATTTGCAAGGAAAGAATCCCGGCTTCGTTCCGATGCCATTCTCAGCCACGTTAAACCCCTCAAAATGCCCTGTTTTGTAAAGATTTTTGATCATTCATTCAGATGCTATAACCAATGTACTTTTGCCAAGCCTCTTGCAAATCCTCTGAATGGTAGCCGTTTTCAAAAAAGTTCACCTGACAGTCTTCGCGGAAGGGTGACCAGTTGCCACAGATGATGCCGTCGCGGGCGATGATGGGCTGGAAGATGCCGCTATTGTTGTGGGCGTGGTGGCGGTGCTCTGGCGGTAGTACGATGTCGCGCGACTTATAGCCGATGAGGTATTCGTCGTAGGGGGGAATCAGCAGGAACTTGCCTTTTCTGAATCCTCGTGTGCGGCAATTGTCTGTCAGGTAGAATTGCCGTTCTTTGCATCTCTCTATGTGGATGGAGTTGCCCAAGAGCGCAATGCCCCTGCGGCAGTCGCTGACATTCAGGCCCGACCACCAAACGAAGTCCTCCAGCGTGGCTGGCTGGCGGCTCTGGAAGTATTTGCGGGTAAAGCGCATCAGCGCTTCGTCCCTGTCTATGCTGTCCGTGCGTTTTACCTTATTCGCGGTCAGTGCGTAGGTGGCTTTCATGGGTTGCAGGTTTCCGCTACAGAGAACGCCCGACATTTCTGCCATGCGGATGTGGTACGACAGCCGATGGTCGTCCATCTGCATGTTTCTCGTCGCCAACGCCTGAACAAAATCCTCCTTCGTCACACTCCCCTTGTCGGCTGCCGTCTGGGCTAAGATGTCTCTGACGCGCATGAGTTCATCGTCGGGAATCGAGATTTTGTTGCTGCTCATCCATCCTTTGGTGACGCTGATGGCCTTGGGGGCACAGAGGTCGACCATCATCGAATAGTCTTCGGCGGTCACTAGTTGCCAAGTGCCTCTCATCAGGTGAAGACGAATAATCCGTCCGCTGTCGAAAGCCTCCTTGAAGGCCTGATGCGAGGGCTTGCGGGTACGCATCTCCACAGCCCACCGCATCATGCGGTATTCCTGTGCCTGCATGGCACCCATGTGGCCGACCACCTCTTCAGGATTGCTGAACTGAGGTGCCATCAGCTGCTGGTTGAGAAGTCGGATGGCTACGGGATTCATGGTCTTGTTTCTAATGTCTCATTACATCACTCAACTTTCTCAAGTGGAGTAGTAAGAAGTAGTAAAAGGAAGTTATGGGGAGTTATGGGTCAATAGTTGCTTCACTGATGGCTACGCAAAAACTCCTTCAACTACAGAAGTTAAGCGAATACGAAACTTAAATTACATCACCTTTACTGCCATCATTTCTTCCAGCGTTTTAACATCGGGAAGAAGCCCCGCATCATCTGCTTGTATTCTTCCTTTGTCATAGGCTTGGGCATCTGTTTGTTGACTTCATCTACAAACTGGGCGCAGTGCTCAATCATTTCGTCCATCGTGCACTCTTGCAGGAATTTTCCATCCTTATAGCAATATTGGCAATAGTCGAAGTTGGTGCTGCCGTCAGCATTTGTTCCGAAGTCTTCAATGCGGGTCAGGGGCATGCCGCAACTCTGGCAGAACTGAGGCAGCTGGCCTTCGCGGAAAGCCTTCTCTTTCTTTGTAAATGTTGCATCGTAGGCCTCGAAAGCCTCCGGGTTGTCGTCGGCGACGAAGTATCCCTTTGGCGGACAATAGGTGGCCTCGGCAATGCCATTCGATGTCAGCCAGCCGGGGATGAGCTCTTGGGCGAGGAAGTAAGGCACTTCGGCATCCTTCGGCTCGGTGTGATAGTGGATGTTCAGCTTGCTGGCGAGCCCGAAGCCTGCATGACGGTAGAACCCGATGTTGCCCTCCATGCAGAGGAACCCGATGCCCATGTCGCGGGCTTTCTCCAGTGCATGCTGCAGTAACTTCAGGCCATAGCCCTTGCGCTTGTAGTCGGGATGAATGCTGATGGGCCCGAATGTCCACGACGGTTTGCGGCTGCCGTCTTCAAGCACCAGTTCTGCCTTTGAGAACATGATGTGGCCGATGATCTTGCCAGGCGACAGGTGCTCACCATCGCTTTCCTCCATCACGAAGTCCAACTCAGGAATGAAGTCGGGGTTGTTTCTAAACTGGTTGAGCACGTAGTGTTCCGTGCAGCCTGGGCGATAGACGTTCCAGAATGACTCACGCGTGAGATTCTCTACCTCACGATAATCTTTGGGTTGTTCTAATCTGATATTCATTGTTAAGTAGGTGTTATTGTTGCCCGATTTAGAATAATAGCATAAAGCAGAAAAACGGCTGCCGTAAATGCCAGATAGGCATAACAGCAAGGCAGGGGAATCTCCGGGGGAGTGCTATCCATGCCAGAGAGCGCAACAACCAAAGCAGGATGGATGCAACCGATTAGGAAAAGCAGGGGAAAAATGATAATCCAGGGCTTATAGCCCGCATCACGCAGCCTGCGAACTGCAACGGCCAGCGTGGGCAACAGGCAGAAAAGAAGGAACAGTCCTAAGAGAATGAGAATGGGGAAGAAAACCATGCTGAGCCAATTGAGGGGATTGGATGCTGTGTCAGGTCCGGCACTGTTGCGGATCATCACAAGCATCGCCGCTGCTCCCATCAACCCGCCCGAGACAACGGCCACGAACAATGCCCAGCTCCAGAACTCGCTTCGCGTAGCATTTCCGCTGAAGCTGTTGTATTTGGCTATGCAAGTCTTAACATTCAACCAGAGTGTTTTCATGGATTATTATGCTATTTGTTTGCAAATATAAGAAGAATTGGCGAATAATTGATGTTTTCCCGCTATCATTTAGGATAGTTTATGAAGTTTCGCCAATAAGCGGTTTTTAACCTGAATTATTCATGGAAATTATTTATATGTCTGCGACGCTACATAAATGACCATAAATGACCACGCGCTCGGCTCTGCCGCTTGCTACCAAAGGGACGCAAGAATGACTCACAAATAATTATTTATGAAAAATTCGTGGTCATTTATGGGTATTCGTGTTCTTGGACAAGCCAAGCGGCAGAGCTGAGCGATGCCGTAGGCAAAGAAGGAATCGGATTACAACATCATCTTCGTGAATAATATAGGTTAAGTCGCAGTTTATTTGGCAGATTGGAAAAAATCACTTATCTTTGTGCGCAAATAATTGGAAGAGATATGAAGAAACTGCTTATCATTACGGCTCTGCTGCTATCGGTTGTAGGAATGAAGGCTCAGAGCATTAGTCACATTGAGACAACAGAGAGCTGGTATTACATCTATGACCAAGACGGCAAGAAAATAAAGACTATCAGCACTAGTCAAGGCGAGCTGAAGGGTTATAGTGCTTCGTTCTATATCATCAAACAGGGCACGTCGTTTTATATTACATACGATGTAAATGGTAAGCGGCTTTATACCTTTGCTGTGAGTTCTGTTGGTGAGATATTGGCCGTTTCTGGAGATACATTCACAAGCCGTATGGGCTCCTGGATTTATACCTGGAGCAAAGAGGGCAAAAAGATTAGTGTAAGAGCAGCAAGGTCATAATTCAATTTCGCTTGTTTGGAGTATTTCCTTCTGCAACATGTCCAAAAAGCGTGCAGCATGTCCGCCATCCATCTGAACATGATGGAATTGGAACGATACAGGCAGCGTCGTTTTGCATAAACCTTTGGCCTCCGATTGAGCTTTGCAGCGGAAAAAAGATGCTCTGCAGCGGGGAAAAAACTACTTTCCGTCAATTCCGACAATTCCGACAGTTAAATTTGCGTAGTCGGAGGGATTGATGGACCAAAATTATGTATAAATATACATTAAGTAATTGTAAAAAAATAACTTGGGACAATAGCCTATGATGATAGAATTTCAGACCCCACCCCTGCCCCTCCCCTTGAGGGGCGGGGAGTGCCTCACGGGGTCCCTTCCGCGAATGCCTCAAGGGGAGGGGCAGGGGTGGGGTCTGTATCTTAATCATACCAAGTTATAATTTAATGATTACTAAATATACAATAATAATAACATAAAATATCTATATTTTTCTTTCTGAGTTGTTGATAGTGCCAATTTCCGCCTGTCGGAATTGTCGGAATTGTCGGAATTGACGGAAAATCCACTATTAACAATTCGACCAGTAGGGCAGCGCTGTCACTTATTCGACGATAATCTTGCGTTGCAGTGTTGCTCCCTGCTGGTTGCTGACAGCAATGATGTACATGCCGCGCCTGATGACGGGCGACACTACGGTTGTTGCTGCTGTCTGCCCCTGGGCAACGAACTGTCCGCTGGCGTTGTAGATACGGTAGGTACAGCCCTGCCCGAAGCCGACAAGACGGATGCCTTGGCCGTCGGCACAGATATGGCCCGAGAGGCTGGAGCGCATATCGGCAATGCCGTCGGTAATGGCCTTATAGCCTGTCTTCTCGTCCATCCAGGCAAAACGGTCGGCAATGTATTGCTTCATAAACTCTACCTCTTTTTCGTAGCTGCCCAGAAGCTGGAAATTCTTCTGCACGTAGACGTTGAGTATGGGCCACCGCAGGAAATTATAGGCCTGCGACAGCTCCAGCTCCTGAGCCAGGCTGTCGACGTATGCCAAGATGTTCTCGGGCGTGAAGCCTCTGTTGTTGCGTGCCTCGCTCCACAGCTCACAGATGCGCTGCTCCTGCGTGTTGACAATCTTTCCCACGAAGTTTTTCATGTCGCCGGCAGCAGAGCTGTTGGGGCACAGGCACAAATAGTTGTCAAGCTCGTTGATGGGGTAGGTGCGCAGGTCGTTTTCAAAGGCGAGGTCGAAGTCCCACACGGTGCAGCACTTGAACTTCTCGTCGGCTCCGCGGTCCTTGCTCATGTAAACACTCCAGTAGGTGTCGGTATTGCCGCTGAACTCACCCACGAGGAAATGCTTCAGGAAGGCATCCACATCGAGTGCCGTAGGATAACCGTCCACAGGGTTGGCAGGGTCGGAGCCATAGACCTTCTCCTCCATGCTGTTGAAGGCGTTGCTGATGTATTCATACTGCTGGGGTGTGATTCCGTCCTCGTCGGGTTCTTGTATGGTCACGGGGATGCCATGTGTCGATGTGAAGATGATATCGGGGTTTTCGCGGCTTTGCGAGGCGTCTATCTCTATCAGATAGCCTCCTGTCACTTTCGGCTCTTCGTTGTCCTTTGGGCTGATGCTCTTGATGTCGATGCGGTCTTTCCCCACTTCAATCTTGTCGGCAAGCTGATAAGTGCCTTTCAGTTCGCCGTTGTACATCACATCGACCAGCCTTGCAGCGGGCGTATAGTCCATGCCAATGCGTCGGCTGGCTTCAAAGGCCACCATGTTGCGCATGAGCGTCTTGTCGCTCAGGTTGTTCAGCAGCACCCAGTTCTTGGCATTGGCGGGCATACCCAGCAGATGGGTCTTGTGTGCCAGCTTCAGTCGGTAGGGCAGCTTTCTCCAGATTACACCGCCATAGGGCAGGTAGTTGCTCACATCCCATGAACCGTTGCCGCGTCCGCGAATCTTCAGCGTGTCGGTATAGAAAGTGGTGCCGCCATCAGAGATGATGGCAATCCATCCGTCGAGGTATGTCTCGCGCGAAGTGACCTCGGCGTTGTCAACCGTATGGATGACCACCAGCGGCTGGCTCGTCATCTGGTAGAGTTGGCTGTCGTCGCCCTCGCCCTCAGTGCCATAGAACGCCAGCTCGGCCACGTTGCAATGGCTGCCGTTGGGACCCACATAGCGCACATAGCGGAAGCCGCGGCTGCAAGGCAGCCTCTACGGCCGACAGAACTTCTTATTGTCCTTTACATAGATGCCCCTTGGGAGTTCTCTTAAGGGGTTTTGCGTATCGTCGGTACAGGTGGCGATGAGGCGGCCCTGCAGGTCGTAGTAGTGGTGGGTTGAAGATTGAGGACGGAGGGTGGAAGGGGAGAAAATGGAGCTGAAGTCCTTGTCGTCAGGGAAGGCATCGGCATCTTCCACCATCAGCTCGCCGTCGCGGATGGATACTTTCAGCACCGTGGTGCTCAGCTTGATGTCCTTTGTCAGGACCTTGCCTTTGTCGAAGGCGGTAACAGTGAGCTTGTTGTTGCCTTTTATCAGATTGAGCAGATAGATGACCGTGGAGTCGCCCTGCTCCTGGATGGCTTCCATTCCCGTGCCATTGATGAAGAACTTCAGTGTGTTCACCACAGAGTGGTTCTCTTCAGCAGTGAAGGTGGCTGTGGAGCCTGAGGTTTCAATACTGGTACGGACTGTGAAGACAGGTTTGCCGTAGTGGGTATAGATGCCTGACAGCGTACATTCCTTCTTGCCGGCAAAGTTGCTCAGCAGCATGTAGCGTGTGCTGTCGGGGTCGCAGACCAAGGCTCCGTTCCAGCCTTCGGGCGTGACAAGTTGCATGCCTTCGGCAAAGAGTGTCTTTGTGGCATCGGCTGTGGTGTTGCTGTAGTAGGCCATCGCCCGCCTGTCGACTATGTCATTCTGTTTGTGGGAACGTTTGGTGTCGTTGTAGAGTGCATAGAGCTTGGCGGTCATCACCGAGTTGTTGTTGGCGCGTTCACCGAATGCCATTTCCTTGAAGTAGTTGGTGTCGCTGAAGGTCGTGATGCCCAGGGTGTTGTCGATGTTCATCCACGGCCCATTCCAAGTGGTGAAGGCCGTTCCGTCAAGTTTCTTGTTGCCGTCGGGCGTATAGAGTGTTCGCTGCGTCTTTGTCAGTTCGTCGACGCTGATGGCCATCAGTCCGCCTTTTTCCTTGTTGATAGTGACGTTCTGTTTGGCACGCACATAGTCGAGATAGATGACGGCATTGCCCGGCGTAGAATAGATGGCGAAGCGGTGGTTCAGCGCAGCGTCGTTGGTATTGAGCTCGCCGTTCATCACGTAGCTGTTGCCGCGCAGGTCGTAGATGCCGCTGACAACGGGTGTGGCGTTGGTTCCCTTGCCCTGCACCTCATACCATCCGAGGAAGTTGCCGGTGTTGTTGGCGCGATAGGGTACGATAAGGTTAGAACTGTGAGCTGTGAGCGATGGCAACTGTGAGGCAGTGTGTGGCGCGATGTAGCCTGTGTAGCTCTTCAGACCGTTGCTCCAGGAGAAGCAGGTGAAGCGGCTGTCGGTAGAGGCACGTACAATGTTTTGCGTTTTGAAGACCTTCGCTTGCTGGTATTGGCTGTTGAAGTCTGCCCAGGTGGTGGGCGTCAGGTCGGCTGTCGAGAGCATGTCGTGCATCAGCCACGTCATCATCACGCGGTGGGCTTCTACGCCCATGCGGCGTGCTCCTACGTCGGCGCGCAGCAGCCACGAGCCGTCGGCCGTGGTGCTCTGGCGTGCTTTGATCATCTTGTAGGCCAGGTTCTCGAGCATCAGCGCGTGCGGGTCGCGAAGGAAGCAGGCGTTGGTAGAGTAGGAGGTAATCTGGTCGTAGAGGAACAGACTCCAGTCGTTGCCGTTGGGCATGGCCAGCTCGCCGTCGGCCAGCGCCAGCCAGTAGAGCACCTCCTGCATCACCTTGTCGTTGTTGTGCATCAGGGCGTTGGTCTTCCATTTCTCCGTGCCGTAAAGTCCCTGCTGGAAAAGCTTCAGGGCCAGTGCTGCCTCGCCCAGTTCCTGTATGACCACGTTCTGATAGCTGGTGTGGAAGTAGTTGTGGTTCTGCAGCGTATAGTCATCGTAGAGGTTGCGGCCCTTATAGAGGTCTCTCACCCGCTTCTGGTTGTAGTCGGGGTCGATGACGGTGTTGTCCTGTGCATCGTCCTTGTGCGAGTAGCAGTTGATGGCGAACTCACGCAGGCGCTCAAACCATCGAGGTGCCAGCGCATCGTCGGGGAAGAGACCGAGCGTGGCGGCCAGAATGTCGGCCTCCCAACCGTTTTCCTCGGCCTTGGTGTCGCCGGCATAGCCGGTGGGGATGCCGCGGCCCAGTTCATAGTTGCACTCAGCCTTCAGCAACTGGTAGATGTAGTTTTTCTGCGCGTCGGTGAGCTTGTCCCACTGGAAGAAGGCACTGTAGGCCACGCTCATGGCCCATAGTGAACTCTCCCACACATAGTCGCTGGTAGAGGTGGAGCCCCAGTAGTTGCCGCCGGAGCACACCTTCAGCTTGTTGGCCTTGTGTGTGCTGTAGGCAAAGATGAGGCTCTTCATGGCCATCTGCTCCAGGTCGTCCCAGCTGACGCCGTCGGGCAGCGTCACTTTGCCTTTGCCATATTTCACGAGGAAGGCGCAGACCATCGACAGGTCGGCATTGGGCCGTACGCCGCGCTCGTCGTTGGCCATCGTGTTTTCACCACGGAAGCAGCCGCACGCCTCGTCGATGCTGTTGGGCCACTGACAGTCCTGGAAGTCGTTCTTCATGTAGGTGGCGAAGTCGGCCAGCATCTGCAGCAGGTCGCCCTTCATGTCGTTCTCGCCGACGAAATCGGCAAGCGCTGTTTCGTTAGAGGGGATGTCAGGGTCGTCGGGGACGGTGTAGTCGTCGCTAAGCAGGAAGAGGCGCACGTTGTCAAACATGACGCATGAGCCGCCCGACTGCCAGACGACATCGATGGTGATGGTGGCATTGCCATCAGCCTTCTGTTCGAAATAGAGTGTCTCGTCATTCCATTTCATCGAGGTGAAGCACCCTTGTGTGCCTTGTGTAAACGACAGTGCCTTACCGTCGTTGCTTGCTGTCAGCTCAAACCGCGAAGTGGCCTGGTTGGCGTAGGCTGAGCGCACGCCGACTTGCAGCATATATTTGCCCTTGGGCAGCGACTTGACGGTCTGGCGTAGGGAAGTAATGCCGGTGTTCCATCCCATGCGCAGATAGTAGGCCTGCTTTCCGTCGGCCAGGGTGGTCACCTTTCCGAAGTTGTTGTCGGTGTAGCAGTCGGCCGTGACGATGAGGCTCACGGCATTGGCATCGTTAGTTACTGTCCACCCTGAGGGCGCTGTCACTGTGTAGCCGCGCAGTCCGTCGGCTTGGTTGTTTACCGGCGACAGTGCCGATATGTCGTCGGCTTCAAACGAGGCGTTGGTCACAAATTGGGCTGTCACGTCGGTGAGCCCGTCGTCAGCCTTGGCACTTACCACTGCCATCATGGCGGCAAGGGTCGCCATCATTATCATGCTCTTTTTCATAGTCTTATCTATAATTTTGTGCAAATTTAAGAAGTTTTTCCGGTTTCCCAAAACCTTTTTAAAAAAACTATCGATAGATTTTTTAAAAAACCATTGACTTTTGAAAAAAACTATCGATAGATTTTTTCGTGTACATCTTTTTCGTAAATCCTTTGGTGGTTACATATTTTATTCATAAATTTGCAGACAGAATGAAGTACGTCGCCCTGCCGGTTAGTTCGCACACCGTCTGCCAGTCCTCAACGGGACTGACAAACGGTGTGCGACGTCTTTCGTTCTACCTGGCTATGGAAGAATATGTGGCGCGCTATATTGACGAACCCGACTGTTTCTTCCTGTGGCAGGTGAGACCCACCGTCATCTTCGGCCGCAATCAGGTGATGCAGAACGAGGTGAACATCGACTACTGCCGCGAGCAAGGCATCGAGATGTACCGCAGAAAGAGCGGCGGCGGCTGTGTCTACGCCGATGAGGGCAATATCATGCTGAGCTTTGTCACGCATAGCGAGGACGTGCCCTACACGTTTAACCGCTTCATCGGTATGCTGTTGCTGGTGTTACGACGCTTAGGTCTCGAGGCCGTGGGAACGGAGCATAACGATGTGCTGATAGATGGCCATAAGGTGAGCGGCACCGCGTTCTACCATCTGCCCGGGCGCAGCATCGTGCACTCCACGCTGCTCTACGACACGAATATGCAGCACATGCTCAGCGCCATTACACCGCCGGCAGAAAAGCTGCAGGCCAAGGGCATCGAGAGCGTGCGCCAGCGCATCACGTTCCTGAAGGACTATATCAGCATGGGCATTGACGAACTGAAGGCTTTCATCCGCCAGACGCTCTGCAACGGTGAGTTGCTGCTCACGGAGACCGATGTCAGCGCCATCGAACGGCTGGAGCAGGATTATCTTCGCAGTGAATTTATACAGAAAATGTAACCTTAAATAGTAAATCGTAAATGAAAAAGACCTGTCTTTATGACAAACATGTGGCCTTGGGCGCGCTGATGTCGCCCTTTGCAGGCTTTGACATGCCTATTCAGTACACCAACATCACCGACGAGCACCAGGCAGTGCGCACGGCCTGCGGTGTCTTCGACGTCTCGCACATGGGCGAGGTTACTGTCCGTGGCAAGGACGCAGAGCGCTACGTGCAGCACATCTTCACCAATGACGTGAAGAATGCTCCCAAGGGAAAAATCTACTATGGCATGATGTGCTATGAAGACGGCGGCACCGTCGACGACCTGCTCGTCTACAAGATGGATGAGGGCGACTTCTTCCTCGTTATCAATGCTGCTAACATCGACAAGGACTGGGCTTGGATGCAAGAGCAGGCCAAGGGCTTCGACATTGACCTGCAGAACCGCAGCGACGACTACGGCCAGATAGCCGTGCAGGGTCCGCAGGCCGAACAAGTTGTTGAGGAAGTGCTGGGCCTTGAGTGCAAAGAGCTTGTGTTCTACACAGCAGCCCCCCTGTCGTCCCCCGAGGGGGACACAAATGTCTGCATCCAAGGTAATGAAGCCCCCTCGGGGGCCGTAGGGGGGGCTACTCCTTTCATCATCTCACGCACTGGCTATACTGGTGAGGACGGCTTTGAAATCTACGCCACGCCCGAATACATCAATGAGTGCTGGGACAAACTGCTGGCCAGCGGACGTTGCAAGCCCTGTGGCCTGGGCTGCCGCGACACGCTGCGCTTCGAGGTGGGCCTGCCGCTCTACGGCGACGAGCTCAGTCAGGACATCACGCCCATCATGGCTGGTCTTGGCATGTTCGTGAAGTTCGACAAGGATGAATTCGTAGGCAAGGAAGCCCTGCTGAAGCAGAAGACAGAGGGCGCCAGCAAGAGAATCGTCGGCATAGAACTGCACGACAAGGCCATTCCCCGTCACGGCTACACCGTGCTCAGTGCTGAGGGCGAACCTATCGGCGAAGTGACTACGGGCTACCACACCATCTCGTCGGACAAGAGTGTCTGTATGGCGCTCGTTGACGCAACCTATGCAAAGTTAGGCACAGAGGTGCAGGTGCAGATTCGCAAAAAGGTGTTCCCCGGCACTGTGGTGAAGAAACAATTTTATAGTAAGAATTACAAAAAATAATAACAAGAATTATGGCAAAAGTAATTGAAGGACTCTATTACAGCGAGTCACACGAATTTGTGAAGGTAGAGGGCGATGTCGCCTATATCGGTATCACCGACTATGCTCAGCACGCTCTGGGCAACGTGGTCTATGTTGACCTGCCCGAAGTGGACGACGAAGTAACGGCTGGCGAAGAGTTTGGCGCCGTTGAGAGTGTCAAGGCTGCCAGCGACATCATCGCTCCCGTCAGCGGCACTATCGTTGAGGTGAACGAAGCACTTGACGATCAGCCCGAATTGCTCAATCAGGATGCCTACGAGAACTGGATTATCAAGGTGGAGCTCAGTGACAAGAGCGAGCTTGACGCCCTCATGGACGCCAAGGCCTACGAGGAATTTTGCGCAAAATAACATGTATAAGTATTTCCCACATACCGAAAAGGACTTGGCATCGATGATGGAAGTCATTGGCGTCAAGAGCCTGGATGAATTGTACGCTGAAGTGCCAGAGCAGATACGCTTCCGCGGAGATTACCAGCTGCCCGAGGCGATGAGCGAGATAGAGGTGCGGCAACTCTTCGAGCAGTTAGGCGCGCAGAACAAGACGCTCGTATGCTTTGCCGGCGCAGGTGTCTACGACCACTACACGCCCAGCGTCATTCCGCAGCTGCTCAGCCGCTCGGAGTTCCTCACCAGCTATACGCCCTATCAGGCGGAGATTTCGCAGGGCACGCTGCACTACATCTTCGAGTTTCAGTCGATGATGGCCGAGCTGACGGGGATGGACATCAGCAATGCCTCGATGTACGACGGCAGCACCGCCTCGGCCGAGGCGATGATGATGGCTGTGGCAGCAGGCAAGAAGCAGAACCGCTTTCTCGTCTCTGAGACTGTCGACCCGAAGACCGTTGCCGTGATGAAAACCTACGCCCACTTCCACGGCATCTCGATGGAGATGATTCCTGCCGAAAACGGCGTCACCTCAAAGGAAAGCCTTGAGACACTGCTGGCGCAGGGCGGCGTGGCTGGCGTCATGGTGCAGCAGCCCAATTTCTACGGCATCGTCGAGGATTACAGCGGCTTTGCCGACCTGTGCCACGATGCCAAGGCACTCTTCGTGATGAATAGCATCATCGCCGATCTTGCCGTGCTGAAGACACCCGGCGAGTGGGGCGCCGACATTGCCGTTGGCGACGGCCAGTCATTGGGCATCCCCATGCAGTGGGGCGGACCCTACGTGGGCTATATGTGCTGCACGGAGAAACTTATTCGCAAGATGCCGGGCCGCATCGTGGGCAAGACCGTCGACAACCGCGGCCAGCGTGCCTTCGTCCTGACGCTGCAGGCTCGTGAACAGCATATCCGCAGGCAGAAGGCCACGTCGAACATCTGCTCGAACCAGAGTCTGATGGCGCTCTTCGTAACGATGTACTGCTCGCTGATGGGCAAGCAGGGACTGAAGGAAGCAGCCGAGCTGAGTTATGCCGGTGCACACTACTTGTGTGAAAAACTGTGCGCAACGGGCCGATTTAAGCTCACCTACGAAAAGCCTTTCTTTAATGAGTTCGTCGTCAGCTACGACGGCGACGTCGATGTCCTGCAAAAGCGTCTTGTTGACAACGGCTTCTTTGCTGGCGTGAAGATAGCCGACGGTCAGCTGATGTTTGCTGTCACCGAAAAGCGCACCAAGGAAGAGATTGACAAACTAATCGAACTGGTATGAACAATAAGTTATACGGAAACCTGATATTTGAGCTCTCTCAAGAGGGCCGCAAGGGCTACTCGCTGCCGAAGAACCGCTTTGGCAATTATGAGATTCCCGCTTCCATGCGCCGCAATGATGATGCAGCGCTGCCTGAGTGCGATGAGATGACGGTCGTCCGCCATTACACGAACCTGTCGGCCAATAACTTTGGCGTAGACAACGGCTTCTACCCGCTTGGCTCCTGCACGATGAAATACAACCCGAAAATCAACGAGGAAGTGGCCGCGCTGCCACAGTTCTCGGGCTTGCATCCCTTGCAGCCGGCCGAGACTGTGCGTGGTGCTGAGGCTGTCTGCACGCTGCTCTGCCGTGCCCTGTGCGAGCTGACGGGCTTGCATGCCTTCACGCTGAAACCCTTTGCCGGTGCCCACGGTGAGCTGACGGGTCTGATGGTCATCAAGCGCTATCACGAGAGCCGCGGCGACAATCAGCGCCGCCTCGTCATCGTGCCCGACTCGGCCCACGGCACCAACCCTGCCAGCGCCGCCGTCTGCGGCCTGGACATTGTCGAGGTGAAGTCGCTCAGCGATGGCACCGTCGATGTTGAGGCACTGAAGGAACTATTGGCACAGCATGGTCCTGAAATCGCCGCTATGATGATGACCAACCCCAACACGCTGGGTCTGTTCGAGAAGCAGATTCCTGCCATTGAGAAGCTCATACATGAAGCCGGTGGCCTGATGTACTACGACGGCGCCAACCTCAATCCTATGCTTGGCGCAGCCCGTCCGGGCGACATGGGCTTCGACGTGATGCACATCAACCTGCACAAGACTTTCTCCACACCTCACGGCGGCGGCGGCCCTGGTGCCGGTCCTGTCGGTGTGCGCAAGGGCTTGGAGGATTTCTTTCCCGAGGTCTCGCCCTATCACGGCAACTTCTCCGTGGCCATGCGCGCCTACGCGTACATTCTTTCTTTAGGTCGCGAGCACATCAAAGAGGTGGGCCCGCTGGCCACGCTCAATGCCAACTACATCAAGGAGAGCCTGAAGGATGTCTACGAGCTGCCCATCGACGGCCTGTGTAAGCACGAGTTCGTGTTCGACGGCCTGAAGGACAAGAGCACCGGCGTCACGACGATGGACGTGGCCAAGCGCCTGCTCGACTACGGCTACCACGCACCCACCATCTACTTCCCGCTGCTCTTCCACGAGAGCCTGATGATTGAGCCGACGGAGAACGAGTCGAAAGAGACCATTGACGGCTTCATTGCAGTGATGCGTCAGATTGCGCTCGAGGCCAAGGAGAATCCCGACGAGGTAAAGGCGGCTCCGCACAATACGCCTATTGGCCGTGTTGACGACGTGCTGGCAGCCAAGCATCCCATCACCACTTATAAACAGATGGTCAATGACAACAACTGACCTTATCATCATTGGCGCGGGGCCTGGTGGCTACCGCGCTGCTGAATATGCCGCAAAGAAAGGCCTGAAGGTTGTCATTTTCGAGGCTGAGAATGTTGGCGGCACATGCCTTAATGTGGGCTGTATTCCAACGAAGACATACGTCCACAGTGCTACCTTTGAGGAGGCTCGTGAGCGTATGGCCCAGGTGGTGCCGCAGCTTCGCAGTGGGGTAGAGACCCTCCTCTCGCATCCCAACATTACATTGGTAAGAGAGAAGGCGGCCTTTGTCGATGTGTACACAGTGGGCGACTACACAGCCCCGCACATCATCATCGCCACCGGCTCGGAGACGAAGCTGATACCTGTTGCAGGCCTTGACGACCCGCGTGTGGTCGACTCCACCGGCCTGTTGCAGTTGGAAACGCTGCCCAAGCGTCTCTGCATCATCGGTGCCGGCGTCATCGGCATGGAGTTCGCCTCGGTGTTCCGCCGCTTCGGCGCTGAGGTCACCGTTATTGAATACCTGAAGGAGTGTCTGCCCGCCCTCGACGGCGACATTGCCAAGCGACTGCGCAAATACCTGGAGAAGCAGGGCATCGCCTTCAAGATGAAGACCGCCGTGCAAAACCTGGCCGACATCGATGCCGACATCATCCTGATGGCCACGGGCCGCAAGCCGCGCGTGCTGGCCGACTTTGCCAACGCCGGCTTTGAATTTGACGAGCGCAAGGGAATCACCACCGACGAGCACTTCGAGACGACGGTGAAGGGCATCTATGCCATCGGCGACGTCAACGGCCGTCAGATGCTGGCCCATGCTGCCGAGATGCAGGCCGTGCGTGCTGTCAATCATATCCTTGGTGTGGCCGACGGCATCCGTTTCGACATCATGCCTGCCGCCATCTTTACAGTGCCGGAAGCTGCCTGCGTGGGGCCGACGGAGGACCAGTTGAAGGAACAAGGAACAGCATATACGTGCAAGAAAGCCTTCTGGCGCGCCAACGGCAAGGCTCTGGCCATGAACGAAAGCGAGGGCATGCTGAAGCTCTTCGCTTCACAGACCGACGGCCGCATCCTTGGCTGTCATGCCTATGGCGCCCATGCTTCCGACATCGTGCAGGAGGTGAGCGCTCTGATGTGTCGTGATACCACCGTGGAGCAGTTGCGCGACATCGTTCACATCCATCCCACGCTCAGTGAGATTCTCCTTTCCGCAGCTGAGGCTTAGGCAAGAGGCATTGAAGGCTGCCTGAATAACGGTAAATGTAAAAACAGTAACCACGTGGGTTACTGTCAGTAACCACGGTGGTTACTGTTAGTAACCCACGTGGTTACTGTTTTTTTGATGCATTGGGTTTTGTCAGGGTAATTCCCCTTATTTGTAGATGTCCTCCTTTTTCAGCTCAACGACTTGCCCGTAGCGCTGCAGCGCTTGCATGTCGGTGAATTTGCGGTCGCCGATGACGAGCCAGACGCGGCGGTTGCCGGCTACGTGCTGCTCATGGTAGCGCTGCACGTCGGCCTGCGTGACGCGTGGCAGCAGGGCGGCCTTCTGGCGGTTGGGGTCGTCGGCATAGCCTTGCATCGTGCGGCTGGCCACGTAGTAGCTCATCTCGCGGAACGATGGGAAACCGTTCTGTATGCGGCTCTGCATCTCCTGGCGTGCTGCCTCGAGATTCTCGTTGCCGCTGTCGAGGGGCAGGGGCTGAGTGAGCAGCGAGTCGACGGCGTCGAACACCTGCAGCGTCTTGTCGGCCTGTGTGCCCGTGATGGTGACGAAGGCAGCGGGGTCGTCGGCGTGGCGGGCGTAGTTAGGCTCGAAGAGCGCGCCCTGTGTGCTGTAGGCTAGTGAGCGGAACTCACGGATGTTCTGGAACAGCAGACTCGACATGCCGCCGCCCATGTAGCGTGCCCATAGCTCGGCGGCAGTGCGCTCGATGCTGTCGGTGAGAGCCGGCAGCTGCTCATAGGTGCAGACGTAGTTCTGGCGCGACTTGGGGACGTGGTAGAAGTAAATGGTGGAGAGTGACGGGTGTTGGGTGGAGGGAGGGAGAAGCATGAGATGAATGTCGCGACGTGGCTTCTGGCATTGGGCCAAGGGGAGGTGTTGTTGCGATAATAACGCAACAGACAGGACGGGACGGCGGCCTACGTAGATGAGGTCGCAGTCATATTGCTGCACGTCGCGGAACTGAGCGAGCAGCTCGTCGCAGGTCAGGGCCTTCACCTCTGCAAGCGAGAGCTGTTGCAGGTACTCGCTTTGCTGTCCCAAACAGGCGTAGCGGATGAGAGGCAGCAGCACGTCGTCTTTCTGCTTGCCGAAGGCCTTGTCGGTGACCGTCGCCTCTTGTTTCAGCGTTTTCAGTGCCTTGTCGTCGGCGTCGGCATGACCAAGGAAGTGGCTGAGCAGGCGTAGGGCAGGCTCCAGTTGGTCGTCGGGTCCCATCATTGTGACGATGAAACGGCTGTCGTCGGTCTCACAGCTCATCGTCACTCCCAGATGCTGCCAGGCCGTGGCCAGCTGTTGTTTCGTCAGCGAGTCGGTGCCCACGGTGCCTAAGTATTCGGCCAGTTGGGTGAGCATCGGTGTGTTCCTGGTGCCATTGTGGTAGACGAGGGAGAACGAGAAAATGTCGTTGACAGGATTCTTGGCGGAATAGAGCGCAACGTGGTCGCTCAGTATCGTACGCTGCACGTCGTTGTCGAAGTCGACGGTGCGGATGGGCAGGTCGGCAATGGGCAGTGAGTCGAGCCACTGGGCGAAGGGTGACTTCGCCCCGGCGTTCTTCGGCTGTACGGGCGTGTAGCCGGGCTGGCTCAGCGTCTCCTTCTTTTCCGTACCGTATTTCTTCCGCAGTGTCAGGCGCTCGGCGCCATAGTATTTGCGGGCGGCGTTCATCACGTCGCTTTTTGTGACGTGCCGCAGGCGCTCGATGAGGTCGAGGTATTCCTGCCATGAGTGTCCCTGCGAAAAGACGTCAACCATCAGCTCGGCGCGGTTCTCTATGGTTTCTAAGCGCTGTTCCATCTCCATCAGCAGGTTGCGGCGTTGTGTCTCCAGCTGTTCATCGCTGAAGTCACCCTCCATCAGTCTGTTGAGCTGCGAGAGGCAGAGTGCCTCGGCCTTCTTCAAGCTGCCGAAGGGAATCTTTGGCACGACAAAGAGGGCGGTGGCACCGGCATCGTTCATCGAAGCGTGCATGGCTCCGGCAAACATTACGCGGTGTTCGTTGGTCAGCGAGTCGAGGAATCCTGCTTCCTCGTCAGAGAGCAGGCGGTTGGCCAGCTGCAGTGCCATGGCGTCTTTCTCAAAAGTAGTGGGTGCGGCATAGACCAGTGCCTCGGCCTTGATGATGGGAATGGGCAGGCGGATGTCAGCCTGTTCGCCTTTCTGGAAGGGTGGAATGGGGGAGGGCTGCCGCTGTGGCACGGTGCCGGTAGCGATGCGTCCGAAGGTCTGCTCCAACAATGGCGTGAGCGAGTAGGACGGCAGGTCGCCTGAGAGGATGAGGCACATGTTTGGCGCCACATAGTATTTCTTGAAGAACGCCTCCATGTCTGACAGCCGCGGGTTCTTCAGGTTCTCCGTCGAACCGAGGACGGGGAAGGCGTAGGGCTGGTCCTTGAAGACGGCGCGCATCACGGCATCGTAGGCAGCGTTCAGCCCGTCGGCGGCGCGGTTCTTCTCTTCGTAGACTGTCTCCAGCTCTGACTGAAAGCCTCGGAACACAGGACGGATGATGCGCTCGCTGTTCAGCCAACACCACTGCTCGATGTACTGTGGCAGGAAGGTGTTGTAGTACATGGTCATGTCGGCGCTCGTGCCGGCGTTGAGGCCAGTGCCGCCATATTTCGAGATGAGACGGTTGAACTCGTTGGGAATGGCATACTCACCGGCCTTGAGGCTCAGCGCGTTGATGTGCTGCTGAATCTGTGTGCGCTGTGCTTCGTCGGTAGTGCGGCTGAGCAGGTCATATTGTGCAGAAATGCTGTCGAGCCAAGGGCGCTCGGCCTCATAGTCGACGGTGCCGATGCGGTCGGTGCCCTTGAACATGATGTGCTCGAAGTAATGTGCGATGCCCGTATCGGGACAGTCCTTGCCACCGGCACGCACTACCACAGCGCCATAGATTTTCGGCTGCGAGTGGTCTTCGTTCAGCCACACCGTCATGCCGTTCTGCAGGTGCAGCTCCTTAACGAGCAACGCTGCAGGCTGGGCCAACAAGCCCTGAGCCAGCAGCGTTGCAATGATACAGGAAAAGATTTTTCTCATTCTTCTGTTACTTCAGTCCGTTCCAGTCCTGACGGGGGACAAAGATGTTGACATAGAGTGACGAACAGTTGTTGACCTTGTAGAGCTGTTCGCCGCGCCAGGGCAGCATGACGGTGACAGGGCGCAGCGTTGTGTTCCATGCGTTGCCGCTGATGATGTTCATCTTGTAGCAGTAGGCTTGCAGCATCTCGCTGTCTTCACCCCATGTGTCTGGCAGACCGATGGCAATGTTTACGGTGTACGGCTCAGTAGGGTTGTAGCCGTTTTCCTTGTTGGCACCTTCCAAGACGGCGGCGGGGAGACAGCGCTGTGCGTAGCCGTCGCCGGCGGGGGCATGCTCGTTGGCCACCATGTGGTCGGGCAACTGGCGCATGATTTCGTTGTAGCATGTACCGCCGGTGATGAGCTTCAGACACTGTTCGCCGGTAGCATGATTGCGTCCCCATAGCTCGAAAGCCATCGGCAACATGGCACTGACACCGTAGCTGGTCTTGCCTAACAGGTTCTCATAGACGGTGCGGAACTCGTCATAGTCGGAGGGTACATTGGTAAAGGTAACCTTCGCCTTGCCGCCGCTGACGTATTCCTTGTTGAAGTCGCCCTGCATGGTGTAGGTATGGCGGCCGTATGTCAGCGTGTTGCCGTCGACGCTCCATTCAGTAGCTGTTGTCTTGCCAGTGCTGTCTTCATCGCTGTCGGCATTACCGTCGGCAAAGCCCTGTGCAAAAGATTCGGCAGCCTCTTTCACTTGTTTGCTGTTGCATGCACAAAACATAAATCCTCCTGCCACAATAAGCGGCAAGAGGATTTTCTTACTTGTAAACGAGGTCATAGCTGTTTAGAAGTTGACACCGAGATTCAGGAAGAGGGCGCCGTTGTGGGCTGAGGCATCGTCGTGGTTTTCCAGCTCCCAGTCGGCGATGTTGGAGATGCCGAACTGATAGCCAAGTTCCAGATACAACTTGTTGTACTCAGCGCCGCAACCAAGCTTGATGCCCATGTCGGCACGCTTGAACTTGTTGTCGCCAAAAGAACTGGTCTTGCCTTCGCCGCTGGTTTTCCAGTCACCGCCGAAAATACCATAACGGAACGTAGGACCGATGAAAGGCAGCAATGCGATGTCGTCGTTTACCTGAACGCCATACTTGATGAGGATGGGAAGCTCCAGATAGTTCAGCGTGATGCTGTTCTTGTCCTTGCTGGCACCGAAGCTGGTGAAGTAGAGTCCGCTCTCAAGGAAGACGGGTGTGGTATCTGACAGACGGAGACCGACGGTGCCGCCCAGGTTCAAACCAACCTTTGATCCAAGGTCGGGAGCATCGCCCGAGAGATTGGCAATGTTCATACCGAGACGGATGCCGTAATAAATGGTGCTCTGGTCAAGTGAGAAACCGCCGCTGCTGTACTGCGCAAACGAGGGTGCTGCGAAGAGCACCGTGAAAAGGCTTAACAAAATCTTCTTCATAATCATAAATGTTTATTAAGTTGATAAATAAAAAAACCGATAGTCAATTAATTGGTTGTCAATAGCTGGCGGGCGAACTCGATGATGCTGTCGCGTCCTTTGCGGAAGTCTTCTTCGCTCAGCTCCATCTGGTAGTCGGGTTCGATGCCGAACTCGGTGGAGTGACGCTGTGCATCGTAGGTGGGCACGGCCGAAAAACGCACGTTCCAGCCGTTAGGCAGCGACGAGTTGAAGGGCATTCCGGCACCGCCGCCAGTGTGGTCGCCTACGATCTTTGCTAAAGGCAGTTCCTTCATGTACATCGTGAACTCGTTGGCTGCCGAATAAACACCGCGGTTGGTCAGCACGGCCACGGGCTTGTGCCAGCGGATGTTGCTCGAAGGCTCTAAGTAATGCGCCTCCATCTGCGAGAAGTCGCTGTGCCCTTTTCCCGTCTTGTGCTGCATGTAGCCCACGAGCGTTTTCTGATGGCAGAAGCGTGCCGCCAGCTTTTCTGCGTTGGTCAGGTCGCCGCCACCGTTGTTGCGGATGTCGATGATGAGTCCCTGACAAGGCATCAGGTATGTCAGTACCTCGTCAAGGTTGCCTTCGCCAAAGGCATCGGAAAAACTTTCGTAGCGTATGTAGCCGATGTTGTCGTCGAGGATGCGGTAGCTCAGGCCTGCTGCAATTTTGTAGTCGGTACCCATATAGAGGCGGTAGAGCGAGTCGTTGAAGTTCTTGGGATAATTCTCCTGCCAAGCCCAATAGCGTCCATAGTCGTGGGCTGCCGTCAGGTTGACATGACCGTCGCGCAGTTCGCCCAGCATCTGTGTCAGCACCTCAAAGAGCTGCATCGAGGTCATGTTGTCGTCGATGCGCGCCTCATACTTGCTGCGCACAGCGTTCCAGTCGAGGCCGTATTCGTGCTGTTTGTAGTCGAGGAAGCAGTAGTGCTCGTCGATGATCTTCCACAACGCCTCGAAGTTGCCCGTCGGTGTGTCGGGCAACTCCTCTTCGTCAACGCAGGCTGTCAGGCAGAACGTCAACAGGCAGGCGATATAGAAAATTTTTTTCAATTCTAAATACTCTTAAGGGCAATCTCAATGGCTTTGTCGACGGCAGCACTGAGTCCGTCGGCGTTCTTGCCGCCAGCCTGAGCGAAGTGCGGCTGTCCTCCTCCGCCGCCCTGGATGAGCTTGGCGGCTTCGCGCACTATCTGTCCGGCGTTCAGCCCGTGTTCGGCCACGAGGTCTTCGCTGAGCATGATGGTGAGCTGCGGCTTGTCCTGATAACTCGTTCCGAGCACGCAGAGCATAGAGCCGCCGACAGCTGCCTTGATCTTGAAGGCCAGATCCTTAGCAGCGGCAGGCTCCAAAGACATGACGGTGTTGACCACCTTCACGCCGTTTACCTCGCGGCCCCTTTCCACCAGTTGCTTGGCATAGCGCTCCACTGCCTGGGCCTGGAAGCTTTCTATCTCCTTCTTCATGTGGTCGTGCTCCTCGATATACTTCTGGATGACACCCTGCAGATCCTTGGCGTTGTTGAAGAACGACTTGATAGCCTTCAGCGTGTCCTCGATGTTGTAGAGCAACTCTTCACATTCCTTGCCTGTGCGGGCCTCGATACGGCGTATGCCGGCAGCTACGCTGCTCTCGCTGATAATCTTGAAGAAGCCGATGCGGCCGGTGCTGGTGGTGTGGATGCCGCCGCAGAGCTCGCATGACGGGCCGAAGCGCATGACGCGCACCTTGTCGCCGTATTTCTCGCCGAAGAGGGCGATGGCGCCCAGCTTCTTGGCCTCGTCCATGGGCATGTCGCGGTGTTCGTCGCGTGGCAGGTCCTGACGAATCATGTCATTCACCATGCGCTCCACCTCGCGCAGCTGCTCGTCGCTGACCTTCTCGAAGTGTGAGAAGTCGAAGCGCAGCACTTCGGGGCTGACGAAGGAGCCCTTCTGCTCCACGTGGTCGCCCAGCACTTGCTTCAAGGCATAGTCCAAGAGGTGTGTGGCAGTGTGATTGGCAGCGCTGGCATCGCGCTTGTCGGTGTCGACGCAGGCCATGAACTCAGCCGTCGGATCTTTGGGCAGCTCCTTGACGATGTGTACGGTCTGGCCGTTCTCGCGCTTTGAGTCGATGATTTCCACCGTCTCGTTCTCGCCGGCAAGGACACCACAGTCGCCCACCTGGCCGCCCATCTCGCCGTAGAACGGCGTGTAGTCGAGCACCAGCTCATAGAATGTGTTCTTCTTCTGGGTGACTTTGCGATAGCGCAGAATGTGGCAGGTGTATTCCGTGTAGTCGTAGCCCACGAACTGCTGCTCGCCGGCCTGCAGCTCCTCCCAGTCAGAGTTTTCTACGGCGGCGGCATTGCGGGCGCGTTGCTTCTGCTTCTGCATCTCCACGTTGAACTGCTCCTCGTTCACCGTAAAGCCGTTCTCGCGACAGATAAGTTCCGTGAGGTCGAGGGGGAAACCGTAAGTGTCGAACATGCGGAAAGCCTGCTCTCCATTTAACTCCTTTGCTCCTTTACTTCTCATCTCCTCCATTGCCTTGTCGAGCAGAGCGATGCCCTTGTCGAGGGTGCGCAGGAAGGCGTCCTCCTCTTCTTTCATCACGCGTGCGATGAGTTGCTGCTGAGCCTTCAGCTCGGGGAAGGCGTCGCCCATTTCTTCGACGAGCGTAGGCAGGAGCTTATAGAGGAAAGCCTCTCTCTGGCCGAGGAAGGTGTAAGCATAGCGGACTGCTCTTCTTAAAATTCTGCGGATGACGTAGCCGGCCTTGGCATTGCCTGGCAGCTGACCGTCGGCGATGGAGAAGCTGACAGCCCTTAGATGGTCGGCGCAGACACGCATGGCGATGGAAACCATGTCATCACCAGCCCCCCCTACGGCCCCCGAGGGGGCTTCATTACTCTTTAGGGCATTTGTGTCCCCCTCGGGGGACGAAAGGGGGGCTTCGTATTTCAGCCCTGTAATCTCTTCCTCTTTCTTGATGATGGGCTGGAACACGTCGGTGTCGTAATTAGAATGCTTGCCCTGCAACATGCGGACGAGACGCTCAAAGCCCATGCCCGTATCGATAACGTTCATCGAGAGTTTCTCCAATGAGCCGTCGGCCTTGCGGTTGAACTGCATGAACACGAGGTTCCAAATCTCTATGACCTGCGGGTCGTCCTTGTTCACCAGCTCGCGGCCGGTCTTGCCGCTTGCAGCCTTCTGCTCGGGCGTGCGGCTGTCAACGTGAATCTCAGAGCAGGGACCGCAGGGACCTGTGTCGCCCATCTCCCAGAAGTTGTCGTGCTTGTTGCCGTTGATGATATGGTCCTCAGGCACGTGCTTGGCCCAATACTTTGCGGCCTCGTCGTCGCGGGGGATATTTTCTTCGGGAGAACCCTCGAACACGGTGACGTAGAGGTCCTCAGGGTTCAGCTTCAGCACGTCGACCAGATATTCCCAGGCCATGTCGATGGCGCCTTCCTTGAAGTAGTCGCCAAACGACCAGTTGCCCAGCATCTCGAACATCGTGTGATGGTAAGTGTCGTGGCCCACCTCTTCCAGGTCGTTGTGCTTGCCCGAGACGCGCAGACACTTCTGCGTATCGGCTCGACGGCGCGGCTCCGGGTCGCGTGTGCCCAATATAATATCTTTCCACTGGTTCATACCGGCGTTGGTGAACATCAGCGTCGGGTCATCCTTAATCACCATCGGTGCCGACGGCACGATGGCATGTTCCTTAGACTCGAAATACTTCTTGAACGAGTCGCGGATTTCTTTTGCAGTCATCATTATTATTTACTATTTGACAATTTACAATTTGCTATTTGGGTGCAAAGTTACGAAAAGTCGAGAGCAAAACAAAAGAAATTTGTTTCTTTTTTTGCCGAGACGGAGTAAGTTCGCCGTCGAAGATGGCAGAGTTGTGAAAAAACAAGAGAAGCGCAAAGGAAAAAGTGTTTTTTCTTTGTGCTTCTGAGTGTAACTTGTTGTGAGCTCTGAAACTTAGTAAACAGCAATCTTCTTGCCGTTGACGATGTATATGCCGCTGTGCTGAGTCGTGTTAACTTTAATACCGCACAGATTGTAGCCGTGGGCTGAAGACATCGGGACTGTGGTGGCGGGAGTGATGGCATCCTGTATCGGTGCTGGCGTCAGACAGATAATGTCGCCGGCAGTAGTGGTGGGGATGGTGAAACTGCCGTCGCTGTTGGTGGTTGCTTCAACCTTGTTGCCGTTGACGGTGGCCTCGATAGTCTTATTTGCAGGAAGCAGTCCTACGGTAAGGGTGAGCGGCTGGCCTTGGTTGTTGACGATGCGTGCACTGACGAAATTCCTGTCGGCCCACTCCTGGTCCACGGTGAAATCGCCGACGGCTTTCAGTCCCTTGATGCTTCCGCTCTTCCATGCCGTCGGGATGGCGGGCAGCAGGTGAAGGTTGCCGTCGTAGCTCTGCAGGAGCATCTCTGCCACGCCCGAGGTGTAGCCGAAGTTGCCGTCGATCTGGAACGGCGAATGAGCATCCCAGAGGTTATAGTAGCAGCCTCCCTGTCCCGACATGGCGATGACATAGCTGCGGCTGTGCCTGAGCATGAGTGCGAAGACTTTGCGTGCCTCATCGCCCTTGAGGGCACGGGCAAAGAGGTTCACCTTCCATCCGCCCGACCAGCCTGTCACATCGGTGGCATTGCGCACCAGCAGCGAGTTGACAGCTGCCTGATAGAGACGTTTACCCTCGGCATCGCTGGCGAAGGCCGACACCTGGCCGTAGGGGTAGAGCGCCATGAGATGGCTCAGATGACGGTGGCTGGCGGCATCGCCCTGTGAGTTGAGCGAGAGGTCGGCCCACTCACGCAGGCATGTCTTGCCGCCGTAAGTCTCGGTGTGCAGACCGCGGTCGAGCACCGCCCAGAAGTCGCGCATCTCCTGCAGGTCGCTGGCAGCTATCGGTGATTCGTCGCCCAGCGCCTCAGCTCCCTCAATGACACTGCGCACCACCTCGGCCGTATTCTGCTGGGCGAAGGCAGTGGAATGGCCGGTAGGACCGTGCTCTGGTGAATATTCGTCGGCTACGAAATAGGTGCCATTGGGCGCCTTTGTGCTGATGTCTTTCAGAAACTGGGCCGATTTGAGCATGGCGGGCAGGGCACGGCGCAGGAAGTCGCGGTCGAGCGTATAGCGGTAATGCTGCCACAGGTGCGAGCAGTTCCATGCTGCCAGCGTCTTGATCTTGTCCCACATCCACTGTGAGGTTCCGCCAAAGATGTTGGTCTCTGTAGGCACCATCCATCCGCGCACACCGCTCTTGTAGCGTTGTGCCACGCGGTGGAAATTATAGTTGTCGGCTGCGAGGGTGATGATGTTGTTCAGGAAGGGCAGGTGCATCGTGCTGAGGTTAGTGATTTCGGCAGGCCAGTAGTTCATCTGCACATTGACGTCGGTGTGGATGTCGCAGTGCCAGAAGCTGGTGTTCGAATCGTTGTTCCAGATGCCCTGCAGGTTGGCCGGAGCATTGATGAGCACGTTGTTGCAGCTTATTTCCAGGTAGCGTCCGTACTGGAAATAAAGCTGTTCCAGGAACAAGCCGTCGGCTTTCGTGCGGTTGGCTGCCGTGGCATAATAATCCACCAGCGCCTTGGTTGTCAGCGTGCTGGCAGCGTTGCCCAACTGCAGGCTCACGCAACCCATGAGCCCGGAAAACTGAGCCACATGCGCCGTGAACACTTTCTCCCAGCCGTCGGTGCAGGCCGCGTCGAGCAGCTGGCTGTTGGCAGCCGCCACCTGCGCACGTGTGCCCTTGACAAAGGAAGACGTGCTGTCGTCGAAGTTGGTGGCGACGGTCATAAAGAGCGTCGCCTTCGTGGCGCCGTTCACTTCAATGCCCTGAGCAGTGGTGGTGACTGTTCCGTTTGTAGCAACAATGCGCATCTCGGTGCTGTAGCTGACGGTTTTCAGCTTTCCACCAAACGTACCCGTGCCTTCCTTGTAGGTTACGGATGAAGCTCCGATGCTGCCATCGGGCTCGTAGCTGAAGCGCAGGTGCAGACCATCGCCGCCTTCAGCCACATAGTGGACTGCCATCACGCGGTGGGGGGCGGAAACTATGTAGCGGCGCGTGAAGCGTGTGCCTGCGGCATTGCTGAAGTTGACGCCCGCCACGCCCTGTTCTATATCGAGGTAGCGCACGTAGTTGTTGATGGGTTGCGTGCCATCCTTCACCGATGCCATTTCGCTGAGGTCGTCGACCAATATCTTGCCCAGACAGGCATACTTGCCGTGCTCGCCCCAGTCGGTAGGCGAACCGTTGTAGATTGTCTTCTCGTTCAGCACTATCTCGTCCTGGCGCACACCTCCCATGAGCGTGGCGCCTATCTGACCATTGCCGATGGGCAGGCCATACTCCATCCACGGATTCTCGACTCCGGAATGTGTCGACGGGAAGTCATACCACAGGCTCAGCGTGCTGATGTCCGTCGGGCGCGTGCCTCCGTTCACCTTGTAGTATTCGGTGGAGGGCAACACCGGCACGTCGGCTGCCGGTGTGAAGATGAAGGTCGAGTTGTTGTCGCCCAATGCTCCGCTGCTGTTCCAGTGGGCGAGGTAGCCGCCCTGCTGGTTCCAGTAATTGGTGCCCGATGTGCCGTCCTTGATGAACCATCCCGCCACACTGGCGCCGTTCTTGCCCTGCTGGAAGGTGAACGACGTCGACTTCGCTCCTGCCGCCGCCACCATCGCCGCCTTACTGCTGTTGGCAGTGGAGAGCACGTAGCCGGGACCCAGTGCCTTGTTGTAGAAGCGGTAGGCGCCGTTGCCGTCGCTGACAATACACCAAAGGCCCGCATCGGTGACATCGGCCACCGTGTTGCTGAGTTTCAGCACGTAGTCCGTCTCGGTGTAGGCGGCTCCCGTACTGATATAGAATTTGGTGCCGCCAGTCTTGTAGTTGGAAAGCTGATACCACACGGTCTCCTCCTCGAAGTCGGAGCCGGGTTCCGCCGATACCCACAGACCGTTGACGTAGTCGGCGGCGCTGGCACTCAGCGCTGTGAGCAGGAGTGCACAGGTTGCAAACAGTCTTGAAATCTTCATCGTTCCTGTTGCCTTATTTAAGTTTCGCATTCGCTTAACTTCGGTAGTTAGAGGTAGTTAGAAGAATTTATCGGCCTTCGGCCTTAGAAGTATAGGTCATTTGTTATGGTAACTTCCTTTTACTACTTCTTACTACTCCACTTGAGAAAGTTGAATTGCCTTACCACAGATAGCCCTCTTCGTAGCGGTCGTACTGAGGGGGCTCTTGGCATCCGTGCTGCCGGAAGGCGGCGGCAATGTCTTGCTCAATGTAGGGCGGAATGGGTTGAGTGCCCTTGCGAAGACGATAGAAGAAGGTGCGCCCCATTTGGCCGATGAGTTGCCGCTTGATGGGAACGGCCTTGGCGTGGGGAATGTTGTCGAAAATGTGCATCATGCCAAAAGGCAGCCGTTGCGGCGTGGCGTCCTTGTAGAGACTGCACTTGCCGTTTGCAATGTCGGGGTGAGAAGGGTTGACGGTGCTGACCACCAATAGCTTTTCAGGCAGATGGCAGCCCACCAGCCAGTGCAGACAGCGTTCTCTCAGCACGCAGCTGTTGTTCAGGCAGGGCATGTATCCCTCTGCGGCCTTCTCTTTCAGTAGGTTGTTGTCTATAAAGTTTGCCATATCTTTTTGTGTAGTTTGTGGCTGCAAAGTTACAAATAAATCTGAGATTTGCAAATATGCGTACCTGTTTTTCTGATGTACAGCAGTTTCAAAAGTGTATCTGTGCTTGAAACAAAGTGTTTCGGCCGTAAAAACACTTTGTTTCAACGGCTGAAACAAAGTGTTTCATTGCGAAAAAATTTTTGGAACACTTTTTTCGTGGCAATAACCATCTCTTCGCTTGCTACATCTGAAGGCGAGAAAAACAAATGCTTATCCGCAAAGATTCCGCCAACAGCTTTTTTACGCACCGGGGAAATTTGCGCTGCCTGCATTTTGGAGCGGGGCAGCCTGTGAAGGAGCGGTGAAAAGGGCGTCTTGCGCATCACAAGTGTTTACCGACGGTTGGGGTATGGTTAAATTTTATTATATTATTGTCGTGTTTTGCTTGTAATTGATTTGGATTCGTTAACTTTGCATAAAATATTTGAAAAACAAAATCATAGCGTATGTACGACAAGGAACACGGGCTATATATTGCCCACTGCGCCGACGGCGCACTGAGTGTGATAGGAAAGATGGCTAACCGCCACGGATTGATAGCGGGTGCCACAGGTACGGGAAAGACGGTCACCCTGCAGGTGATGGCCGAATCGTTCTGCCAGGCTGGCGTGCCCTGTTTCATGGCCGACATGAAAGGCGACCTCAGCGGCATCTCGCAGGTGGGCAAGATGAGCGGCTTCATTGAGAAACGCCTGCCGGAGTTCGGACTGGAGAATCCTGAGTTCCAGGCCTGCCCCGTGCGTTTCTTCGACGTCTTCGGCGAGCAGGGACACCCCATGCGTGCCACCGTCAGTCAGATGGGACCGCAGCTGCTGTCGCGCCTGTTGCAGCTGAACGAGACGCAGGAGGGCGTGATGAACATCGTGTTCCGCGTGGCTGACGAGCGCGGGCTGCTCATCCTCGACCTGAAGGACCTGCGCTCGATGCTGACCTACGTGGCCGACCGCTCGAAGGAGATACGTGAGAAGTTCGGCACGGTGACAAGCATGACCGTGGGTGCCATCCAGCGTGCGCTGCTGCAGTTGGAGGATCAGGGTGCCAACAAGTTCTTCGGCGAGCCTGCCACCGACATCTTCGACCTGATGCAGACCGAGCAGGGCAAGGGCGTGATGAATGTGCTGGCAGCCGACAAGCTGATGATGCAGCCGAAGCTCTACTCCACGTTCCTGCTGTGGCTGATGAGCGAGCTCTACTCGAAGCTGCCCGAGGTGGGCGACCTCGACCTGCCGAAGCTGGTGTTCTTCTTCGACGAGGCACACATGCTCTTCGACGGCACCTCAAAGGCGCTGCTCGACAAGATTGAGCAGGTCATCCGACTCATACGCTCGAAAGGCGTGGGCATCTACTTCATCACCCAGAGCCCGAGCGACATTCCCGAAAACATACTCGGCCAGCTGGGCAACCGCGTGCAGCATGCCCTGCGCGCCTATACGCCGAAGGACCAGAAGGCCGTGAAGACGGCTGCCGACACGTTCCGTGCCAACCCCGACTTCAAGACCGACGAGGCTATCATGCAGCTGGAGACGGGCGAGGCGCTCGTCAGCTTCCTCGATGCCAAGGGCGCTCCCAGTATGGTGCAGCGTGCGAAGATTCTGTTCCCGCTGAGCCAGATAGGCGCCATCACCGAGGGACAGCGCCTGGACATCATCAAGTCGAGCCGCATCTATGGCAAGTATGACACGATGGTGGACCGTGAGAGTGCCTACGAGATACTGATGCGCGAGAACGAGGAGAACGCTGCCGCTGAAGAGGCTGAGGCTGCCGAGAAGGCTGCACAGAAAGATGCTGAGAAAGCAGCCAAGGAGACGAAGAGCAAGAAGCCGGGCTTCCTGTCGAAGGTGTGGAAGGCCATCATCACCGCCATCACCGGCACCATTGCCGCCATTCTCGGCACATGGGTGAGCGACAAGGTGACAGGTAAGAAGACCAAGAGCCGCACGTCGACTACGGGGCGCGTGGTGAAGAACGCCACCAGCGCTGCCACCCGCACCGTCACCCGCGAGCTGACACGTGATATTCTGGGAAACCTTAAATAGACATTAGCAATGAGAAAACTGTTTTCGCTGGGCATTACTGTGGCCGTACTCGTGGTTATGGCACTGACATGCCCGAAAGAAAAAGACCACTATGAAGCCATCAGTTCTGCTTTGGCCGATGAGGCTGAGGTTGCTAAGCCCCTTGTGAAGCTTTTTACTGACGAGGGCGTGAAGGGTATGGTGAAGGTCAGCGACTATGTGCTGATCAGCATTGGAAAAAACAGGTTAGACAACGAGAAGGTCATATCCGTTGGCATCTTCGGACATGTCTTCGTCTTCTGACCTGCAATGAGTAATGGCTACAGTGTCTTGGTGAATCCCACCATGACATTGTTGCTGTAGACATGCTGTTTCAGGTTGTTGACCTGAAGCTGCTGGTAGTCGCCGAGATAGCCTAACTGTAGGATGAGGCGACGGCTGACGCGGCAGCTCAGTGTGAGCTGCTGACGGAAGGTGGGCGCTGAAACGAAGGTGGTAGGTACGACGTTGTGGTCGTAGTTGTCTTTGGCAAAGATTTCGTAATACGACTGGCCGTAGTTGGGGCTGAAAGCCACGCCGACGAGCGGCACGTCGAGCTCGTAGCGCAATGAGGCCTTGCCCGTGTCGCTGTAAATGCGCGTCTTTGACAAGGAGCCGTCTAAACTCTTCCCCCTGAAGAGCCGGAAGTTCCAGGTGGCCACGGCCGACGGCATCAGCTGCAGGCCGATGCGTGCCTGAGCAGGGTTGTTGCCGTTGCGTGTGTTGTAGAGGAAACCGAGAGTGGCGTTGGCCAAAGCGCCAGCCTGCACGTGAAACTGTTCCGAAGGAGCACCGATGAGCGAGCGGTAGCGTCCCACGTAAAGGTTGTAGGTTCCCTCCATCATCGACTTGTTCTCGTCGCGGTCTTCTGCCAGCGACAAGTGCACTTGGTTCTGTACGATGGTGGACCAGCGGCTTGGAATCATCAGAGGCTCACCATCGCCGTCCCGTTGCTCTGTAATCCTGACGCCGCGGCGCTCGTTCAATGTGAGGAAAGTCATGCCGTCGCCCTTGAATTTCTCTTGCGACAGGTAGGTGTCGAGGATGTCGGTCGGACCGAAGCCTATCTGCATGGAACTCTGAGCCAGTGAAGCAATGAGTGAAAAGTGAAATGTGATAAGTGCTACGGCGGCTCTTATCATCCATGCTTTGCGTTTGTAAAAGAATGTATTTCTCATCTAAAAGTCAAGGCTCAGCTGGAGGGGCTCTGAGGAATCTGGGGTCTCTGGGACTTCTGAGGTTTTTTGTGTTTCCGATGTTTCTGGGTCTTCTGTGACTTCAGGGATTTCTTCTTCGGCGGGTTCTTCTGGGAAACGCACAGGTTCCAGCTCGCTGATACTCTCAATTTCGTAGGTGGAGATACGTTTGCCCTTAGCCCTGAAGCTTTTGACGGCGATGAACTGCTCGGCATCGATGTCTTCAGAGCCGCGGAACTCGTCCTTGCCGCCATAAGTGACGCGGATGAGCGGGTAGACCTGGTCGCTGAGCAGCACCATCTGCGTTGCCGGATTGTCGCCTATGAAGCTCTGCTTGCGCTTCTGTCCCTCCATGAGGAAGCGCTTCAGATAAAAGTAGCCCTGGTTGTCGGCATCAATGACGACGGCAGTCCACACCTTGTCGGGAATGAATTTCTCAATGCGCAGGAGCTGGTCCTCGTAGTGATTGTTGGCGTCAAAGTTGGTCAGGTAGAACTCGCCGTTAGGAAGGATGACGAGAATCTGGTCGTCGTCGAAGAATTCGCCTAACAGCGTGCCGTGCTCGTCGTAGTTCAGGCGGTTGATGTCGGGGTCGAACCACACCTTGCGGCCGCCCAGCGTGCTGCGTCCCTGCGCCTTCAGCGTGATGCGGTGCACGGGGAACTTTGTCAAGATGTTGCCTTTCGAGGCGCGGCCCTTGATGTCGATGGTTGCGAAAGAGCGCTCCAGGAACAGCTTCATCTTCGGATGGGTGTTGAGTACGGAGGCGTCGAGCGCCACCTTGATGATTTCAGCCTCGCCGTTGGGATTGGCACTGAAGTACATGATGCGCGACCCTGGCGTGCCCAGCGTCACATCGTTTTCACGGTCGCGTGTGATGCCGGTGATGTTAAATCGCTTCATGTAACACGGGCCGCTCTTGCCGTCGCGGTAGACCACATTGTAGATGGTGCGTTTGTCGTTCTTCTTGAACACACCGAGCCACAACACGCTTTTTCCCACGAAGAGCTTCTCGGCCACACGTACCACTTTGTACTTGCCGTCGCGGTAGAAGATGATGATGTCGTCGATGTCGGAACAGTTGCACACAAACTCGTCCTTCTTCAGACCCGTGCCGATGAATCCCTCCTGACGGTTGACGTAGAGCTTCTGGTTGGCTTCGGCCACCTTCGTGGCTTCGATGGTGTCGAAGTTCTTGATTTCGGTGAGGCGCGGGTGGTCTTTGCCGTATTTGTCCTTGAGGAACTGGAACCAGCCGGCCGTTACTTCAGTAAGGTTGGCCAGGTCGCGATCAATACCTTCTATCTCGGCCTTGATACGGGCCATCAGCTCGTCGGCTTTCTCCTTATTGAATTTCAGGATGCGCTGCATCTTGATTTCGAGGAGTTTCAGGATGTCGTCCTTCGTCACCTCACGCACTAAGGTGGGGTAGTAGGGCGTCAGACGGTCGTCAATATGCTCGCAGACCTTGTCGACGTTGGGCGCCTCTTCAAACTTTCGGTCTTTGTAGATGCGCTCCTCGATGAAGATTTTTTCCAACGACTGGAAATGTAGTTGTTCCAACAGTTCGTTCTTACGAATTTCTAACTCCTGGCGTATCAGGTCTTTGGTACGCTCTGCGGAGTGAATCAGCACGTCGCTGATGGTAAGGAATTGCGGTTTCTGGTCCTTGATGACGCAGCAGTTGGGTGAGATGTTGATTTCGCAGTCGGTGAAGGCATAGAGGGCGTCGATGGTCTTGTCGCTTGAAATGCCGGGCATGAGATGCACCTGTATCTCCACCTGTGCCGACGTGAGGTCGTCGACGCGGCGCGCTTTGATTTTTCCTTTCTCAATGGCCTTTTTGATGCTCTCGATAAGGCTTTCGACAGTTTTCGAGAACGGTAGGTCACGGATGACGAGTGTCTTCTGGTCAAGCTTTTCAATCTTCGCACGCACCTTCAGTATGCCGCCGCGCTGGCCGTCGTTGTACTTACTGACGTCAATGGAACCGCCAGTCTGGAAATCAGGATAGAGATGGAACTCTTCACCATGCAGGTAGCTGATGGCGGCGTCGCAAATCTCGCAGAAGTTATGTGGAAGAATCTTCGAAGCTAAACCTACGGCAATACCTTCAGCGCCTTGTGACAATAGCAGCGGAAATTTTACGGGCAAAGTAATAGGCTCCTTGTTGCGGCCATCGTATGACAACTGCCATTCGGTGGTCTTAGGGTTGAAGACGGCATCGAGGGCAAACTTCGACAGGCGGGCCTCAATGTATCGTGGTGCGGCGGCGCGGTCGCCAGTGAGAATGTTTCCCCAGTTGCCCTGCGTGTCGATGAGCAGTTCTTTCTGTCCCAGCTGCACAAGGGCATCGCCTATCGAAGCGTCGCCATGAGGGTGAAACTGCATGGTGTGGCCCACGATGTTGGCCACTTTGTTATAGCGGCCGTCGTCCATGCGCTTCATCGAGTGCAGGATGCGACGCTGTACGGGTTTCAGGCCGTCCTCAATGTGAGGGACAGCGCGTTCCAGGATGACGTACGAGGCGTAGTCGAGGAACCAGTTCTGGTACATGCCGCTGAGGTGGTGAACGGCAGCGGCATCAAAGCGGTTGACTGGCTTGTAGTCAGAATGGGCTGATGGAGCTTCTTCGTCTTGCTGACTTTCTGAATCTTCTGGGATTTCCGTTTCTTCTGGGGCAAGAATATCGTCTTTTATTTCGTCGTCCATGAATTGAAGGTTTTTCGTTTCTTGGGGCAAAGGTACTGTTTTTTTGTGAAAAAAGAAAAGAAAAACGGAAAAAACTACGAACTATGCGCTATGAATTGTGAACAATTTCGTACCTTTGCACTCGTGAAACAGGAAGAATGTGTTGAACTGCTGGACAGTCATGGCATCCGCCCGACGTCGAATCGCATTATTGTGTTGCGGTCGCTGGCATTGTCGGCTCGTCCGTTGACGCTGGCTGAGCTGGAGGAGAAACTGCTGTCGGTAGACAAGTCGGGCATCTTCCGAGCACTGACGCTCTTCCGTGAGCATCATCTCGTGCACACCATCGAGGATGGCTCAGGTGGCTTGCGCTATGAGCTGTGCCACGGTCACGGCGGCGAGGATGACGACGATTTGCACGTTCATTTCTTCTGCGAGAACTGTCATCGCACGTTCTGTCTTGACGGTGTCTCCATTCCACAGGTTGATGTGCCGCCAGGCTTCACCGTCACCTCTTCCTCCCACATCGTCAAGGGCATCTGCCCTAATTGCACAAAAGTCATTAAACAATAAACACTCAACAACAATTATGAACGAGAATGAAAAGAAGCAGCAAGGTCTGCAGATTGAACTGACGCCCGACAAAGCTCAGGGCGAGTATGCTAATTTTGCCATCATCACTCACTCCAGCAGTGAGTTCATCGTCGACTTCGCACGCATGTTGCCCGGTTTGGCCAAGGCACAGGTGCGTAGTCGCGTTATCCTTGCTCCCGAGCACGCCAAGCGCCTGCTGGGTGCCCTTCAGGAGAATATCATGCGCTACGAGCACTCCTTCGGAGCTATCAAGATTCCTCAGGTGAAGGATGAGCCGCGCACTATCGCTCCCTTCAACGTGCAGGGCGGCGAGGCATAGAATTCATGAAGGAGCGGTTTGCAACATTTGGCAAACCGCTTCTTTTACTTTTGTTCGTCGATTCCGGCTACAATTTTGTTCGCCTCGTTGCTGTTGATAATGCCTGTGAGTAAAACTGCAATAAAAGCAAGGATCATAATAAACCCCATGATGAACCACGAGACTATGCATCCCGGAATACTGTCTTCATCGTCTAATATTGCTTGCGCAAGAAACAATTTGTTGCTGATGATGGCATTGTTGAATGACAAGGCAAACCACACAGTGACTAGTAGCCATATTGGTGCCAGGACTAGCGTAAACCGCCTCATATTCTTGCCGAAGGTGAGCAGTTCTTGCCTTATGTCATTGATAGGGGTTATCATGATGTGGCTGCTGTTAAGTGGCTGCAAGATAGTATAATACCAAAGTGCTATACATAGCGACAGCATCCAGATAACAATGATGACGGCCCATGGTATCGTCAGTTTTAGCTGCCCCCAGATTCCAAGTGCGATAAACACGCCGAACAATATAAAGAAAAACCATTGATCTCCCGCGATGCTCTTTGTCCTCAGTTCCACATATTTGTGTAGCAGTCTGTCATTTTTACTTTTTAACTCATTGATTTGCTGCTGAACATCGTTCTGTTCAGGGATTTGTGTGTTGTTTTCCATGTTTTTTATGTATTTAGTTGTTACTAAGTGTGGTTACAATGTATTCAGATTGCGTGCCGATGCGGAACTTGCCACCCCAGATGCCGATGCCGCTGGAGATGTAGTAGCGGGTTTTGCCGCGCTGGTGCTCGCCCCACGAACACTCATAGAGCGCATCTGTGATCCATGAGATGGGCCACACCTGTCCGCGATGTGTGTGACCGCTGAGCTGGAAGTCGATGCCCGCTGCCTCGGCCTCCTCCAGGTGATAGGGCTGATGGTCGAGCACAATCGTATAGGCCTCCTCCAACTTTTCCGGGTTGGGGGAGGTTTCTTTTTGCAGTTGTGCGATGCTTTTGCGGTGATGGTTGCTGCGGTCGTCGCGTCCGATGACAATCAGGGCACTGTCAATCAATGCGGCGCTGTCCTTGAGCAGGGTGATGCCGGCCTCGTCGTAGAAACGGCGGGCGCGTCGCACGTCGCTGTAGTATTCGTGGTTGCCAATGCAGGCATAGACGGGCGCTTTCAGACGACGGAACTCGGCCGCCATGTCCTCCTCGATGAGCGGCCGCACGCTGATGTCGATGATGTCGCCCGCGATGAGCACCGCGTCGGGCTGCTCGGCATTGATAAGGTCTACCCATCGCGCCAGGTCCGTGCGGGTGTTGTGATAGCCTAAGTGCAGGTCGCTCAGCATCACCAGGCGGAAGGGGTGGGGGAGACTCTTCGCTGTAGTGAGGTCGAGCCCTACGCGTACCTTATTATTATAATGTAAGGCGCCGCAGACAAAGACGGTGAGCAGCATGCCGGCCAGTGCAGCCGTCGTCACCCAGTTCTGGTGCAGCCACGTCTTTGGCACCAGATGAACGAGCCGTCCCAGGTCGAGCAGCAGGAACGCCATCACCACGTAGAGCAGTACGATGACCGACGACGTGCCTATTCTGTAAAGCACTTTTGCTGCTGGCAGCGGCATCTGCTCGAGCGAGCCGCTGAAATCGAGCAGCAGTGTGAGGAAGCACAGCGTGCCCACGACAATGATGGCCGTTTTCCACAGCGAGGGCAGCGGCAGCAGCACCCACAAGTGCCATCCGCTGTAAATCAGCCCCGCGATGGGCAGCAGCATGAATAACAGCATGAACATGATCCGTTTCATTGATAATCAGTGCAAAGGTATGAAAAATGACAAGTTCATGCAAATTTTCGCAATCGTTTTTTTACCTACATTAACAGTTTTATTTTTAGGGATGTTCCCCGTGAAAAAAAACATGCATCCTTTTTTTCAAAAACCATTGACTTTTGAAAAAAAGGATGCATGTTTTTTGAAAAAAGTCATAATAGATTTTTTCATTTCTCATTTCCCCTTTGTTTAAAGGCGTTTCCAAAGGGGCAAGAATAAGGTGACTATGGAACTGTGGGGTGGTTAAAAATTGTTTATAGTGTTAATTATTTCTAACAGTAGATTCTTTTTTGTCGGATGATGGCTGTTGTTACATATAAAAGTTGTACCTTTGCAGCCCGAAATACACCCTTATGTGACAAGGGAGTATTGTGACGTATTGAAATCTATACAATAATATATATAAATAACAAAAACGTAAATTTAATTATGCCTACAATTTCACAATTGGTTCGCAAAGGCAGAAAGGTGATCGTAGACAAGTCGAAGTCACCCGCTCTGGACAACTGTCCCCAGCGTCGTGGCGTCTGCGTGCGTGTCTACACCACGACACCTAAGAAGCCTAATTCGGCTATGCGTAAGGTAGCCCGTGTTCGTTTGACTAACCAGAAGGAAGTCAACAGTTACATTCCCGGAGAGGGACACAACTTGCAGGAGCACAGCATCGTGCTGGTTCGCGGCGGTCGTGTGAAGGACCTTCCCGGTGTACGTTATCACATCGTCCGCGGTACATTGGATACCGCTGGTGTGGCCAACCGCTTGCAGCGCCGCTCGAAGTATGGTGCCAAGCGTCCTAAGGCACAGAAGAAAAAGTAAGAAGAGGAGCGTGAGTTTTTGAGTTTTTAAGTTCTTGAGTGCTCGGTGATGAGCAGGCTCGGAACTGAGAGGAAGCTCAAATAACTCAAAAACTCAAAAACTTACAACACTCAGAAAACTTAAAAATCACGTTTTGCTGGAGAAATCTTAAGAAAAGGTTGAGTAAATGCCCGAGTGTGGGCGTTGAAGACGAAAGAAAAGAACAGCCCTGGCAGACAAAAACAGTAAAAACAAACAATGAGAAAAGCAAAACCCAAGAAGCGCGTGATCCTGCCGGATCCCGTATTCAACGACACCAAGGTGTCGAAGTTCGTGAACCACCTGATGTACGACGGCAAGAAGACCAAGTCGTATGAGATTTTCTACAACTCCCTCGAGATTGTCAAGGGTAAGATGAAGGACGCTGAGAAGACTCCTCTGGAAATTTGGAAGCAGGCCCTCGACAACATCACTCCCCAGGTGGAGGTGAAGAGCCGTCGTATCGGCGGTGCCACATTCCAGGTTCCTACAGAGATTCGCCCCGACCGTAAGGAGAGCGTCTCGATGAAGAACATGATTAGCTTTGCCCGCAAGCGCAGCGGCAAGTCGATGGCTGACAAGCTCGCAGCTGAGATTATGGATGCATTCAACAATCAGGGCGGTGCTTTCAAGCGTAAGGAGGACATGCACCGTATGGCAGAGGCCAACCGTGCTTTCGCACACTTCCGCTTCTAAAGGCTATGAATTTTGGGGAAACGAATTATTCTAATTATCTCAAGTTTGTTCCATGAATTCTATCGCTCAAGTATATAATTCGGGAGCAAAACAAATACTAATTAGGATAATTCGTTTCAGACATAGAAGACCTTTGTATTTAAGACGTTTTTAGGATAATTAGTTCATTAAGGAGAAAGTATAGAAAATGGCAAAACAAGATTTGCATTTGACACGCAACATCGGCATCATGGCGCATATCGATGCCGGTAAGACCACCACGTCCGAGCGCATCCTGTTCTACACGGGCAAGACCCACAAGATTGGCGAGGTCCACGACGGAGCCGCCACCATGGACTGGATGGCACAGGAGCAGGAACGCGGCATCACCATTACGAGTGCTGCCACCACTTGCTACTGGGAGTGGAATAACAACAAGTATAAGATCAACCTTATCGACACTCCGGGACACGTCGACTTCACCGCTGAGGTGGAGCGCTCGCTTCGTGTCCTCGACGGTGCTGTGGCTACCTACTCCGCCGCTGATGGCGTGCAGCCGCAGTCGGAGACTGTCTGGCGTCAGGCTGACAAATATAACGTGCCCCGCATCGGTTATGTGAACAAGATGGACCGCTCGGGTGCCGACTTCTTCGAGACCGTGCAGCAGATGCGCGACATTCTCGGAGCAAACCCCGTTGTCATTCAGGTGCCCATCGGCGCTGAGGAGAACTTCAAGGGCGTTGTCGACCTCATCAAGATGAAGGCCATCCTGTGGCACGACGAGACGATGGGTGCCGAGTACGACATTGAGGACATCCCCGCCGACATGATGGACGAGTGCGACGAGTGGCGCAATAAGCTGCTCGAGGCTGCCGCTGAGTACGACGAGGCCCTGATGGAGAAATATTTCGACGATCCCGCCTCTATCACCGAGGCTGAGATCATCGCTGCCATCCGCAAGGGCACCTGCGCTATGGAGTGCACCCCGATGGTCTGCGGTTCGTCCTATAAGAACAAGGGCGTGCAGCCCCTGCTCGACTACGTGTGCGCTTTCCTGCCCGCTCCCGTTGACGTGGAGGTTGTCAAGGGCACGAATCCCAACACCGAGGAGGAGGAAGACCGCAAGCCCAGCGAGGACGATGCCACCGCAGCCCTCGCCTTCAAAATTGCCACCGACCCCTACATGGGCCGTCTGGTGTTCTTCCGCGTCTACTCAGGTAGCGTGAAAGCCGGCTCTTACGTCTACAACCCCCGCTCGGGCAAGAAGGAGCGCATCAGCCGTCTGTTCCAGATGAACTCCAACAAGGAGATTCCCATGGAGTCTATCGACGCCGGCGACATCGGCGCTGGTGTAGGCTTCAAGGACATCCGCACCGGCGACACCCTCTGCGACGAGGAGAAGCCCATCGTGCTGGAGTCGATGACCTTCCCCGACACCGTGATTTCTATCGCTGTGGAGCCGAAGAGTCAGGCCGACATCGCCAAGCTGGACAACGGTCTGGCTAAGCTGGCTGAGGAAGATCCGACATTCACCGTCCGTACCGACGAGCAGAGTGGTCAGACCATCATCAGCGGTATGGGTGAGCTGCACCTCGATATCATCATCGACCGCCTGAAGCGCGAGTTCAAGGTGGAGTGCAACCAGGGCAAGCCCCAGGTGAACTACAAGGAGGCCATTACGAAGACCGTCGAGATTGACGAGACCTACAAGAAGCAGTCGGGTGGTCGCGGTAAGTATGCCAAGATGCTCGTGCAGGTGGGCCCCGTGGACGAGGACTACGACATCAAGGCCAACGGCGGACTGCAGTTCGTCAACGAGGTGAAGGGCGGTAACATCCCCAAGGAGTTCATCCCCAGCATCCAGAAGGGCTTCGAGGCAGCCATGAAGAACGGTATCCTGGGCGGCTACCCCATGGACTCGCTGAAGGTGACCGTCATCGATGGTGGCTTCCACCCCGTCGACTCCGACCAGCTGTCGTTCGAGATTGCAGCCCAGATGGCTTACAAGGAGGCTTGCGCCAAGGCTAAGCCCGTGCTGATGGAGCCCATCATGAAGCTCGAGGTGGTGACGCCCGAGGAGAATATGGGCGACGTCATCGGCGACCTGAACAAGCGCCGTGGCCAGGTGGAAGGCATGGAAGAGAGCCGCAGCGGCGCTCGCGTCGTGAAGGCCCAAGTGCCTCTGAGCGAGATGTTCGGCTATGTCACAGCTCTGCGTACCATCACTTCCGGCCGTGCCACCAGCTCTATGGAGTACGACCACCACGCACCGCTCAGCAGCGCCCTCGCCAAGGCCGTGCTGGAGGAGGTCAAGGGCCGCGCCGACCTGGTATAAACAGAACAAGTAAAAACGACTGCCGCTGAGCAAATGACTCTTTAGCGGCAGTCACTAATCATTAACAATAAACACTAAACAAAAAAACATGAGTCAGAAAATCAGAATCAAGCTGAAGAGCTACGACCACAAGTTGGTCGACAAGTCAGCCGAGAAAATTGTGAAGGCCGTGAAGGCTACGGGTGCTCTCATCAGCGGTCCCATCCCCCTTCCCACTCACAAGCGTATCTTTACCGTTAACCGCTCGACCTTCGTCAACAAGAAGGCTCGTGAGCAGTTCCAGCTGAGCGACTACAAGCGCCTCATCGACATCTACAGCTCAACCGCCAAGACCGTTGACGCACTGATGAAGCTCGAACTCCCCAGCGGCGTGGAAGTGGAAATCAAGGTCTAGTTTATTCTCACACACAAAAAATAAGAGCAACGCACCACCACGGCGCGTTGCTCTTTTTTAATTTACACTTTCAAGTTAAGGAGACACTTACTGCTTCAGCAGATTGAGCTTCTGCTTCGGTGCCAAGGCTTTGCTGACGAGTTCGGTGTATTCCGTCAGTTTGGCAGAAGCCTGGCAACGTATATCGCAGACATTGGCGCCGATGAGGAAATTGTACATTCCTGCTTCGACAATCCACTGCGAGTTGGCTTCGTCGAATGAGGCCAGCTCGCGTTTCTGTATCTTCATCACGAGGCGCTGGCTCTCGCCGGGCTGCAGCTCGCGCGTCTTGGCAAAGGCCTTCAGTTCCTTGGCAGGCTTCTCAAGCTGACCTGCGGGAGCACTGACGTAGACCTGTGCCACCTCCTTGCCGCTGATGCTGCCAGTGTTCTTCACCGTTACTTCCAGGGTGACGACATCGCCCTGCACGCTGACCTTCGGCTTTTCGTAGGCGAAGGTGGTATAGCTCAGGCCGAATCCAAAGGGATAGGCGACATTTTTCTTGAAGGTGTCGAAGTAGCGGTAGCCGACATAGATATCCTCCTCGTGGTTGGTGTAGGCGTGGCCGGGGATGGGCATCCTGTTGCCCGTCATCACCTTGAAAGTATAGTCGTCGATAGTGCCGGGGAAATTCTGGGTCGAAGCATGGTCGGTGGCAGCGATGGGCCACGTCATGGTCAGATGGCCCGAAGGATTCACCTTGCCCGTCAGGATGTCGGCGATGCTGTTGCCGCCCTCCATGCCAGGCTGCCAGGCGCAGAGGATGGCGTCGGGATAGCTGCTCCACGAAGCCGTCTCAATGACGCTGCCTGAGTTGATGATGACGATGACAGGCTTGCCTGCCGTGTGGAAGGCATTGCAGACGTCGGTGATGAGTGCACGCTCCTCGGGAATGAGATTGAATTCGGTGGCAACATCACGATCCTCGCCCTCGCCAGCCTGACGGCCAATGGTAATGATGGCGGCATCGGCAGCCTTTGCCTCTTTTTCGATAGCGATGGGGGCAAGTCCAATTTCAGGATATTTCTGCTGACCCATGGCCTCAGTCTGGAACCACTTGGCGGGATGGCGCTCTGCCTGGAATTTCACACGGGCAAAGGCAATGTATTTGCGGTAGATGTCGGTGAGTGTGGCCGATGAGCTGATGTCAGCGTTCTTCAGGCCTTCCAGCATGTCAACGACATAAGGCGGATGGACACAGCCTGAGCCTGTGCCGCCAGAGAGGAAATCGTAAGAGTTCTCGCCAAAGAGGGCTACGGTCTTGATGGTGCCGTTTTTCCAAGGCAGCGCTCCATTGTTCTTCAGAAGTACAATGCCCTCGCAGGCGCTCTGTCGGGTGATGGCGGCGTGAGCCTTGAAGTCGGGATTGTTGCTGGCGGGATACTTACGGAAGCTGGGCGTCTTCACGATATATTCCAGCATACGGCGCACGTTGCGGTCTACATCAGCAATGTCGAGCTTACCGTCCTTCACGCCTGCGATAATCTCCTGCACTTGAGCGGGTTGTCCCGGCTCCAGCAGGTCGTTGCCGGCGTGCACCTCGCTGATGGTGGGTAAGCCTTGGCGAATGCCGATCCAGTCGGTCATCACAATGCCTTTATACCCCCAGTCGTCGCGCAGGATTTTTGTCAGCAGGTCGTGGTTGCCCATCGAATACTGGCCGTTAATCTGATTGTAGGAGGCCATGATAGTCCAGGGATTGCTCTCGCGTACGGCAATCTCGAAGCCCCGCAGGTAGAGCTCGCGCAGGGCACGCTGACTGACGCGCTCGTCCACACTGGTGCGGTCGGTCTCCTGCGAGTTCACTGCGAAGTGCTTGGCACTGACGCCGACGCCCTCTTGCTGTACGCCACGTATATAGGCGGCGGCAATCTTTCCCGTCAACAGCGGGTCTTCGGAATAATACTCGAAGTTACGTCCGCAGAGCGGATTGCGGTGCAGGTTCATGCCTGGGCCGAGGATGACGTCGCAGCGGTATTCCTTCGTCTCGTTGCCGATGGCCTGTCCCACCTGACTGATCAGTTCGGTGTTCCATGTCGAAGCCAGACAGGAGCCAATAGGGAAGGCCGTGGCGTAGTAGGTCTTGTCCGTGCCTTTACGCGTGGGGTTGATACGTACGCCGGCAGGGCCGTCGGTGAGCACGGTGGCGGGGATGCCCAATCGTGGAATGGCGGGTGATGTGCCGGCGGCGCCTGCCACGAGGTCAGCCTCGCCGCCCACAACAGCTTGGTCACCGAAGAAGTTGTTGGCGCCACCTACGAGCAGTCGCGCTTTTTCCTCTAAGGTCATGGCTTTCATCACTTCGTCGATGTTGTTCTCTGAGAGCTGTGGAGCTGTCTGGGCCACAGCCACTGATGACAATACTGTTGATGTCATGGTCAGTAGAATGTTCTTTATTTTCATTTGTTCTATGGATTTTTGCTTTCTAAGGATTTGAAGGATTCTAAGGATTTAAAGGATTTTATGGATATAAAGGATTGTTTTATCGGCCGAATGTCCTTTTTATCCTTTAAATCCTTAGACAAGATTTAGCGAATGACGAAGACGAAGCCGCCGCGTGGCTGCATCTTCACAGAGGCGGGCAGGGCGCTGGGCTGCGTGATGGTCCACGGCTCATCGGCGTTGCCGCTGTCGGCGAAGCTGGTAATGCGCTTGCCGCTGATGAAGTTGATGGGCAGCTGGATGGTCTTTGGCTGGTCGGTGCCGTTGATGCCGGCTACGTACCACACGGCGCCTGAGCGACGTGCGATGACAGCATGGTCGGCAGGATAGCCACTGACGAGGCGTGTCTCGTCCCACACGCTGGGCAGATGGCCGAGGAAGCTCTTCACCTGCTGTGGCTGGGCAAGGAAGCTCTCAGGACGGTCGGCCAGATGCTGCAGGCCGCTTTCGAAGAGCACCGTCAGCGCCAGCTCGTGGGCGTGGCTCGTGATGTGCGGATGCTGCGAGTCGCTAAAGGCGCAGGGCGTATAGTCCATGGGTCCGATGATGTTGCGGGTGAAGGGCAGTGTGGCGTTGTGAGATGCGGCCTGTTTCGTAAAGGTTCCCACGTTGTTGTACCACTCAGCGCCGTAGACGCCTTCTGTCGACATCAGGTTGGGCCATGTGCGCTGCCATCCGCGGGGAATGGTGGCACCGTGGAAGTTCACCAGCAGGTGATGACGGGCAGCGCTCTCCAGCAGGTCGATGCAGTAGTCCATGTTCTGCTGTGTGTCGCCGCTGAAGAAGTCAATCTTCACGCCCGCCACACCAATCTTCTCACACCATGCGAACTCTTTCTCGCGGTCTTCGGGCTTGTTCAGACGGAACTTCGGGCCTGGTGCGCCGTTGACCCATCCCACGCTGGAGTTGTACCATATCATCGGCTTGATGCCATGAGCCTTCGCGTAGTTCACAGCGTCGACAACGGTCTTGCCATCCTTCATCTCGTCCCACTCGGCATCGATGAGCACGTAGGGCAGACCAAGGGCAACGGCCAGGTCGACATACTTGCAGATGATGTTATAGTCGTTGGAACCGTGATTGTAGGCCCAGTAAACCCATGACACGACACCTGGCTCAATCCAGCTCGTGTCGGCAATCCTTGAAGGCTCGCAGACATCAGTCACCAGTGTCGACTGCACCACCTCGGCCAGCGTACCGACGATGACCACGCGCCAAGGCGTGTGACCAGGCCAGGGCTTGCCCTGCTCATCGCGCTTGTCGGCCACTACGCGGAAGCTCTCGCCCTCATTATACATACACGATGCGCTCTGTCCCTGCTCAATGTTCGCCTCGGTGATGAGCACGTAGGTGTTGTCATCGGGTTGCAGAAGGGCAGGGTAGCCCCATCGGTTGCACCAGCCCTCGGCCGACTTGAACGTGCCACTGAACGAGCGTACAGGCTCCACCTTGTACGTCGTACTCAAGGGATAGAAGCCCTCGCAGCCGTCGCTCCACTGCTGCATCCAGCGCTTCGTTCCCTCAGGAATAACATACGCAATGTCTTGTTGACTTGTCGTCTTGTCGTCTATCGGAACATACGCACTGTCTTGTTGTCTTGTTGTCTTGTTGTCTATCGGACTTGAAGTCTCTGTGCGCAAGGCCAGTCCGTCGTTGTAGAGGCGGATGACCATGCCGCCCACGCGGTACTCGTTGCCCTCGTTGGTACAGTGCAGGCGCTTGCCCGTCAGCATCTGATATTCCTCGCTGATGCGGCGTGCGGTCACCTGCCTTGGCGTTGTGGCCCGCTGGTCAATCACGATGTCCATCACCTGCTTGGCGGCGTAGTTCAGCTTCAGGTGCCCGTTGCTTACTTCCATGGTCAGTTTGCCATTTGGCGACGTGCCCTTCCATGCCTTTGCCGGCGCAGCAAGCAAAAGCCCTGCGGTCAGCATCCAAAAGAATAAACTCTTCATGTTGGTTGGTTTTTTAGTTTACTTTTCGAAGGCAAAGATACGCTTTTTTCTTCAAACTGCAAAGATTACGTGTAAAAAAACAGCAGAAAGCTTTGCTGCTTCAATGGGTTTTATTATTTTTGCAAACCAAAACTATATTGCCATGAAGAGAATGATGATGATTGCAGCGCTTTTCTTCACTGTCTGCGCTGCTACGGCGGTGGCTCAGCCGCTTGTCTACGAACAGGAGAATACCGGTGCTCAGTTCGCCCTGAAACAGTTTAAGAAAGCTTCCGAGCTGCCTGTCATTAAGGGACTGCCCGACGCATTGGAGGGTGTCAGCGGCTTTGGCGACTGGGAGCGTCGCCGCAACGTCATAGGCTCGCTCATCCAGCACTACGGCATCGGCACGAAGCCTGCTGTGGAGCCTGGTCAGGTGACGGCTCACATGGAGGGCGACACGGCCATTGTCGTCGACGTCACCGTCAATGGCGAGACGCTGACGCTGCGCTCGCTCATCCATTATCCCAACGTGGGACGTCCGCCCTACGCCGTGATGATCGGCACCGATATGCTCGCCCTGCCGCGCCAGCTGTTCGAGGGCCGTCCCGTGGCTTTCATGACGTTCCACTCGGCTCAGGTCAACGACTACAAGCAGTTCGGCAGACACCACGACCGCGGCGAGCACAACTTCGACCGCCTCTATCCTGCTCTCACCAGCAACGGTGCCTACAGCGAATGGGCCTGGGGCATGAGCCGCCTCATCGACGGTCTGCAGCTGTTGGGTCCTGAAGTGACGAAAATTGACACCAGGCGAATCGGCGTCAGCGGCTGTTCCTACGCAGGCAAGATGGCGCTCTACTGCGGCGCCTTCGACGAGCGCATCGCCCTCACCATTGCTCAGGAGCCCGGCGGTGGCGGTGCTGCTGCCTGGCGTGCCAGTCACGAGTCGACGGAGAATCTGGAGAACCTCGACAAGACCGACTATCACTGGTTCCTCGAGAGCCAGCTCGAGAACTTCGGCGGCGACAATGTCTATCGTCTGCCCTACGACCAGCACGAGCTCTGTGCAATGGTCTGTCCCCGCGCCCTGCTGCTGCTTGGCAATCCCGACTATGTGTGGCTGGCCGACGGCTCGATGCGTGTCTCGGCTGACGCTGCGCAGAAGGTGTGGGAGAAATTCGGCATCGGCGACCGCTTCGGCTGCGACATTCGTGGCGGCCACGGCCACTGTCAGCTGCCGTTGGAGCAGTATGCCGTCACGCAGTCGTTCATCGACCGCTTCCTTTTGAAATAATCTGATTCAACTTTCTCAAGTGGAGTAGTAAGAAGTAGTAAAAGGAAGTTATGGGGAGTTATGGGTCAATAGTTGCTTCACTGATGGCTACGCAAAAAC
>CACYYG010000009.1 GCA_902778535.1 uncultured Prevotellaceae bacterium
GGTTGGCGCTGCCGTCCTGAATGGTCAGCGTGCCTTTACTGAAGACCTCGATGACATGCCCGTTGCGATCGGCGGCATTTAGGTTGCGGCTCAGCCTGTGGCCGTTCAGGTCGATGGTAACGGTCTGGTTAACGCCGTTGCCTATTTGGAGATAGGCCGACAGTGTGATGTCGTCCGTCAGGCGGATGTAGGCCCCGTCGGCAATGGCTGAGTTCAATGCTTCCTTAGTATCGACCTCAGTCCAGTACTGCGCCTGTACGCTCATTGTAGCCATCATGGCGGCTGCGGCCATCAGTAATAACTTCTTCATTTGCAAATATTTTTTTATTGTTGTATGTTTCGCCGGAATCTCTCTTATCTTACGTCGCCGCTGTAGCCCTCGTCGCTGCCGCCGTAGTCGAGGTAGCCGCCTTGGAGTGACTTGACTTCTTTGTCGCCGCTGGTCATCAGCATCCCTGTGTGCTGAACCCGCACCTCTTGCATGGCGGGTTTCTGAAACTCTTTCTTGTTCATATTGCTGTGTTATTTGGTTACTACTTTCTTACCATTTTATTATATATACACCTGCGTGTGTGGGCTTGCCCGCGAGGCGGCGACCGTCGAGGGTGTGCCAGTAATCGCTCCCCTCTCTACTTAGAGAGGGGTCGGGGGAGAGACTTTTAATGCCCGTCTCTTCACCCTCGCCAAAGTTGAGCACGAAGGCACGCACCTCGCTGGTTTTGTCGCCAGCCGTGAGTCCATTCTTCAGCACGAAACGAGCGCGACAAAGACCGATGGTCATGTCGGCATGGGGATAGTAGAGCGTGTTGTTGGTGCCAAGGTAGAGGACGGTGCGGTCATCAGCAGAGAGAGACACTGCCTCGTAGTTGCCCACGAAGTCAATCCAGACGTTGTCGGTGACGGGATTGAGGGTGGTGTTGAGGGTGACGTAGCCGAAATTAGGATTCTCCAGGTCGCTGTCCTCATCCCATCTGATGATGTAGGGAACGCCGGCCTGGAGTTCATTGACGGGGTCACTGAAGGTGAGCGTCAGCGTGCCATCGGCAAAAGTGGCCGACGAGAGCGTGCGGGCTTCTGCGCCATAGAGAATCCCATTGTTAATGGTCACATTGAAGGGCAGACAGAGCGTATTCCATGAGTCGTCCTTGTAGAGAGTGCGATTGCCGAGGGAGAATGTGCCAGTCTTCCCGTTGAGGGAACTCATAAAAACGATGTCGGCACCTGAATCGTAGGGGTCGGCTCCTACATACTGAGTCTTAATCCCGTCGTTGAAGGAGATATACTCCTGCGCCCCCGCCCCCTGCACGAAGGTAAGGAGGAGCAGCAAAAGAAGAAGGATGGTCTTTCTGAATGTCATAAGTCTGATTTAGTTAGTAGGTTCCACCATCATGCATTTCCCCGTCGGCTACCCAATCAATCTTCAGTAGGAAGGGCTTCATAACTTTTGAACTCTCATTCTCGCCATAATGGAAGCCTGAATTATAGTAATAGACTTCTTGGAAGGCTTTGAGCCAAGAGGAGTGATAATAGTCAATCCAATAACCATCACCGCCAGGACTGCCATTACCGCAATCTAAAAAGCAGGCACCAAAGAAATCCCAGTCTTGATGCAGCAGGTCCTTTATGGCATCTGCCGTTGAAACGCTGGGACAATACTTCGAATCAACGATTGCAGCAGCATCTATCCATTTACCCTGTACCGGTACGTTGTACGACTGCTTGGTGACGGCACAGAACATGGGAGGGATACCTATAGTTATACCCAACGAACTGAATGTGCCGCCTGATTCACGTATGCATACCCAGTCGCGGGGAACACCTCCGCCGTTCTGCAAATGCTTTTCAACATCTGCATCTAAATGAACATTGTGTACGACATCGCCCACATGCCACTTCGATGCTGCGTTGTTGAACGGCCAGGCGCTGTTGAGCAGGAAGGTGACTTGGCTGAAGTGCAGGAGACGTGTTTCGGGCGAGGCTGTTACCTCGGCCACCGTGCCTGCCGTGCCAGGACGGAAGAAGATGGTGCCCTGCGCCTTGCCGTCCTCGTCGGTGAGGTTGGCGGTGATGCTGTTATCGGCAGCAGCAACGGCTTCGATGTCGGGAGCCAGCCAGTAGCGGAAAATCTTCTCAGCTGCCTCTATCGACTCCACGCCTATGTAGAGGTGGGTGGTGTCGTTGTCGTAGAGCGGTACGCCGTACTGTCGGCATTGGAAATTGCCAAGGCTGTCTACATCGACGATGGCCCGCTGGAAGTAGTCGAGGTCGTCGTAGGCGGTGGTCTCTAAACGTTCTGGAGCCTTGTCGTCATCGTCATCGCTGCAAGCGGTGAAGGTGAATGTGGCGGCCACGACCATTGCCATGAGCCACAGGATGCTATATTGTTTCTTCATTGTCAACATAATTCTTAACTCTTGATTCTTAATCGCCAAAGGCGACAACTCTTAACTCTTAATTCTAAACTCTTAACTCATTACAGTCCTATCTTTTTCAGCATACGCAGGGTCTTGGCTACGAGCTGGTCGCCGCCGCTCTGATAGACGGGGGTAGCAGGGTCGTTGGCCAGCGTGTTGATCTGCTGCTGTTTCTCGCATTTAGTGGCATAGTCCTGTAGGCGGGTGCTGACGGTTTTCATCTCGTTGCGGGTCACCAACTGAATCTTCGGGATGAAAATCTTCGAGAAGGTGCAAGGCTCGGCATCATCGGGATGGTCCTTGTGGGTGTAGAAGCTGACGGTGACAGCCACCACGAAGTCGGGAGCCGTGGGATAGCCTATGGTGCCGCCGGAGTAGGGAATGTAAACCTGCGGATAGACGATGATGTCTTTAAAGAACTCATGCACGGGACGACCATAGAAGCGGATGGCGCTGCCAGTCTGAGTCACCACCTTGCTGTTGGCTTTGGTCTCGAAGGCCTCGCTATCGGTGTCGAGCAGGTCGGCGGGAGCCACCTGCCACACACGCGGCGTGCTGCTATTAGACAGTCTGACGATACCCGATGTCTTGCCCTCTGCGAAGCTGAAAGTGGGTCGTGCGGGGAGCATGAGGAACGAACGGTATGCATCGGTGAAGCCATACTGGCGCGAGGGATAGACACCGACGGTGGTGGTGACGTTGACATCGCAAATCTCCGGGTAAAGCTCGCGGTTGATGTTCACCTTGACGCTGGTGGGGTCGAAGGCATAGACCAGTCGCGCCTCGTAGGCACTGAAGTTGTTGGTGTTGTAGCCGGTAGCCGTGGCCTGAAGGTTGAAGTGGTCGTAGGACGAGAGGATGTCTTCCTTGTCGATATACACCACGGGGTCATCGGCCAAGCCCCAGATGCCCTTGCCCACGTATCCGTCGGTACCGTTGGCGCTGGTGACGGCCTGTGCCGATACGCCCAGTCCGCGTATGTTGGTGGAGTTGAAGGTCTTGATGTAGCCCGACGCATTAAGCTGGAGGTCGGCCTTCAGGTCAATCTTGCCGGGGATGGTGTCGTAGCTCACGGGCTCGGCCAACATATCACCTATCAAGCCCAGTGCGCCCGAGGCGAGGCTGCATGCAAAGCCGCCCCAGAACTTAGCGGGACTCAAATATTTGCTTAAGCCGGAATTACCCCCGTAATCACCTCCAAGCGACATCAGTTGTGCATACTGATTGCAACCCTGAATGCTGCTGGTGGCCGTTCCGCTAATCCAACTAAGCACGTTGCACACGCCGCTCATACAGTTGCCTCCGCCGTGCTGGATGATGCGCTCGTTGGAGAACGTGCCGCCAATATCACCAAGGATACTGCCCCAAAGTGTCACTTGCTGCGTAGTCTGGGTATTGGGGAAAATGGTGATTTTGGCATCCTTTCGGTTGGGGTCCAGCCAGTTTTTGCCCTGAGGCACGTAGGCTGAGAGGTCGAGGTCGAAGCAATGCCAGCCGTTGGCCAGGCTGCTAGACTGGCGGTAAGGCGTGACGAGGGTCATGAAGGCCTGGTTCTGTCCGTCGTAGATGAGCGGCGAGCGGTAGAGGGTGGTGCCTAGCGCATGGTTGGAGGGAATGCCGAACTCGTAGTTGTGATAAGCAGGGTACATGTCTGTGCTGCCATACTCGCCCATTTTCACCATGAACGACAGCTCGTTGCCCTCGCCGCCGGGATTGAGCAGATAGGTAAAGACGCGCAGCTGGCCTGTGTATTTGTTGTAGAGGGCGAAGTAGCGGGTGCCGTCGAGTGTGGGGTCGTTGAGACAGCAGAAGGCCATCTCCCAGCCCTGGTCGGGACGGTAGGAGTCGCGCACCTCTGCCGGTATGTTGATGCCGCCCTCGATGGTCCAGGGTGTCTTCTGCGGTGCTGCCAAGCCATTGATCTGCACAGTCTCACACTTCCACCACTCCTTGATGAAGCTGGCATTGCCGCCACTGTAGTCATCGCCCAGGCTGATCTGCGAGTGGTGCACGGTGATGTTGGCCACGTCGCCACTCTCGGCAGTCACCGTCAGTGTGGCATCGGCGGGTGACGTGCCGGTGATGCCGCTATACGTCAGAATGAGGGCGGGGTGGTTGCCTACGGTTTCGGTGGTAGTGGTGAGCCACGAGGGTACGCCCTCTACCTTGGCAACGGACGAGGCGATGCTGTCAAGCACCATCTGCTGGCTGCCCTGCTCGCCATAGACCCAGAGATGGTAGTTGTAGGTGTGGGTCTGAACGACGGGGTCAACGGGAGTAATCACGTCGTCATCGTCGCTGCACGCGGTGAGCAGCGGTGCTAACATCAAGGCTACGGTCGAAGCCAATAGCAAGAGAGATCTGTTTTTCTTCATAGAATTATTTTTTTTATTATGAATTCTTGTGGACTGTCGGTATAGAGGTTGCCGAAGTTTGTGGCATTTACAATCTTGGCGTGCGAGCCAAGAGTGTGCTGTGCGCAGTAGAGGAAAAGGTTACGGTAGGTGATGGCAGGGTTGGCAGTGAGCTGCTGCACTACGTTCTGTGTGAAGCGGTCGCTCATCCAGTACAAACCTTCGCTGTTCCAGTTGTCGGCCCACGACTGCTCGGCAGTGCTGGCACCCACGATGGCCAGTGCTCCCGTAATGCCGTCGAGACTATTGACCGTGGCTTCGGCATAGCAGGGTTCAGCAATGACCAGCAGTTTGCGGTATCCGCCAACCGTCAGCATCTCGTTGGCAGTCTGACGGAGCAGGTCGCCGGTAAAGCCCTGGCCACCCGGCGTACCGAGCCATTCAAACTCGTTGCTGCCGCCGTTGTCGTAGCTGCGCCCGTGGCCGCTCCAGTAGAACAGGACGTTTGACCCATCCACACCTACTGAGACATTCTTCAGAATGTCGGCAATGTCGGAGGCCGTGAGGGTATGGTTGTCGTAGTCAACGACAGCACGCGGCAGACCGTCAGTGCCGCCCATCAGGTCGTCGCTGAGGTAGGAAGCCCTTATCACATTGTCGTGTCGGGCAGCCTCTTGTCGGTCAAGGATGAGGATGATGTGGTCGTCGTCGAAACCGCCTTTGCGCAACAGCTGATAGACGCTGAGCACATCGGCCAGATGGCGATAGTTAGTGGCTCCCTCGCTGCCCTGCACCAGCACGGCATACTGGTCGGTGAGGGCGGGATAGCTCCATCCGAGGTCGAGGTCTTTGGCCATCGCCGCAAAGTCTTTCATAGCTGTGTCTTCGTCGTAGTACACCTCCCATGCCACCGAGGGGCTGACAACCTGCTTGCCATCGGGACCATAGTAGGCAAGATGACGTATCTGGCCGTTGTCAATCTGCCAGTGAACATAGGTGGTGAGTGCTACCTGTGTGCCACTCTCTATGTCGAAGGCGATGGTGCCCGCAGCACCGCACAGGCCACCGGTATAGTAATAGTTGCGTAGGTCGTGGATATGATTGCGCAGTCGTGAGGCCGTCCATACACTCTCTGGCAGCGTTTCCTCTTCGTTGTCATAATAGGCCACCTGGAAGATGCACGCATTGAAAGTGGCATTGCTGGCAGCTGGAAAATTCTCATCGTCGTTCAGGCTTTTGATGCTTTCATACTCAAAAGCTGCAAGGCCGACGAGCAGCAACGCATCGTAGAACTTACATTCGGCAAAGGTGGGCTTCACGCCGTAGCGCTCCTCGTAGGCCTGCTCAAACCCCGTGGCGGGGTCGGCGTAAGGTGAAAAACCTTGATAGCCCTGTAGCATTTTGATAGCTTCATCGCCCAAGTCTGACAACCCTTCTTCACTCAACCACGGGAAGATAAAATAGGTGCGATAGAGGGTCTCCTTGCTTGAATCCTGAAAGTAATCTTTCCACCACTCCTTGCGCAAGCGTACCACTTCGTAGAGTTGCTGAGCGGTCTCCACGACACAAAAGTTGGTCGAGAGCATGTCAATCACATCGAGATGGTCGAGATAATCGTTCATGCTGGCGAGCAGGTCGCTCGTCATGGCATACTGCTCATTGCGCTGCATGATAATGCCCATGTTGTCCGCATGGAAAGGTGCCCAGTCGTAGAAGGTGCGGCCATAGCTGTCGGCGGGCGAGAACACTGCACAGCAGAGTGAAGCATATTCAACGTTCTTTCCCGTCTGCGTCACATAATGGTCCATCATCGTCTCTGTAAGGCGGACATCGGTCTCGCAGAGAGGCCAAAGGAACACGGAGGTCTCTTGCTGTCCTGTGATGGTAGGTACTGCATAGCGACGGATAATTTCTTCGCTGGTAGCAGTGGGGGCGATGAGCGGCTTCTGTGTTCTCTTGCACGCTGGGGCGAACAGTGCAAGGCTCTCATTGCTGAAAGGGCCGATGACGGCCAGGATGTCATCCCTACTGGCCAGTTGCTGTGACAAGGCCGTGAGGTCTTCCGTCTGCTCGTTGTGCCACTCTATCTGTAGGCGAAGCTGCGTGCTGTCACCTTGCTGGGCTTCACGGAAATTATCCTGAAACCACTGTGCCATGCGCTCCAGCCGCGTCTTTGTGGCAGCATCACCTATAGGAGCCACTACCGCCACGGTCTTGACAATCTCGTTGCTTGAAGGAGTGGAATTGTCAGGCCCGTCCTCATGACTGCTACAAGCAATGAGGACCATCAGGAAGAAGAAACCCGATAAGAAAGATATGACTCTATTTGTCATTCGTAAAATTCGTGCAATTCGTTGTTTAGAACAGGGCGGCACGGCTGACGCCCTGGCCGACGGCTTTGTCGATGAGCGTCTGGTTGCGGCGCACCTCGTGGATAATGACATCGTTCTTTGCCCGTAGGTCCTCGTCCTTGCGGTGCATCTGCCAGAGTAGGACGACGACAACTGCCGTCAGCACAGCTATGATGCAGACCAGCATAAGGATAATTGTGGATGTTTGCATAGGTCTGTCTTATAATATTCGCGCGCAAAGGTATAAAAATTTCGCGTACGCACAATATCTGAGACAGATTTACGAGTTTTATCAGACAGATTTACGAATGGCAGGATGGCTTCGGCGTGTTGCCTGTCCTGTACTGAGAGGGCGAGAGACCAAAACGCTCTTTGAACTTCCGACCGAAATAGTTGGCGTCGGAGAAGCCGCAGGCCTGGGCTACCTGAGAGACGGGGAGAGCGGGCTGGTCGTTGAGCAGGTTGACAGCATACTCCAGACGGCACTCGTTAATGAAGTCGGAAATGGAGGCATAGTCGCTACCCTGAGCGAAGGCAGCACCGATGCGCTCCTTCGACAGGTGGAAATGGTCGATGGCGGCCTGACGGTCGAAGGCGGGGTCGAGGAATAACTTCTCCCTGACGATGGTCTGACTGATGTGAGCGAAGAGGGAAGGAGCCTCCCCAAGCCCCTCCAAAGGAGGGGATGTTTGATTACCTGTTATTGTTGATGCCTCTGCTGAATTATGTAATCCTACATTCCTCCCTTTGGGAGGGCTTGGGTGGGCTTTCAATTTCACTATCTCGGTAATCTGCCGTGCCAGGATGCGGTTCTTGCGAGTTTCCTCACGGTGGCGCAGGAAGTAATAGACGCCAAAGCAGGCCAGCAACAGGGCTATCACGACCACGAGCCACGTGATGATGCGCCACAGTGAGGCCTCGGCCTTCTGGCGTTCTATCTCCATCCGCTGCTCGTAGTCGCGGAAGCGGGCGGTGGTCAGGTCTTCGTACATCGCCTCCATCTTCTCGGTCTCGCCCAGCAGGCACCACGTCGGCGCAATCATCTTACGTCCGTCAAGCGTCTGACAGTAGTCGCTCTGCTCGAATTTCTTCAGACATTCACGCGCCTTTTGGTTCTCGCCGTTCCTTGCATACGCCTCAGCCATGTAGCCGTAGGCCTGAGCACGATAGAAGTCAATGTATCCCTGCCGGTCTTCGTCGGATGGCTCGCGGTAGGTGCCGTCGTGGTAGTCGTCGGGATGCTGTTCGTAGTCGGTGAGCCGGTCGATGATATCATGGGCGACGGGGATGATTTGCTCCGTCAGCCCAGCCTCCTTCAGCACGGTAATCTTCCGTTTGGCGGCAATCGTCCAGGCATCCAGTTCATTAAAAGCCCCCCTCAATCCCCCCGAAGGGGGGACGTCATTACTCACCCATCCCCTCTTATCCCCCCGAAGGAGGGAGGAGTCAAGAACAGCCAGCACACTGTCAATCTTAGAAACACCCTCTTGCTGCCGCCCGAAATGGGTGAGGTACAATCCTATCTCCGCCTCGTTGCGCAGGGCTTCCGTTTCCTCGCCCTCCTCATGGCACAGCGTCACCAGTTCAGAACTCCACTTTATGACCCGTTCGAAGTCATGTTGCAACCTGCAAGCGTACACCAGCGTCTCCAACAGGTCCTCCCGATACTCCTGGTTCTCCTTTGCCACGGGCAGTTCCATCAACCGTTCTCCGATGACAATGGCAGAGTCGAGCATTTTTCCTTCCAGCCCCTGACAATATACCCTGACGCGCAGCAAGTCAGCCTGATAGTCGGCCAGCCCCTCGCTACGCAGCGAATCTATGACCTCCAGCGCCCGCTCCGGCTCCTCCGCCGCATACGTCATCACCCGCTCCGTCACCTGCATGATGTCAGTCACAGCACCGTCACGCGCCGTATCGCCATGACCGCCAGTGCAGCCCGTCGTCATCAGAGTCAGTACGGCTAAGAGCAATAATCCTATTGTCTCACCCACTTTTTGCAACGCATCAGCCGCGCCGCCACTGTGAGTCCAGCAGCGTGTCGCATAGTGTTGATAAGTCAGGGTGAACGGTGGCATTTTTTTGAATTACTTAATCTCTGGCTCCATGATTTCCTTTCCACGACAGAATCGGTGCACTATCTGACGGTCGTCGCCCAAATAGATATACCGCTCTAAGCGGTGGAGCAATGAGTAGTTGTCGTGATTGAGGTCGCTGTCGTCGATGACGAGGGCATCAAACTCATAGCCGGGCTCGAAACTTCCCACATGGCCAAAGAAGCTTCCTGCCGACTTGGTGGCAAGCCAGAACGCCTCAGAAAGAGTGAGGAACGGCTGCTCGTGGTTCTGCTGATAGTGCATCTTGCTCACCTGTATTGCATAGACCATCATGCGGAAAATGTTCAGGTCGTGGCCGCCGCTGATGTCGCTGCCAAGACCTACGCGGAGACCTTCTTCAAGGAATTTCCGGATGGGTGCCATGCCTGATGCCACGTTGAAATTCGACGTAGGACAATGGGCCACCATCACGCCGTTGCGTTTCATCAGCTCCAGCTCTTCGCCGTCGGTCCATACGCAATGGGCCATTACGGTGGGCGTCTGTCCGAAAAGATCGTAGCGGTTGTAGGCATCGCCGTAGCTGGTGCTCTCCTTCTCCAGTTGCTGCACCCAGGCAATCTCGTCCTTGTTCTCAGAGAGGTGCGACTGCACGGGCAGCTGATACTTGACGGCCAGTTGGCCACAGGCGCGGAGCATCTCAGGCGTACACGAAGGAATGAAGCGTGGCGTGATGATGGGCTGCACCAGCGGGGGCACCTGTTCATCGGGCATACTGAATTCAGCTATCAGCTCCTCATAGCCCTTCACCATATCCTCCACCTTCTCCGAGAGCCCTTCGGGACAGTTGCGGTTCATGCCCACCTTGCCCACCATCGCGCCCATGCCGGCCTCCTGGAAGAGGTGCATCAGCAGGCGGGTGCTTTCAGTATGGATGGTGGCAAACACGCATGACCGCATTGTGCCGAAGCGCCACAAGTCGCGCACAAAGCGGCGGTACATGCGCTCGGCATAGCCAGTGTCGGCATATTTCATTTCCTCGGGGAAGGTGTAATTCTGCAACCACGGCAGCAGCTCCAAATCCATGGCAATGCCTTGGTTGCGATATTGCGGGGCATGAACGTGCATGTCGTTCATGGCGGGAATGAGAAGACGGTCGCCCCAGTCGGTCACCGCATGGCCGGAAAGGTGCTGCGGCAGTTCGCTGTAGACGCCTTCCACCCGGCCGTCATTCACAGCAATAAAGCCACGAGAAGCCACCTCGAAGTGGTCGCTCTGTGGCGTATAGATGATATTCGCGCGATAAATCTGCATGTTTTTACTGTATTTTATTCAAGGAGTAAAGGAGCTAAATTTTGAGTAAAGGAGTAGAGGAGTAGAGGAGATATGTTCTGCGGCTGAGGTATTCTACTTTATCTCCTTTACTCCTCTACTCCTTTATTTCTCAACTCCCGATTGCCGGTTGATATAATCCATGACCACCTCGACGGCATCGTCCTCACTCATCTGGTCCATCGAGATGACCAGATGATAGTTGCGGGTGTCATAACGCGAAGTCTTGGCATACCTGCTGACGTAGTTCTCGCGCATCCTGTCTACCCTGTCAATGGTCTCCCGGGCTTCCTCCCTCGTCATGTTCTGCTTGCGTGCCACACGCTCGACGCGGAAGGGCATAGAGGCCTGAATGAAGATGCTCAGATGGTTGGGATGGTTGCGAAACACGTGGAAGCCGCTGCGACCCGCCACGACGCACGACTCCTCCTCGGCAATGTCCTGAAGAATCAGCGTCTCAGTCTTGAACATCTCGTCGGTGGTCAGCAGGTCGGGCACGTCGTCCTTCTGCGGAATGAAGCTGCCGGCCGTCATGCCCGCGCCCGCTTTCAGGATGCGCTCAACGTCGGCCCACCAGCTGTGGTTGCGGCCTTTCAGTTTCTCAATCTCCTCAACGGTGAGGTGATAGTGCTGCTGCAACGCCTTGACGAGTGCCTTGTCGTAGAATTTCACGCCCAGCCTCTCTGCCAGCTTGCGCCCCACAGTGCGACCGCCGCTGCCCAACTCACGATTGACGGTGATAACAAATTTCTCGTTCCTATTCATAATAGTGCAATTTTCTACTGCTTAATTACTCCTCTACTCCTTACTCCTGATTGCCGCAGCAATTTGGCCACAAATATACATATTTTTTATAAAACACGCAAAACTGTCAGATAAAAAATGGCAAAAAAACGTGAATATCATACCACACCTGTTGGTTGAATTAAAAACCGCAAACGATTTATGCCTAAAACACACCGCAGCAAAAGTCATCGACACATCGGCGTGGATGCTACAAACGAGTAAAAACACCTAACCTTTTCATTCTGCAATGTCTTGATATCTGAGTAAATAGGTATCATATTGGGTTTCGAAGGGGCGGAATGGCGCTGGGATTTGCTGTGGCCGGTGAAGAGCCCGGGCTTTGCGCATTGAACTCGCCGAAGAACAGACGGTCGCGGTCCACCGCCTCGTCTGTCAGCTGGATGGTTGTCGAGGGGCCGAGGTCAGGATTTTTCCATGCTTTGAGCTGCCACACCAACCGTCCGTCCTTGTCCACCTCGATGGCCTGCACCGGCGCGTTTGCCGTGTCCATCGGCTCTTTGTTCCACTCGTTGTACCAGTTGTTGATGATGTGTCCACCGTCCTTCAGGCGTACGGTCTTTTGCGGTTGCGTCACGCCATAGGCTGTGGTGTTCATTTCCCATACGGTCTGCCCCTGTCGGTTGATTTCCTGAATGTGTCCTTTCCGTCCTGTGATGAGCAGATGGCCAGTCTTCGGCATCTCCTGCACGCTCCACGGCAGCATGCCGCCCCAGCGGTCTATCTCCTGCCCGTTGCTGTTGTATTCATGTATGCAGCCCATGCCCATGTTGGCGATGAGCAGCGTGCCGCGTGAGGTGAGGCGCGCATTGCGGAACTGCCCATGCACTGAGCCTTTCTCGCTGACGGGCACTGCAAACTCCCTGACGATGCGGCAGGCGGGTATCTCCATCACCACCACCTTGGCGGGATGACCATTCTGTACGAAGACGACGTGGGTGCGCCCTATGGGCTGAATGGTGTGAATCTCCGTTCCCTCCGGTGCCGCATAGCTCCAGACAGTCTGCTGATCCTGCGTCACCTCTGCCACACCATATTGGTGAGCCACCAGGATATGGCCGTCGGTCATCAGCACGGCATCACTGATTTCGCCCTTCTTCAACTGGTCTTGATAGGCCCAGCTCACCTGTCCGTCCTTTACGATGAACATGCGTCGCTGTTTGCTCTGTCCGGCATAGAAGAAGTCGTGGCGTGCCATGTCGGTGCTGACCTCCTGTGCCGAGCCGCCGCACACTGCTGCCAGCATGAGGCTGAGTGCTGGTATTATTCTTTTCATCATGGCTGTGTTCTGTTTGTCGGGTGCAAAGATAATCATTTTGCATGGATCCTGCAAGACTTGAAGCCCCCCATTTGTCCCCCGAGGGCGACACGATAGTCTTCCAGACTTCAGGAGTCGTCCTCGGGGGACAAATGGGGGGATTGAACACAGAGCGACGCGAAAGGGCTGTTCAGCAGTTAACGGATGAACAGCAGTTCCCGATATTTGGGCAATGGCCAGAGGGCATCGTCGACGATGAGCTCCAGCTTGTCAATCTGATAGCGTATTTCGTCGAGCTTTGGCTCCACCTTGTCGTGGTAGGCAATGGCTTTTTCGTGCTCATCACTAATCTTGTTGGCGAGCTTGCGAGCGTTGACGAGTTCCTCGGCACCTTTCTCGATGGCACTGGTGCGCTCGGCAATCTCCTCGATAATCTTGAGGTTGCGGGCGTTCAGTTTCTCAGCCTTGTCAATGGGAAATACTGTCGAGACGCTGTCTACATTCTTCAGCAGGGCCGTCTGATAGCTGGTGGCGACGGGAATGATGTGGTTCATCGAGAGGTCGCCCAGTACGCGGGCCTCAATCTGAATCTTCTTCGTGTAGGTCTCCCACTTCACTTCGTTGCGGGCCTCCAGTTCTTTCCTTGTCATCACGCCAAGGCTCTCAAACATCTGGACGCTCTCTTCATCAAGGTAGCGCTCGAAAATTTTCGGGCACGACTTCTCTACGTCCAGGCCGCGTTTTTCAGCCTCAACAACCCACTCGTCTGAGTAGCCGTTGCCGTCGAAGCGGATGGGCTTGCAAGTCTTGATGTCCTCGCGCAGCACGTCAATGATGGCATGGAACTTGGCCGAATGGCCGGTGCCTTTGAGTTTCTTCTCAAAGTCAGGGATGCGGGCGTCGACACGTTTCTTGAAATTCACCAAAGCCTCAGCCACAGCGCTGTTCAGAGCGATCATGGCACTGGCGCAATTGGCCTCGGAGCCTACGGCACGGAACTCGAAGCGGTTGCCGGTGAAGGCGAAGGGAGACGTGCGGTTGCGGTCGGTATTGTCGATGAGCAGTTCGGGAATCTCGGGAATGTCCATCTTAAAATGCCCTTTGCCGCCCATCAGCAAAGCCCCCCCTACGGCCCCCGAGGGGGCTTCATTAGTTTTGTCGGTTGGGTCTATAGTGTCCCCCTCGGGGGACGAAAGGGGGGCTTCGATATGGTCGAGCAGCTCGCTCACCTGCTTGCCGAGGAAGCTGGAGACGATGGCAGGCGGCGCCTCGTTGGCTCCCAGACGGTGGGCGTTGGTGGCGCTCATGATCGAGGCCTTCAGCAGTCCGTTATGTTTGTAAACGCCCATCAGCGTCTCGACGATAAACGTAGCGAAGCGCAGGTTCTGCTCAGGCGTCTTGCCTGGAGCATGTAGCAGGATGCCGTTGTCGGTCGAGAGGCTCCAGTTGTTGTGCTTGCCTGAGCCGTTGATGCCTGCGAAGGGCTTTTCATGGAGCAATACTCGGAAACCGTGTTTGCGGGCCACCTTCTTCATCAGACTCATCAGCATCATGTTGTGGTCGACGGCCAGATTGGTCTCCTCGAATATTGGAGCGAGTTCAAACTGGTTGGGAGCCACCTCGTTGTGACGAGTCTTGCAGGGCACGCCCAGTTCAAGAGCCTGTATTTCGAGGTCACGCATAAAGGCAGCCACACGCTCAGGGATGGCGCCGAAGTAGTGGTCGTCCATCTGCTGGTTCTTGGCAGAATCGTGTCCCATCAGCGTGCGGCCTGTCAGCAGCAGGTCGGGCCGTGCAGCGTAGAGTCCTTCGTCGACGAGGAAATACTCCTGCTCCCATCCAAGGTTCGAAGTGACCTTCTTCACGGTAGGGTCGAAATAATGGCACACATCGACGGCAGCCACGTTCACGGCATGAAGGGCACGCAGCAGCGGAGCCTTGTAGTCGAGCGCCTCGCCAGAGTAAGAAATAAACACAGTGGGAATGCAGAGCGTGTCGTCAATGATAAACACTGGCGATGTGGGGTCCCAGGCAGAGTAGCCGCGTGCCTCGAAGGTAGAGCGTATGCCGCCAGAGGGGAACGAGCTGGCATCAGGCTCTTGCTGAACGAGCAGCTTGCCGGAGAATTCCTCCACCATGCCGCCCTTACCGTCGTGCTCGATAAACGAGTCGTGCTTCTCGGCGGTGCCTTCAGTCAGCGGCTGGAACCAGTGCGTATAGTGGGTAACGCCATTCTCCGTGGCCCACTGCTTCATGCCGGCAGCCACAGCATCGGCTACTGTGCGGTCGAGACGCGCGCCATTGTCGATGACGTCAATCATCTTCTCATACACGTCCTTCGGCAGGTACTTGTACATTTTCTCACGATTGAAGACCTTCTTTCCAAAATACTCGCATGGTCTCTCACTTGGTGCTTTTACGTCGAGCGGCTTCTTCTTGAATGCCTCGCCGACAACCTGAAATCTTAATGCTTCCATAATCTTGGCTTTTTGTGTTGTTATACGATAGTTTCTAACTTACTTTTTCTCTTTTTCTTTCAAATGCTCCTCATACTCAGCCAGTTCTCGCTCGCCAATGTGAGCCAGGCCGTAGTGCTCGTCGTGCTGTGAGAAGTCGAGGCCCACCTTCTCGCTGTAGGCCGAGACGCGCATGGGTATGAAGCGGTCAATCAGCTTGTAACCAGCCCAGCTCATGGCAAAGGTATATATGAACACGATGACTATGGCCAGCAGGTGGTAGAGGAACACGACAAAGCCTTCCGACGTTCCTGAGATGAGCCCTTCCTGAATGAAGATACCCGTCAGCACCGTGCCGAAGATACCGCCCGTGCCATGCGTGGGAAACACGTCGAGGGCATCGTCAATACGAGAGTGGGAGCGCCAGTAGACAGCGACGTTGCAGATCAGCGTGATGACGAAAGCTATGAAAATGCTCTGCCCCACGGTGACATAGCCCGCCGACGGCGTGATGGCCACCAGGCCTACGACACATCCCACGGCAGCCCCCATAGCAGAGGGCTTGCGGCCACGCAGGCAATCGAAGAATATCCACGTCATCATGGCCGTAGCCGAGGCAGTGTTGGTGTTCAGAAACGCTTTGACAGCCACTCCGTCGGCATGAAGCGAAGAACCCGCGTTGAAGCCAAACCATCCCAGCCAGAGCATGGCTGCTCCCAGAAGCACAAAGGGGATATTGGCAGGTTCGCTCTTGCGGGTCTCCGCCTTGCGCCGCCCGAGGAAGATGGCACCGGCCAGGGCAGCGATGCCGCTTGAGGCATGCACCACGATACCGCCTGCAAAGTCAACAACGCCCCATCGCATGAACAGTCCTTCGGGATGCCACGTCATGTGGGCCAGCGGGCAGTAGATGACGAAAAAGAAGAACATCATGAAGAACATATAGGCCGAGAAACGCACACGCTCGGCAAACGAACCCGTGATGAGCGACGGCGTAATGATGGCGAACTTCATCTGGAACAGGGCAAACAGTGCCAATGGAATCGTCGCACCACCTAATGTATTGCCTGCGGGCGTAGTATAGACGGCTCCACCCACATTGTGGAACATCGGAAACGTCAACGGATTGCCGATGATGCCGCCAATGTCGTCGCCGAAGCACAGCGAGAAACCTATGACCACCCACAGCACTGAAATCAGCCCCATAGCGATAAACGACTGGAGCATCGTCGAAATCACGTTCTTGGCACCCACCATGCCGCCGTAGAAGAACGACAGGCCAGGCGTCATCATCAATACGAATATCGTGGCAGTGATGAGCCACGCTACATCAGCAGCAGAAATTACCGACCAGTCACATTCAAACGACGGCTCTCCCACCGCCAGTCCTGCAATGGCTATCAGTGTTATCGCTGCCATCAGGATTATCCAACGTCTTTTTACCTTCATATCATTTAAGAGCTAATTTTCGGGTGCAAAATTACAGCATTTTGACAGACAAAACAGAAATTTCTTTTCATTTTGTTTGTTAATTTGTTATACAAGTTTCATTTTGTAAAGCAAATGAATTATTTTTCTACCATTTTGCTATCTTTTTGAATATAAACTTCACCGTTTCGTTGCAAAACGTCAGTTCGCCTGTTTTTGCAGATTTTTTCTATAAAAAGATAATCCGCAATGATACCGCCCAACGTGTCGGTGAGCTCACGTAGAGCCGGTATTTCATATCCCCAATGACCTACGGTTTCAAAAACATTTGATACACGTTTCGTACACATGACGTGTACTTTTAGTACACACCGTGTGTATTTTTAGTACACACGGTGTGTACGAAATTAAAACTACATCGCCATGATTGCAGCGCGTATGGCGGCATTTGCGGAGCAACACTAAAAAAAAGCCTCTCTTCCGTCCAAAAGGCGAAGAGAGGCTTTGGCTGTAAAAGATTACGGCTCGACGTGAGCTCACCGACACGGCTGCAGCGTCAGGCCGAACACCAGGTAGGCTTTCTGCGTACAGGGATTGGCAGCCACCTGCGCAAAGACAGGGATGGAGAATGACTCCGTTACCTTGATGTCCTTCATGGCCCGCAGCGAGAGGTCGGTCACTGCAAAGCCATTGGTGCCGTAGTAGTCGGTGGCAAAGGGGGCGGCGCCGGCCGTAACAGTCCAGTCGACTGAAGCAAATTTAAATGGGACAACTACCTCAGCGTAACTGCTGTAGGCCCGCTTGCCGTCCTTGTTCACCCCGTCATTGCCTGCGAAATTGGTGTACCACTGCACGCTGGCCACACCAAAGTCGTAGCCAATGTTGGCTTCGAACACATGGCTCGTCCTGTGTGCATCATAGAGGAAATAACGCTCCTCGGGGTCGTTAAACCAGTAGTCGGTGATGCCGATGTTCAGGTTGCCGATGGCGTAGGAGGCCGTGAGGTCGAACTCCTTGTTGTCAGCAGGTTCTGACAGCCCCACACTGCCCCATGCCGTCAGGCTCAGCCCTTTGTAGCCAATGCCCAGCGTAGGCTGCAGCGACACACTGCCACAGTCCTCACCACGCCAGATGTACTGGCTCACCACATCAGCACTGATGGTCGTTTCTATATCATCCTGCGCAAAGGTGGTCGCACTGGCAACCAGCATCATTGCAAAACATACAATCTTTTTCATAACTTTGTTGTTTGTTGTGTACTTACTTCGTTTAATCTATCTACTCCCTTCTCTATTCGGAGAGGGGGCCGGGGGTGAGGCTTTTATCAGTTGTAGCAAAGTTCGCCGTGCTCGTAGACGTCGAGACCTTCCTCCTCTATACGTTTATCAACGCGCAAACCGTGGAAATATTTTATTCCGTAGAACAAAATCACACCGCAAACGGCTGCCCAGAAGTCGATGACGAGGATGCCGAAGCACTCAGCGCCGAAAAATCCCCAGCCGTGTCCGTAGAATGCACCGTTGGAAGTGCTGAGCAGGCCGGTCATCAGTGTGCCGAGGATGCCACAGACACCGTGTACACTGGAGGCGCCGACGGGATCGTCGATGTGCAGTTTGTGGTCGATAAACTCAATGGCAAAGACGAGCACCGTGCCGCAGGCAAGGCCGATGACGACGGCTCCGAAGGGCGATACGAGGTCGCAGCCGGCGGTGATGCCCACCAGTCCTGCCAGCACGCCGTTCAGCGTCAGCGAGAGTGAGGGTTTGCCATATTTGAACCAAGTGAGGAACATCGTGGCCACGCCACCTGCAGCAGCGGCAAGGTTGGTGGTCAGGAATACGTGAGAGATAGCTATACGGTTCACCTCACCAGAGGCAGCCAACTGCGAGCCCGGGTTGAAACCGAACCAGCCGAGCCAGAGGATGAAGACACCCAGGGCGGCCATCATCAGGTTGTGACCAGGAATAGCACGGCTCTTACCGTCCTTTGCATACTTACCGATACGAGGACCGAGGGCCATAGCTCCTATCAGAGCCAGCACGCCGCCCACACTGTGAACGATGGCCGATCCGGCAAAGTCGTGGAACACGTCGCCAAAGGTAGACATCATAAAGCCGTCGGCAGCATCGCTGCAGAGCCAGCCACCTCCCCACGTCCAGTGTCCCTCGATGGGATAGATGAACAGCGAGATGACTGCGCTGTAGACAAGATACATCGAGAACTTCGTGCGCTCGGCCATAGCACCGCTCACAATCGTGGCACTGGTGGCACAGAACACAGTCTCGAAAATCAGGAAGCCCTCAACGGGCAGGTCACCGTTATAGAATGAGAGATTGCCCCAGTTGGGCGCACCGATGAAACCAGCGCCCTCGCTGCCGAACATAAAGCCGAAGCCAAGGAAGAAGAACAGCAACGAGCCGAACATGAAGTCGACGAAGTTCTTCATCAGAATGTTTGCAGTGTTCTTGCTACGGGTGAATCCCGCTTCACACAGCGCAAAGCCAGGCTGCATCCAGAAAACCAACATGGCTGCCAATAGCATCCATACAGTATCAAGTGACAAGTTATCCATAATTAAAGCCTCCCCCTACCCCACTCCAAAATGGAGAGGGAGCCCGAACGGAGGTGCGGGGTCTTGATGATTGTTTTTGTGTGTTGTGTGTTTTTGTGTGTGTTTGCCCATTTGTCCCTCACTTTTTTGCAGGAGGCGGGATGAGCCTTTTACTTTTTGTCACGGAGTACGGTGTCACCGTTCTCGCCAGTACGGATGCTCCAAACATCAATCATGTCGCTCACGAAGATGCGGCCATCACCCACCTCGCCAGTATGGGCTACATTCAGTATCACCTTCACCGTCGGTTCAACAAACTGGTCGCGACAAACTATCGTTATCTGTACACGCTCTATCACATCCGTTGAGTACTGCACGCCACGATAAATCCTTTCCTGTCGGCTTTGGCCGATGCCGTGCACGTTGTGGTACTCGAACCAGTCGATGTCCGACTGCAGTAGAGCTTCCTTTACATCCTCAAACTTGGTTTTGCGGATGATTGCTTCAATCTTTTTCATACCTTTTTAGCTTAAAATAATACTAATACCCTCTTTCGGGTCACATACCGAAACGTTTCGGGTACAAAGGTACGGCTTATTCGGCAGCAATTCCTCATAAAAACAGGCAATTTGAATGTTAAAAAAAGGGGCTGCTAACAAAGTGTCAATAATACGCTTAAAAATCTTTTCTTTCGATTACACTTTGCCACAAAAATAATGAAAAATCTTGCGTTATGATAATTATTTTTGAAATTAAAAATAAAAAAGCGACAATTTTCTTTGTTTTAATAACTTTTTGCAATATCTTTGCACCCGTTTTTATACATAAGGTAAGATTAGATTAGGATAATATGACAAAAGGAAAGCAAACTCTAACAAAAGATGGGCTCTCCCAAAGCGGGCACAACCAAGGGCTTTACCAACAAGAATACGAGCACGATGCGTGCGGCGTAGGAATGGTCGTAAACATCCACGGCGGCAAGTGCCACGAGTTGGTGGACAATGCACTGAAAGTGCTGGAGAACATGGAACACCGCGGTGCCGAGACGCGCGACAAGACGGGCGACGGTGCCGGCATCATGATTCAAATTCCACATGAGTTTATCCTACTGCAAGGTATTCCTGTGCCCGAGAAGGGAAAGTACGGCACAGGTTTGGTTTTTCTGCCCAAAGACGAAACGAAACAGCAGGAAATCCTCTCAGTGATGATCGAGGAAATTGAGCGCGAGGGGCTGCAACTGATGCACCTGCGCACAGTACCCACCAACCCGGAGGTGCTGGGAGCAGCAGCGCGCGAGGTAGAACCGGCCATCAGGCAGGTGTTTGTTACGGGAATATCTGATGAGAATGTTCCTGTGTTCGACCGTATATTATATAAGGTACGCAAAAGAATAGAAAACAGCATCAACGACGAGGACTTCTATATCTGCTCGCTGTCGAACAAAAACATCATCTACAAGGGAATGTTGACCAGCGGGCAGTTGCGCCGCTATTTCCCCGACTTGTCAAGCCCTTACCTCACAAGCGGACTGGCGCTGGTGCACTCACGATTCAGCACAAACACATTCCCCAAGTGGAAGCTGGCACAGCCTTTCCGCCTGCTGGCGCACAACGGCGAGATTAACACCATTCGCGGAAACCGAGGCTGGATGAAAGCCCGCGAGAGCGTACTGAACAGCGAGGCGCTTGGCAACATCAAGGACTTGCGCCCCATAGTACAGGAGGGTATGAGCGACTCGGCATCACTCGACAATGTCTTCGAGTTTCTGATGCTGAGCGGTCTTTCGCTGCCTCAGGCAATGGCCATCCTGGTGCCAGAGTCGTTCAACGAAAAGAATCCTATCAGCGAAGACTTGAAGGCTTTCTACGAGTATCATTCTATCCTGATGGAGCCGTGGGACGGCCCTGCCGCGCTGTTGTTCTCCGACGGTCGCTACGCCGGCGGAATGTTAGACCGCAACGGACTTCGCCCCAGCCGCTACACCATTACCAAAAGCGGAATGATGGTAGTGGCCAGTGAGGTTGGCGTGATGGACTTTGAGCCTGGCGACATTGTCAGTAAGGGCCGCCTGCAGCCTGGCAAGATTCTGCTCATCGACACACAGGAAGGCAAAATCTACTACGACGGTGAGATCAAGGAACAGCTGGCCAAGGCTCATCCTTACCGCGAATGGCTTAACGAGAACCGTGTGCAGCTGGAGAAACTGAAGAGCGGCCGACATGTAGAGAACAGCGTGAGCAACCTGGAGCAGAGACTCGCCACTTTCGGCTTCGGGCAGGAGGATATCGACAGGACTATTGTTCCGATGGCCACTGCCGGTCAGGAGCCCGTCGCTGCGATGGGAAACGACACGCCGCTGGCCATCATCAGCGACCGTCCACAGGTGCTATTCAACTATTTCCGCCAGCAGTTCGCCCAAGTAACCAACCCTGCCATCGACCCCATCCGTGAGGAACTGGTAATGAGCCTGACTGAATACATCGGCGCTGTGGGAACCAACATCCTGACACCCGATGCTTCAAACTGCAAGATGGTTCGACTGCCGCAACCCGTGCTGACCAACACACAACTCGATATATTATGTAATATAAGGTATAAGGGATTCAAGACAATCAAGCTTTCATTAGCCCACCCCCAACCCTACCTCAAGGGAGGGGAGCCAGACTGGAATAAGGCTGGTGAAAACTTACGAATAGCTCTGGATAAGCTTTGCAACGACGCTGAAAAAGCAGTGGATGATGGCTACAACTACATTATTCTAACGGATAAGGTATTCGATGACCCGTCACATACAGAAGAGACAGGGTGGGCTTTCATCCCATCATTGCTGGCTGTCAGTGCTGTCCACCATTACCTGATAAGCGTAGGAAAACGCGTACAAACAGCCTTGATTGTTGAGAGCGGCGAGATTCGTGAGGTGATGCACGCGGCATTATTGCTGGGCTATGGTGCCAGCGCAATTTGCCCGTACCTGACATTCGCCGTGCTCGATGACCTGGTGAAGAAACACAAGATTCAGGAGGAGTACGCCACAGCCGAGAAAAACTACATTAAGGCCGTTGACAAGGGCCTGAAGAAAATCATGTCGAAGATGGGCATTTCGACCATCCGCAGCTATCGTGGAGCTAAAATCTTTGAGAGCATCGGACTGAGTGAGGAACTGTTGCGTCGCTATTTCGGCACCGAGACGAGTACCATCGGCGGCATCGGTTTGAAAGAGATTGCCCGCGACGCCATCCGTCTGCATGAGACAGCCAAGGAGCCGACCATGTTGCAGAACCAAGGGCAGTTCTCGTGGCGCAAGGACGGCATCCTCCATGCCTGGAATCCAGAGACTATTGCCAAGTTGCAACTGGCAACCCGCCAGGGCAACTATGAAAAGTTCAAGCAGTGGTCAACACTCGTAGACAGTGGCGACAAGCCTATCTTTATCCGCGACTTCTTTAGTTGGAAGAAAGCCGCCAAACCCGTGCCTATTGACGAGGTGGAACCTGTGGAGAGCATCGTTAAACACTTCGTTACCGGCGCCATGAGCTTTGGTGCATTAAGCATAGAAGCACACGAGGCTTTAGCACTGGCTATGAACAGGTTAGGAACACGCAGCAACACGGGTGAAGGCGGCGAGGACAGCGCCCGCTACCACACAGAAATTGACGGTGTTTCGCTTTCAAGTAAGACCAAGCAGATTGCCAGCGGACGTTTTGGCGTGACAGCCGAATATCTGGTGAACGCCGAGGAGATACAGATCAAGGTGGCACAAGGTGCTAAGCCTGGAGAAGGCGGTCAGTTGCCTGGTTTTAAGGTCAACGACATCATCGCCAAGACGCGTAACGCTATTCCCGGCATCTCACTCATCTCGCCCCCACCCCATCACGACATCTACTCTATTGAGGATCTGGCCCAGCTTATCTTCGACCTGAAGAATATCAACCCCACGGCTGCCGTGAGCGTGAAGCTCGTAGCCGAGAGTGGCGTGGGAACCATTGCCGCCGGTGTGGCAAAGGCAAAGGCCGACCTCATCGTCATCTCAGGCTCTGAAGGCGGTACAGGCGCATCGCCTGCATCGTCCATGCGCTTTGCTGGCATCTCGCCAGAAATAGGATTAGCCGAGACACAGCAGACGCTGGTAATGAATGGCCTGCGCAACCAGGTTCGCCTGCAGACCGACGGACAACTGAAAACTGCCAAGGATGTGATCATCATGGCTATGCTGGGTGCCGACGAGTTCTCCTTCGGCACGCTGCCACTGATTGTGCTGGGCTGCGTGATGATGCGCAAGTGTAATACCAATACCTGCCCGATGGGTGTCGCTACACAAAACCCGGAGCTGCGCAAGCATTTTGAGGGCCGTGCCGAGTACGTGGTCAATTTCTTCACCTTCCTGGCTGAGCAGGTACGCGAATATCTCAGCGAGATGGGCGTCCGCAGCCTCAAAGAGATTATCGGTCATACAGAGCTGATTGAGGTGAAGAATCTCAAAGGCAGTAGTGAGTTCAACGCTTTTGCCGCCGAGAAATGGAAGACCATCGACTTCAGCCGTCTCCTTCATAAACCTGAAACCGACAAGGCATTATGCTGGGATCGCGGCACCTATACGAAAGTCGGCGGCGTGAAGGACGAAGAGATAATCCGTGCCGCACAGAAAGCCATTGATTCTCAGGAGGTGGTGACACTCGACTATGCCATCAGGAACACTGACCGTGCCGTGACCACGATGCTCAGCGGCGTCGTGGCCAAGAGATATGGCGAGACAGGACTGACCGACAGCACCATCAACATCAAGTTCAAGGGGTCGGCCGGTCAGAGCTTTGGCGCATTTGCCGTGAAGGGCATCAACCTGAAACTCGAAGGCGAATGTAATGACTACTTCGGCAAAGGCCTCTCGGGTGGACGCATCAGTATTCTTCCTCCTGCACGTTCTAATGACGATTTCAAGGCTGAAGAGAATATCATTGCAGGTAATACGGGATTATATGGTGCCACCTCTGGCGAGCTCTATGTCAATGGCAAGGTTGGCGAGCGCTTCGGCGTGCGCAACTCCGGTGCCATCGCTGTGGTTGAAGGTGCGGGCGACCACTGCTGTGAGTATATGACAGGCGGTCGTGTTGTTGTGCTTGGCCGCACAGGGCGAAACTTTGCTGCCGGTATGAGCGGTGGCGTGGCCTACGTTTACGACCCCACACACGATTTCGACTATTTCTGCAACATGGATATGGTGGAACTCGGTCTCGTAGAAGACAGCGTTTCACGCAAGGAACTGCTTGAGCTCGTCCGCCAGCACTACCTGCACACGGGTTCTGCCCTCGCCGGACGTATGCTTGACGACTGGCAGCACTACGTTCAGGACTTCATCCAAGTGATGCCCATTGAATACAAACGTGTGCTGCAGGAAGAACAATTCAAGAAACTACAAGACAAGATTGCAGACATTCAACGAGATTATTAAGACAATGGGAAACCCGAAAGCATTTATGGAAATACACCGCCAAGAGGCTGGTTATCGTCCGTTACAAGATAGAATACACGACTTCAGCGAAGTAGAACAGACGCTCAACACTCGCGAGCGCAAACTGCAGGCATCGCGCTGCATGGACTGCGGAGTACCCTTCTGCCACTGGGCCTGTCCGCTGGGAAACAAAGCGCCGGAGTGGAACGATGCCCTATATAAAGGCGACTGGCAGCTGGCTTACCGTTTGCTGAACAGTACCAATCCCTTCCCTGAGTTCACTGGCCGCGTCTGTCCTGCACTCTGCGAAAAAGCGTGTGTGCTGAACCGTTTTAACCACGAGCCGACCACCAACCGCGAAAACGAGGCTGCCATTGTCGAGGCTGCCTTCCGCGAAGGCTACATCCAGCCGCGCACCGACATTGTCCGTAATGGCAAGAAGATGGCAGTGATCGGAGCCGGACCTGCCGGACTGGCTGCAGCCAACCATCTGAACCTCATGGGCTATCAAGTCACCGTTTTCGAGAAGAACGAGGCTGCCGGAGGGCTCCTTCGCTATGGCATCCCCAACTTCAAACTCAACAAGACCATCATCGACCGCCGCATCCGCCTGCTGGAGCAGGAAGGCATTGTGTTCCGTTTTAATGAAGAATTTGCTACTGCCATACCATCCGCAGACGATTCTTCATCCTTCACTCTTCATTCTTTATTTGAATTTGACGCCATCGTCATCGCCACCGGCACACCCACTGCCCGCAATCTCAAAGCTCCCGGCCGCGAGCTGAGAGGTGTCCACTTTGCCTTGGAGTTGCTGTCACAGCAGAATCGTGTGCTGGCGGGCTTGGAATTGCCGAAAGACGAACGCATCACTGCCAAGGGCAAGGATGTGCTCGTAATTGGTGGCGGCGACACTGGCAGCGACTGTATCGGTACGGCTCATCGTCAGGGATGCAAGAGCGTCACACAGATTGAGATTATGCCGAAGCCCGTCGAGGGTCCGGAAGACCCGCAGAATCCCTGGCCCAACTGGCCACGCACACTCAAAACCACTTCGAGTCACGAGGAGGGTTGCATCCGTCGCTGGAACATCAACACGCTTGAATTTCTGGGCAAGGACGGAAAAGTGACCGGCGTCAAAGTACAGGAAATCGACTGGAAACCCAATCCCAGCGGCGGCCGCCCCATAATGGTCGAGAAAGGGCAGACAGAAATCATCAAAGCCGAACTTGTGCTCCTGGCCATGGGATTCCTTAAGCCCGAGCATCCAGAATACCCTGCGAACGTCTTTGTTTGTGGCGACTCAGCCAACGGTGCCTCCCTCGTCGTCCGTGCAATGGCAAGCGGCATTGAAACGGCCAGGAAAGTACATTCTTTCTTATCGAAAGATCATAAATAGGGATATGACAAAAGTACGATTCACCAAAATGCACGGAGCAGGCAACGACTACATCTACGTCAATGCCATGCAGTATGAGATCAGGGACCCTAGGGCTGCTGCCATCAAATGGAGCGACCGACATAAGGGCATTGGCTCCGACGGGCTGGTGCTGATAGACAAGTCGGCAATTCCTGAGGCTGATTTCTCAATGCGTATATTTAATGCCGATGGCAGTGAAGCCATGATGTGTGGCAATGCATCAAGATGCATCGGGAAATATCTTTATGAGCGAGGTTTGACGGATAAGTCGGAAATTCGCCTGCTCACTCTTTCAGGCATCAAGACGCTAAGCCTGCATGTGGAAGAAGGCATCGTAGAAAGCGTTACCGTCGATATGCTTGAGCCAGTGTTAGAGGATGAAAAGCTGTTTGTGGGCAGTCGGGAGCTGAATAAAGGCACATTTGTCTCGATGGGCAATCCTCATTACGTTATATTCACGGACAATGTGGATCAGGTTGGCGAGACCGGGAGCGTCTTGGAGAATCATCCGGCTTTTCCACTTCGTTGTAACATCGAGTTTGCCCATGTCAAGGCCGACGGAACACTCCGTACTCGCGTTTGGGAACGTGGCAGCGGCATCACCCAAGCCTGTGGTACGGGAGCTTGTGCCACTGCTGTTGCAGCGGCTCTGACAGGCAGGGCAGGACGGACTTCGCAAATTGTGATGGATGGCGGCACGCTCAACATCGAGTGGCGCAAGAGTGATAATCATGTCTACATGACAGGTCCCGCTGAATTTGTCTTCGACGGCGAGGCCGAACTCCCCGAAGCGTAAAATAGTAAATCGTTAAATCGCAAATAGATATGGCATTAGTAAACATTCATTTCCTAAACTTGCAGAACAACTACTTGTTCGCCGACATCGCTAAGAAAGTGAACGCTTTCAAAGTCATGCACCCAAAGGCCAACGTCATCTCACTCGGCATCGGCGACGTGTCACAGCCATTGGCTCCGGCCGTTGTCAAGGCCATGCACAAGGCTGCCGACGAGTTGGCCACCGCCGAGGGCTTCCGCGGCTATGGTCCTGAACAAGGCTACCCTTTCTTGCGCGAGGCGATTTTGAAGAACGACTTCCTGCCGCGTGGCCTCCACCTCGACATCGACGAGGTCTTTATCAACGACGGTGCAAAGTCGGACACGGGAAACTTTCAGGAACTGCTTCACTGGGATAATTTCATTGGCGTCACTGACCCCATCTATCCCGTCTATATAGACTCGAATGTGATGATTGGCCGCTGCGGTACTTATCATGACGGTCGCTGGACAAACGTGCGTTATATGCCTATTACGGCAGAGAACGGCTTTATTCCAGAGGTTCCAAAAGGTCGCCCCGTCGATGTCATATACCTCTGCTACCCCAACAACCCAACGGGAACGGTCATAAGCAAGCAGGAACTGCGCAAGTGGGTGAACTATGCACTGAAGAACGACGCCCTTATCCTCTTCGATGCCGCCTATCAGGCCTACATCCAGGACTCGGAGATTCCACATAGCATCTACGAGATACGTGGTGCCCGCAAATGTGCCGTCGAGTTTCGCAGCTTCTCCAAGACGGCAGGCTTTACGGGTGTACGCTGCGGCTACACCATCGTACCGAAGGACGTCAGCGTTGCCACCTTTGAGGGCGAGCGCATTCCATTGAATCAGCTGTGGCTACGTCGCCAGTGTACGAAGTTCAACGGCACAAGCTACATCTCCCAGCGTGCTGCCGAAGCCATCTACACGCCCGAGGGCAAGGCTCAGGTGAAAGCCACCATCGACTACTACATGGAGAACGCAAGAAAAATGCTCGATGTTTTAAGAAGTTTAGGCTACGAGTGCTACGGCGGCGAGAATGCTCCTTACATCTGGATGCGTACGCCAGACAGCATGGGGTCGTGGCAATTCTTCGAGTCGCTGCTCTATGGTGCCAATGTTGTCTGCACCCCTGGCGTCGGCTTTGGCCCCAGTGGTGAGGGTTACGTACGCTTTACCGCCTTTGGCAGTCATGAAAGTACAGCAGAGGCTCTTGACCGCATTGCTGCATGGAGTAAAGGATAACAGCAAAAACAATATGGACACAAAGTATATCTTCGTCACGGGCGGCGTAGTGTCGTCGTTGGGTAAAGGCATCATCTCGGCCTCAATAGGCAAGCTGCTGCAGGCGCGGGGCTATAAGGTGACCATCCAGAAGTTCGATCCGTATATCAACATCGACCCCGGTACGCTGAATCCCTACGAGCACGGTGAGTGCTACGTAACGGAGGACGGCTTTGAGACCGACCTCGACCTGGGACACTATGAGCGGTTTACGGGCATTCATACCACGCGCAACAACAGCATCACCACAGGCCGAATCTACAAGACGGTTATTGACCGCGAACGTCACGGCGACTACTTAGGAAAGACCATTCAAGTAGTGCCGCACATAACGGATGAGATAAAGCGACGGATGCTAGCCCCCCTTTCTCCCCCCGAGGGGGGCACAAATGCCCTAAAGAGTAATGAAGCCCCCTCGGGGGCCGTAGGGGGGGCTTTCGTTATTTGCGAAATCGGCGGCACCATCGGCGACATTGAGAGTGCACCGTTTATGGAGGCCATCCGTCAGTTGAGATGGAAGCTGGGCAAAGACGCGGTGTGCGTACATCTGACCTACGTACCCTATCTGAAGGCAGCCGACGAGTTGAAAACGAAGCCCACCCAGCACAGCGTGAAAGAGCTGCAAAGCATGGGCATCCAGCCCGACATCCTTGTCCTCCGTACGGAACGCCACCTTGACGACAGTATGCGCATGAAGGTGGCGTCGTTCTGTAATGTTGACTTGGAGTGCGTGGTGCAGAGCGAGGACATGCCCTCAATCTACGAGGTGCCTGTAAACATGCAGAAGCAAGGATTAGACGCTGCCATCCTGCGCAAAATTGGCATCCCCGTAGGTGAAACACCAGCCATGAAGCCTTGGCACGACTTTCTCGACAAACAGCGCAGAGCCTCCCGTGAAGTGAATATAGGCCTCGTCGGCAAGTACGACCTGCAGGATGCATACAAAAGCATCCGCGAGAGTCTGAATCTGGCCGGCATTTATAATGACGTAAAGGCCAAATTGCACTTCGTCAACAGTGAGGAGATAACCAAAGAGAACGTAGCCGGGAAACTCAACGGCATGGCGGGCATCATCATCTGTCCGGGCTTCGGTCAGCGCGGCATCGAGGGCAAGATTATCACCGCCGAATACACCCGTACTCACGACATTCCCACCTTCGGCATCTGCCTTGGCATGCAGATGATGGTCATCGAGTTTGCACGTAATGTGCTGGGCTATCAGGATGCCAACAGCAGCGAGATGTCTGCCGAAAGTCAACACCCCGTCATTGACTTGATGGAAGAACAGAAAACGGTGACCAACATGGGCGGCACCATGCGACTGGGAGCCTATGACTGTGAGCTGGTGAAAGGCAGTCGTGTCTTTGACATTTACGGTGAAGCGAGTCTCATCCGTGAGCGCCATCGCCACCGTTATGAGTTCAATAACAAATACAAGGAGGAATACGAGCTGGCTGGCATGAAGTGCGTAGGCATCAACCCCGCCGCCAATCTCGTGGAGATTGTCGAGATTGCCGAAAAACGCTGGTACATCGGCACACAGTTCCATCCAGAATATTCGTCAACTGTGCTGCATCCACATCCCTTGTTTATATCGTTTGTCAAAGCCTGTATCAATGGAACAGCTAAAGCATGAGTGTGGCGTGGCGATGATTCGCCTGCTGAAGCCTCTCGACTATTATGAGAAGAAATACGGCACGTGGGCCTACGGTTTCAACAAGCTCTACCTGATGATGGAGAAGCAGCACAATCGCGGACAGGAAGGTGCCGGCATTGCATCTGTCAGTCTTAACACTGAGCCTGGACGAGAATATATGTTCCGCGAAAAGGCGGAGGGCAAAGACGCCATCACGGAGATTTTTTCGCGGGTGACGCAGGAAATGGCAGGCGAGCTGCTGATGGGCCATCTGCGTTATTCCACCACAGGCAAAAGCGGCCTAACTTTCGTCCATCCCTTCCTGCGTCGCAACAACTGGCGCGCCAAAAACCTTTGTCTGTGCGGCAACTTCAATATGACCAACATCGATGAAGTTTTTCGTTTTCTGACGGCACAGGGCCAGTCGCCGCGCATCTATGGCGACTCGTATATCACACTCGAACTGATGGGTCACCGACTGGACCGCGAGGTGGAACGGCTTTATCAGGAAGCCCGCGAAAAGGGAATGGAGGGCACCGCCATCACCGACCATATTGATAATCATGTAGAGATGGCCAACGTGCTGCGGACAACGATGAGTCACTACGACGGCGGCTACGTGATGTGTGGTCTGACGGGAAGTGGCGAGATGTTCGCCGTGCGCGACCCATGGGGCATTCGTACAACATTCTATTACCGTGATGACGAAATGGTGGCTTTGGCCAGCGAACGCCCGGTGCTGCAGACGACCTTCGGCCTGGAGTGTGAGGATATACAGGAACTTCAACCCGGACAGATGCTGATTGTCCATCGCAATGGAGAAATACAGACCCCACCACTAATTCCTACTCTTGACGGGAGGGGAATGGCTACAAATGAAGCAAGCGTCCACCATACTTCTTCCGCCTGTTCCTTCGAACGCATATACTTCAGTCGCGGCTCCGACCGTGACATTTATCAGGAGCGCAAGCGATTGGGTGAACAGCTGACGCAGCCCATTCTCAAGGCTATTGACGGCGATGTGAAGAACACTGTGTTTTCCTACATCCCGAACACCGCCGAGGTGGCCTACTACGGCATGACCGACGGCTTCCGCCAGCAAGGCTACAACGTGCGTACCGAGAAGGTAGTGTGGAAGGACATCAAGATGCGCACCTTCATTGCCGACAACAGCGAGCGAAACGACCTCGCTGCCCATGTATACGACATCACCTATGGCTCGCTGCGTCCCTACGAGGATAATCTCGTGATCATCGACGACTCCATTGTCCGTGGTACGACTTTAAGAGAGAGTATCTTTAAGATTCTCGACCGCCTGCACCCCAAGAAGATCGTGATGACCTCGAGCAGTCCGCAAATTCGCTACCCCGACTACTACGGCATCGACATGGCCCGGTTAGAGGAATTCTGCGCCTTCCGTGCCACGATGGCACTCATTGAGGAGCGGGGAATGTGGCAGCTGGTAAACGATGTCTATCTGGCATGCAAGCGCGGAGGCGAGAACCACGTCCGTGCCCTCTACGCACCCTTCACCGTGGAGGAAATCAATGCCAAGATTGTGGAAATGCTGCGTCCCAAGGGTATGCAGGCACCGGTAGAGCTGGTGTTCCAGAGCATCGAGGGCCTGCACAAAGCCTGTCCCAATCATCCTGGCGACTGGTACTTCACCGGCCACTACCCCACTCCTGGCGGCACACGGCTTTGCAACCAGGCTTTCGTGAACTATGTGGAAAATGAGAAAACGAGAAAATGAGAGAAGCAAGACTGATACTCAGCGATGGCACAACATTCACGGGCCGTTCATTCGGCTATGAGACCGTGACGATAGGCGAAGTGGTTTTCAACACCGCCATGACGGGCTATCCTGAAAGTTTGACAGACCCCAGCTACGCTGGGCAGATACTGGTGACAACATATCCGCTGATAGGCAACTACGGCGTGCCTGATACGGACATTGACGGCAACGGTCTGCCCTTGTTTATGGAGAGTGAAAGAATTCATCCGAAAGCACTCGTCGTGGCCGACTATAGCGAGACCTTTTCGCATTGGAACGCGAAGGAGTCGCTGGCGTCGTGGCTGAAGCGTGAGCACATTCCAGCCATCACCGGCATCGACACCCGACGACTGACCAAGGTGCTACGCGAGCACGGTGTGATGATGGGGAGGATAAGCCTCACCCCCGACCTCTCTCCGGCTGGCGAGGCGTTTGATTACCTTCAGGACTATGGAAGCGTGAATTGGGTGGAGAAGGTGAGCTGCATGGAGGTCATTATTTATAATAAAGGTGCTGGGAAACGCGTGGTGCTGGTGGACTGCGGCGTGAAGGCCAACATCATCCGTTGTCTGATACGCCGCGGCCTTGAGGTGGTCCGCGTGCCTTGGGACTACGACTTCAACCGGCTGGAGTTCGACGGTTTGTTCCTCGCCAATGGTCCTGGCGACCCTGAACAATGCAGCAAGACGGTAGAGCATATCCGCGCGTTCTTGGATAATAAGACTGTCCGCCCGTGCATGGGCATCTGTCTGGGCAATCAGCTGCTGGCAAGAGCGGCAGGCGCAAAGACCTATAAGCTGAAATACGGCCATCGCTCACACAACCAGCCCGTGCGGCGAGTGGGCACGACGCAGTGCTTCATCACTTCGCAGAATCACGGCTATGCCGTCGACGACACGACGCTGCCAGCAGACTGGCAGCCGCTGTTCGTGAATATGAACGACGGCTCCAACGAGGGCATCCGCCACAAAACGAATCCCTGGATGTCGGCACAGTTTCACCCAGAAGCCTGCTCAGGGCCTACAGACACAGAATGGATGTTTGATGAGTTTGTAAAAATGTTAGGATGATGAAGAAGAATATCAATAAGGTACTATTGCTGGGCAGCGGAGCCTTGAAAATCGGACAGGCCGGCGAGTTCGACTATAGCGGTGCACAGGCACTGAAAGCCCTGAAGGAAGAGGGCGTCCACTCAGTGCTCATCAACCCTAACATCGCCACGGTACAGACTTCGGAGAATGTGGCCGACACAGTGTATTTCCAACCGGTAACGCCCGAGTTCGTAGAGCGTATCATCGAAAAAGAGCGTCCTGACGGCATACTGCTCAGTTTCGGTGGCCAGACTGCCTTAAACTGCGGTGTGGAGCTGTACCGACGGGGAGTGCTGGAGAAATACGGCGTCGAGGTATTAGGAACGCCCGTCCAGGCCATTATCGACACCGAAGACCGCGACCTTTTTGTGCGCCGCCTCGACGAAATCGGCGTGAAAACCATCAAGAGCGAGGCTTGTTCAACGGTCGGTGAGGTGCAACGGGCGGCTTACGAATTAGGATTCCCCGTCATCTTAAGAGCGGCATACGCCCTTGGCGGCCTCGGCAGCGGTTTCTGCGACAACGAAAAGGAGCTGCTGGCACAAGCCGAGGAAGCCTTCTCATTCTCGCCGCAGGTATTAGTAGAAAAATCGCTCAAGGGCTGGAAAGAGATAGAGTATGAGGTAGTGCGCGACCGCTTCGGCAACTGCATCACCGTATGCAATATGGAGAACTTCGACCCGCTCGGCATCCATACAGGTGAGTCGATAGTGGTGGCGCCGAGCCAGACACTTTCAAACAGCGAATACCACAAATTGCGCGAGGTGGCCATCAAGATAATCCGCCATATCGGCATTGTCGGCGAGTGCAACGTGCAGTACGCACTCGACCCCAACAGCGAGGACTATCGCGTCATCGAGGTCAATGCCCGCCTGTCGCGGTCGTCGGCATTGGCCAGCAAGGCCACGGGCTATCCGCTCGCTTTCGTTGCTGCCAAGCTGGGACTCGGCTACGGACTCTTCGACCTGAAGAACTCGGTCACCAAGACCACGAGCGCCTTCTTCGAACCTGCCCTCGACTATGTGGTAGTAAAGATTCCGCGCTGGGACTTGACGAAATTCCACGGCGTGAAGCGCGAGCTTGGCTCCAGCATGAAGAGCGTGGGCGAGGTGATGGCCATCGGACGCACTTTCGAGGAGGCATTGCAAAAGGGTTTGCGCATGATTGGCCAAGGCATGCACGGGTTTGTGGAAAACCATGAAATCAAAATCAGGGATATTCAGAAGTCGCTCCACGAGCCAACGGACATGCGCATCTTCGTCGTGTCGAAGGCACTGACGATAGGCTACAGCGTGGAGCAGATACACCGGCTGACGATGATAGACCGCTGGTTCCTGCAAAAACTGAAGCACATTGTTGACATCGACCGGCAGCTAAAAGAGAACGCACTGCTGTCAGAGGTATCGGAATTGATGGAGCCGAGTGAGTTCAGGGAGTATCTTCAGTCGCCCGAGATATTCTCATTATTGCGTGCAGCCAAGGTCTATGGATTCTCCGACTTCCAGATAGCCCGTGCCATAGGGTTGGAGCATCGCATGAAGATGGAACAGGCCGGCCTCACCATCCGCCAATGGCGCAAGGAGCTTGGCATCGTTCCGACCGTCAACCAAATTGACACGCTGGCCGCCGAATATCCAGCACAAACCAACTACCTCTATCTGTCGTACCTCTGAACGAGCCACGAATGTCCGTGACATAGTATTTAAGCCCATCAATCCGGCCGGGCTGAGGAGACGGGATATCATTCAAATTAGGTAAAAAGATTTTACAAAAGCTACTGAAAAACAGGGTTTAAGTAGGCTGAGAATGGCAACGGAATGAAGAAAGAATGTCTCGCCTGAAAAAAACGCAAAAATGAGAGGGGTTGCCATCTCGTTGACTGGCAAGCAGTTGGATGTTTTTCTTGTTTATCGCGAGCATCCCCATTATAAAAAAGATATATCCGCGTGAAAAAAAGGCATTGACTTTTTTTCACGCGGATCATCTTCACGGGCATCAACATGCTGCTTTTGATGCAAAATAGACCCTTTTGGAGGCCAAAAAGCTGCACAAAGACCGCCAATGTGTGCAATTTCTGACGCTTGCTCATGCTCATCCAATGACCGACTGGCTATAAAAACCTGTCTTCCCGCTTCTATTTCACGATTTTCATTTGTAAAAAAATCGGAATCATTTTTCTTTACATTTTTAGCAGACTCATACATGAATCGTTCAACACCAATGTCGCTTTCCCCATGCACACGCCATCAAGCAAGCAACTTATCAGGAGAAAGCAGCAATATGTAAGCAAAAAGAAACTATTTTGACGTATTACGACTGCCATTGCAAGCAAAACAAGAGATATGGTTTACAAATTGTAACTTCCCAATCATTTTAACATTCAAAAGTCAGGAAGCGTTTCGGCTTCCCGCCTTTTTTGATGTACTTTTGCAAACCAACAAATAATCTGTGAATATGTGTGGAATTGTAGCAATACTTAATGTGAAGGAGCAGACGCATGAGCTCCGCGAGAAAGCGTTGAAGATGAGCCAGAAAATACGCCATCGCGGACCTGACTGGAGTGGCATCTACTGCGGCGGAAGCGCTATCCTTGCCCATGAGCGACTGAGCATCGTTGACCCCGAATCAGGAGGGCAGCCTCTTTATTCGCCTGACCACAAGCAGGTGTTGGCAGTGAACGGCGAGATTTATAACCATCAGGACATCCGACGTCGCTTTGCCGGGCAGTACGATTTTCAGACAGGCAGCGACTGCGAGGTCATCCTGGCACTGTATCGCGAGAAAGGCATCGGCTTCCTCGAAGACATCAGCGGCATCTTCGCTTTTGTGCTCTACGACGAGGAGCGCAATGAGTTTCTGATTGCTCGCGACCCCATCGGCGTGATACCTCTTTATATTGGCTACGATTCCGACGGTACGGTCTATGTGGCCAGTGAGCTCAAGGCCCTCGAAGGCCAGTGCGAGTGCTATGAGCCGTTCCTGCCCGGCCACTACCTCTTTGTAAATGAAGAATTAAGAATGAAGAATAAAGAATTAAAAAGATATTACCGCCGCGACTGGTTCGACTACACCGCCGTAAAGGACAATCCCGCCAGCGTAGAGGCCATCCATGATGCTCTGGAAGATGCCGTGCGCCGCCAACTCATGTCTGACGTACCCTACGGCGTGCTGCTCAGCGGCGGCCTTGACTCCAGCGTCATCTCTGCCCTCGCCGCGAAGTTCAGCGAGCACCGCATTGAGGACGGTTCGCAGACGCGTGCCTACTGGCCCCGCCTTCACTCGTTTGCGGTGGGCTTGAAAGGTGCGCCCGACCTGGCCAAGGCCCGCCTCGTGGCCGACCACATAGGCACCGTGCACCACGAAATCAACTACACCATTCAGGAGGGCCTCGATGCCATACGCGACGTCATCTACTATATAGAGACCTACGACGTCACCACCGTCCGTGCCTCCACGCCGATGTACCTGCTGGCCCGCGTCATCAAGTCGATGGGCATTAAGATGGTACTCTCGGGCGAGGGTGCCGACGAAATCTTCGGCGGCTATCTCTACTTCCACAAGGCGCCCACAGCAAAGGATTTTCACGAGGAGACGGTGCGCAAACTCGGCAAGCTGTATCTTTACGACTGTCTGCGTGCCAACAAGAGCCTCAGTGCCTGGGGCGTCGAGGGGCGCGTGCCCTTCCTCGACAAGGAATTCCTCGATGTTGCCATGCGCAGCAATCCCGAAGCTAAGATGTGCCCGGGAAACACGATAGAGAAAAAGATTGTACGCGAGGCATTCGCCCACCTGCTACCCGAAGAAGTGGCATGGCGTCAGAAGGAGCAGTTCAGCGATGGCGTGGGCTATAGCTGGATTGACACCTTGAAGGCTGTAACAGCTGCAGCGGTTTCTGATGAGCAGATGGCCCACGCTGCCGAGCGTTTTCCCATCAATCCGCCGAAGAACAAAGAAGAATATTACTATCGCAGCATCTTTGCCGAGCATTTCCCCAGCGACTCAGCCGCCAAGAGTGTACCCAGCGAGGCCAGCGTGGCCTGCAGCACCGCCATCGCCCTTGAGTGGGATGCCGCTTTCCGCAACCTTAACGACCCAAGCGGTCGTGCCGTCAAGGGGGTGCATGAGCAGGCATATTAAAAGGAGTAAGGAGATTTGGAGTAAAGGAGTAGAGGAGCAGAGGAGATAAAGTAGAACACCTCAGCCGCAGAACATATCTACTCTACTCCTTTACTCCTTTACTCCTTCTCTACTCGTTGATAACCTTTTGAATGGTGCCGTCGGCGTTGTAGAACAGCTGCTGCACTTTCAGTGAGCGCAGATGGGTCACGTCGTTGGAGGGAACACAGTCGTGATAGAACAGATACCACTGGCCGCGATACTCCACAATGCAGTGGTGCGTGGTCCAGCCTACGACAGGATCGAGAATGACGCCCTGATAGGTGAAGGGGCCGTAGGGGTTGTCGCCTGTAGCGTAGCACAGCATGTGGCTGTCGCCCGTGGAGTAGCTGAAGTAATACTTGCCGTTGTACTTGTGCATCCACGAAGCCTCGAAGAAGCGGTGCGGGTCGCCGGCCTTCAGGGGCTGACCGTCGTTGTCGACAACGAGTACATGGCGCGGGGCCTCGGCAAACTGCAGCATGTCGTCGTTCAGACGTGCCATCAGGCTGGGCAGGGCGGGCATGTCGGGAGCCGTGAAGAGCTGTGTCTTGCGGTCGGGCGCAGGACCGAGGTCAATGCCTTCCTTCAAAACCTGCTGCGGGGCAACGTTCCACTGCAGCTGGCCGCCCCAGAGACCGCCATAGCAGACGTAGACCTGGCCGTCGTCGTCCTTGAACACGCAGGGGTCGATGCTGTAGGCACCGCGGATAGGATGCTCCTGGGGAATGAACGGGCCTTCGGGCTTGTCGGCAATGGCGACGCCGAGATGGAACACGCCGTTGTAGTCCTTGGCCGAGAAAATGAGGTAATACTTACCGTCCTTCTCACAGACGTCGCTGTCCCACATCTGCTTCTCAGCCCAGGGAACCTGGTCGACATCGAGGATGACGCCGTGGTCGGTGGCGGGATCGGTCTCTACGTTGTCAAACGAAAGAACATGGTAGTCACGCATCTGGAAATGGCCGCCGTCGTCGTCAAAGGCAGCACCTGCCTCCCAGTCGTGTGAGGGATAAATATACAGGCGGTTGTTAAACACGTGGGCCGCAGGATCGGCCATGTAGTCTTGGGGAAAGAGATAACGGGCTTTCATAATTTAAAGATAAATAAAAAGGTGATTTTAGTTGGCTGAAGAATCTCGGCATTCATCTGTCTTACTGGTAGAGCTTGATGATTTGGTCAACTATGGGCTTTGCCTTGTACTGGCGGTCGAAGAGCAGCGGATAGTTGGTGCGTCCCTTGATGGGCCAGCCGTTGAGCCAGGAGCCGCCGTCGCTGACGCCCCAAAGGGTGATGCGGCTGATTTGGCTGCGATGCTTGTGGTAGATATTGAAAAGAGCGAGCCAGCGATTGTCCAACTCCTTCTGCTTGGCAGCAGGCAGACCGTTAGTGTAAGGATTGTACTTCTGCTGCAACTCATAGTTCTGGCTGATGTCGGCGCCGCCGAAGCCCTGCGGGTTGGGCAGCACGTTGATGTCGAGCTCGGTCATCATCACCTTTACTCCACAGGCGGCAAAGGCGTCGATGCTCTTCTCATACTCTTCGAGGTTGGGATAGTCAAGGCCGTTGTGGCTCTGCATACCGACGCCGTCGATGCGCAGGCCTTTGGCCTTCAGGTTTTTCACCAGACGACAGACAGCCTCACGCTTGGCTGCACCCGACATGGAGTAGTCGTTGTAATACAGCTCGGCATCTGGGTCGGCCTCATGGGCGGTGCGGAAGGCAATCTCGATGAACTCCTCGCCTAATAGGTTGTAGTAGGGCGACTTGCGGAAGGAGCCGTCGTCCATGATAGCCTCGTTCACCACGTCCCAGCCATGCACCTGGCCTTTATAGTGGCCCACCACGGTCTTGATATGCTTGATGAGGCGTTCCTTCAGCACTTCCTTCGAAGCCGGGCTGGCGGTGTAGCCGTTGGTGAACCACCAGTCGGGAGCCTGTGAGTGCCAAACGAGACAGTGGCCGATTACTTTCATATTGTGGTCCTGACAATATTTCACGAACTTGTCGGCCACACGGAAGTCGAAGATGCCCTCAGCAGGAGCCAGCGTCTCGGGCTTCATGCAGTTCTCGGCGGTAGCACAGTTGAAATGCTGATCCATCACGGCATCGGCCTCCGGAACCTGGCCGTCGCTCTGCCACTGGTTGATGGCAGCTCCTATCAAGCAATACTTGCCCACAGCATCCTTCAGCCCATTTTGGGCAAAAGTGGGCATGACTGCCAGCACTGCCGACATCATGCCCATTACGATAACCTTTCTCATTTACTGATTACGAGCTTCAATTTCCTTGTTAATCTGGTCAATCTTCTCATCGGTGAGCTCATACTTGGAGATAATCCACATGGCGAGAACGAGAAGCAAAGCAGGAATAACACAGACCAGCCAGCGGATTCCTTCCTGAGCAGAGGGCGACTGCAACTCGAGGTCATTCATAAAGTAAGCTCCTGCAGCGTTGCCCACCGACATCATGGCGAAAGCGGTGATGAAGAAGAGGGCGATGATGCGGAGAGGACGGTTGCGCATAAACTCCGTCCAAAGGTCGGAAACCTTCACGTTCTTTGTCTCCTTGTCGTCCATCACCACGCGTTCCTTCGTCTGCGAGAAGCAGAAGACGAGCAGTCCGAGACCGACGAGGGCGAAGATAAGCATGGTGAGGAACCAGGCATTCGAGTCCTTCGGCAGCGTCTGAGCCTGCTCGCTGGCCTTGTAGCTTGTCCAGGCAAGCACCCATCCCGGGATGACGCCACCCAGCGCCATGCCAGCCTTGAAGAAGATACCCGTCAGCGCATTGACGATGCCGCTGATACGACGGCCCGTTTTCCACTCACCATAGCTGATGACCTCGGGAATGAGTGCCCACATGTAGCCTGTGGCCACGATAACGCCCGTCGACTTGATGAACTGAGCAATGTAGACTAATACGATATTCTCCTTCACCGTACCCATCTTACTGATGACGTAGAGCAGTGCCATGCCTATGATGGCAACGGAGAGGAAGATGTAGAACATATTTTTCTTACCAACCTTGCGCTTGATGGCCGGTACGAGGGGCATAAAGATGAACGAAGGCAGTGAGCCGAGACCCATGAACAGGGCCATTTCAATGGGCAGATCCTTCGAGGCGAGGATGGCCACGAGGATGGGAACGCCTGCCGAGACACACAGTCCGCCAACGTTGGCCATGAACATACGCACTGAGGTGAGAATGGTAATCTCGTTGGTGTCACGAGTCAGCGATGAGTTCAATGCGCCATAGGGAACGTTGATAAGCGTATAAAGCATTGACATGCCGACATAGGTAATGTAGGCATAGAGAATGCTGGGCTTGAATCCATCCCAGAAGCAGAGAATGGCGAGGATGGTGAGAGGAATACCGCCCATGATGAGATAGGAACGATATTTGCCCAACTTCGGATTGTGTTTGTCGACAAAGGTACCCACGAGAGGATCCCAGAGCACATCAACAATACGAACTACGAGGAACATGGTACCAGCCAATCCGGCCGACTTTGCTGCATCACCACCGAGCACATAGACATCGGTGTAGAAAAACAGCAGATACATGCAGATGGTCTGGTAGATGAGATTCTGGGCCAGGTCGCCTGCGCCGAAGCCGATGCGCTGTAGCCACGAGAGTTTGTAAAAGCCTTTAGATTCTTGTTGAGACATAATCTTTAAAATTTGTTATTACGTCTGCAAAATTAAACAATTCTGAGTTTTTGGGCTTTCACCAGTATCGCAAATAGTTGCAATTTTGTATCATACCATCATTTTGCGAAACAATTTGAATCATTTCAGATAGTCAAGACAGTCAGGACCGATGTAGAACCCTGTCTCAGGCGGCTGGTTGTAGCCCACATTCTGGTAAGCAACTGACAGGCGATAGGGAATGTCCTGCATCAGACAGATGATGCGGAAATCGGTAGGAATCGTCGTAACATAGATGCGCAGCTCGGTTGATTCCCTGTTTCTTACAACCACCTCCTCGCGCCAGTCGCCCAGGATGTCGGCCTGCAGGCAGGGATTCGACTTCGAGCCGTTGTTAAACTGTACACCGTCGAATTGCTGCACGGTGTCGATGCGCTTCTCCTCCCAGTTGTACTTCGTCACTGTCTCATGGTCGAGCAGTTCGCGCAACAAATCGCCATCCCACCAGATGCCGAAGTTGACAGGCAGATAGCGTCCGCCAAGGATGAGCGTGTTGTCGTGCTTCGGATCGTTAGGGTCGTTGGCCGTGCTCACCACGTCACCCTGCATGTTGCGGATGCCGTGGCTGTCAACGCTCCACATCTCCACGCCGGGCGTCGTCGGGTCGATATCGGCAGCCATGGCACGGCCCACGTCGCTGTTGCTCTTTATCTGGAAGACAATGTCGCCCGTTGCAGCATCACGCAGCTCAGAGCCGTCGCGCCGGTTCTCATGGCAGTCCCAAATGAAGAGCTTGTCTGTTGTCGGCTCAGCGATGAGATGGATGGCATCGCCGTGCCCCATACCAGTGTTGTAAAGGCCCGTACCGTCGTGGTCGACGGCCATGGCGCCGTAGGTAATCTCATCGTATCCGTCACCGTCGACATCGGCCACGCGCAGGTTGTGGTTGCCCTGTCCGGCATAGTCGCGCCATTGCGGGTTGTCGGTGTCGAATGTCCAGCGTTCTTTCAAGTCCTTTCCGTCCCAGTCCCAGGCCGTAAGAACGCTGCGCGTGTAGTAGCCACGGCAGAAGACAGCGCTGGCGTTCCGCCCGCCGAAATAGCCAAGGGCAGCAAGGAAACGGTCGGAGCGGTTGGCATTGTCGTCGCCCCAGTCTCTTACCTCGCCGCGAGCAGGAATATAGGGCTTGGTGCAGAGGGCACGCCCCGTAAGGCCGTCGAACACGGTGATATACTCAGGCCCGGTGAGGATGCGGCCTAAAGTTCTGGGATTCGACTTCTCGCGATAGTCGGCAGCAGAATCGCCGATAACGGTGCCAATGCCGTCGCGTGTTCCGTCAGCAGTCCTCACCATCATCTCAGCTCGTCCGTCGCCGTTGAGGTCATAGACAATGAAGGGCACATAATGGGCACCCGAGCGGATGTTGTGCCCCATGTCGATACGCCACAGCAATTGCCCGTCGAGTCGGTAGCAGTCGAAGAGCGTGTTGCCCGTGAATCCCGCATGGGCATTGTCGCGGGCGTTAGTTGGATCCCATTTTACGATGAACTCATACTGCCCGTCGCCGTCCACATCGGCTACCGAGGCGTCGTTGGCCAAATAGCGGTAGCGGCGTCCGTCAAGCGACTGTCCGCCTTCGGGAATCTGCAAAGGAACACGGAGGTAGCCCACTGGCGCGCCGGCCTTGAGGGTGAACTTCCCGCCAACAGGCAAAATCTGCATTGCATCGGCCTTGACATACATGCCCGCGCCAGGTGTGGGAGACAGTGTCTCTACAGCGTATTCCACGTCCGTGTCGCTACTCAGCGGGTGCTCGTCAATGAAGCACGTGCCGGAATTCACAAGCGGATTCTCGTTGATGGCGACGCCATTGCGAAGGATATTATAGGGCATCCCACTGGGTTCGTTGCGCAGGACACGCCAACTGACCATCACACGGCCGTCAGCCATTGGCACAGCCACCACGCCACGGTTCAGCCGCTCCATTGACAGCTGCCCATAGTTGTAGCGTGTCTGTGCCCCGGCGGCGAACACACTCAGCAGCGCTATGGCTATGATAGCAAGTCCTTTTCTCATTGTTTTAGTAGTATGTGTCATTTAAGTATCGTATGTTTCAAGCTATCCTCTCACCACTAGTGCATCAGATAGACAAACGCCTCCTTCAGCCTCTGGGCTTGGTCGAAGGCGCCTGTTTCTGACTCCATCTCATCGCCCTTCAGCTGCTGATGCACCAGCTGTCCGTTTTCCCAGTAGTAGCGGGCTTCGAACCGGCCTACGACAGGGTCATTGCTCTCGCCTGAGAGATAGGCGAAGATGACGTCGCCATTGCCCTTGAGCAGATATTCTTCATAGAACTTGCGAGCCGCCACATTATAGGTGACAGTGATGAAATAGGGCTTGCTGATGTAGTCATCGGCATCTTCGTCGAAGTCAGTGAAGAAATAGTAAGTCACTACCTTCTCCTGATGCCCGATGGCAGCCACCATGTGACTGATGTTGACTGTCATCTGGTTGCGTGTCTCTTCACTCTTGTTGTTATACGCTATATCCTGCTTAGCCTCAGCATACTGCTCGCGTATACTGTCGACAGCCTTCTTCGCAGCACCTGTCTGCGCCTGTACTCCTATAGCCGTCAGGAGGAGCAACATAGTTAATAGTTTTTTCATAGGTTATTCATCTTCTAATTCACTATAGATAATGGTCTCGCTACTGACCAGCTCCAACTCGTTGCCATTCCACTTGTACACGGCGTCGTCTTCGTGGTCATCCATACGAAAGCGGGACGATACGGTCTTATCCTTCTTGTTGAACTCCGGGTCGAACAACTCGTCGAAGCCCTTGACATACTCGAAGTCGTGAATTTTCTGATTCCAAAGCCAGGCACCATACGTGAAGTTGCCATACGAGTTGAAGGGGCCACAGCATACCATCAGATCGGGATAGCCGTCGAAGTTGATGTCGTCCTCGCGAATACTGCCAAAGCCATGCCAAAATACGGTATCCAAAGTCACAGCCTCAATTTCGTTCTCAAAGCTCTCGTCAAACTTGCAATTCTTAATGGTCACGATGATTTTCTGGGCCACGTCTTCTTCATCGGTGATGACTTTGGTGGAGAAAGTATAGTCTGCGCGGTCACGCTGGTCGGTGACATCCCGCCCTGAGTCCTCCTCGTCGTCGAAGTCAGCATCGGCTAGTTCGGTCTCAGGATCGTCATCGTCGCTGCTCTTGTCATTCTTGCCTTTGTTGCAACTGCTCATGGCCAGCATGACGAAAAGGGCCATAAGAAGAATGTAGATTTTTTTCATGGCTCTTTATAGTTTAATGAATATTTTCCGTTTCCACAGCACATAGCCAATGGCGTAGTTGATAGCTACGAAGGTAAGGGCGTAGGCCAGCGATGCCCACTTGTCCCAAATGATGATGCTGTGCAGTGTGTCATAGATGACTGCGCTAATGCCGAAATGGCCGAAGAGGATGGCCAACAGCTCGCTAGCGACGTAGAGTGCCAGGGCATTGACGCCAAAGACGCGTAAGAACGAAGAGCGGACAGCTCTTTGTTCTTCATTATTGATAAATAGTGCCTGAAGCAGTGCAGCCAGTCCGCAAGTGACGAGCACATAGCTGGGACTCCAGATACGTTTGTTCAACGGCAGGCCATAGGTGAGCAGATAGCCGGCAATGACACACACCGTACCCACGGCGAAGACGGCTAGTGCCTTATCGCCTATCGTATCCTTCTGCTTGATAAGCTTGCCACAATAGAAACCTATCAGCACATGGGCCACACCGCTGATGGTGCCGAGCAAGCCTTCAGGATCGACGGGACTCTTGTGGTAGAGATGGTCGTAGCCGAAGAGCTGCAGGTCAGTCTGTGCCAGAATGTTGACGGAGGCATCCTCAGCATAGCCGTTGCCCAATAATAATAATAATGTGTAAACAGCGAGTAAGCCAACGACGGCAGGAATGGTGAAGCGATGGTTGGCATAGAGGGCGAAAAGCGACACGAAGAAATAGCACAAGGCTATGCGCTGCATCACAGCCCAGATGCGCAGATGGCCGAAGCACAACAGGTCGCCCTCTATGGCATTGTCAAACCAATTGATAAACAGGCCGATAGCAAACAAAAGGACAGTGCGCTTTATCACACGACGCAGCACTGGTGCAGAGGGCGTGAAGTTGTTCTTCGACAACGACAAATAGCACGAGATGCCTACGATGAAGAGGAAGAAGGGGAACACAAGGTCGCAAGGCGTCATGCCGTTCCACTTGGCATGGCGGAGCATCTCGAAAGAATCGCCATAGCCATTGTTCACCAGAATCATGCCCGCCACGGTCAGACCGCGCAGCACGTCAAGAGAGAGAAGTCGTTGGCTCTTAGTCATCACTAGTCACAAAACATTTTACTCATAGGAGCCAACACTTCTGCAGCCTTCAAGCCCATAGCCTTATAGCCAACGGCATTGGGGTGGAGCCAGTCATACTGATAGTCGGCACGCATCCAAGTGGGTTTACTGGGGTCGCTGAGCACTTTGTCGAAGTCGATGACGGCATCAAACTTCCCGCTGTTGCGAATCCATTCGTTGATGGTCTGGCGCAAGGCCTCGTGGTAGTGCGACCAGTACATCGTGTTTCCGATGGGAGTGATGGTAGCGCCGACAACCTTCAGACCTTTAGCGCGTGCCTTGCCGATGAACAGCTCGTAGGCCTCAATGAGTTCCTTCTCTGTTTTCTCCACGCTGCGGCTGCTGCCAATGTCGTTGATGCCTTCATAGATGACGATGCCTGTGATGCCTCGCTGCGACATGATGTCGCGGTCGAAGCGCTTCAAAGCCGGCTCACTAAGGCCACCGCGCAGCACGCAGTTGCCGCCAATGCCTAGATTGAGGATACTCACCTTGCCATCCATAGCCTCCGCACAGACGTCGGTCCAGCGGTTCTGCAGGTTCGTGGTAGTACCGCGTCCGTCAGTGATACTATTGCCAAGCACTGCCCAGCATGTCGGAGCGTCAGCCTTCACGTCAATAGCAGCGATATTGTACCAATGGTCGAGCGCCTCAGCCACGACAAAGGGTTTCTTCGGCTTTGCCTCACCCTTCATAATATAAGAAGTGGTTCGCGAGCCGCGGTGCGAAGTGGCGTTTTGCGGCGTCTTGGCGTAATTGATAGTTATAGACAGGCGCTGCAGCGGCTTCAGGGCATAGCGCAGCTCATCGCTGAACAACGCCTGACCGCCTTCAATAGTGACATTGCGCTTGCCTGCGAAAGTGAGATAGCGCACAGTACGCTGATCGATGGCAGTGCTGTCCTTGGCGTCAGCGATATATACAGAACGTATCTCCACGGCCTCACGGCTGAACTCGTTGCTCAGCTGCAAGCGCAGCACATCGCCCCCAATACTCACATGAACGATTTGTCGTATACTATTGTCTGTCAGCGTTGTATGCTGAGGCATATCGCCTTCTCCGGTAAACTCGGGCGCCGTGGCCCATGTGCCCACCCACTCGTCGGCATGGACGGTGAGGCCTGCTAAAGAAAAGAGCAGAACCACAAAGAAAAAAGTCGTCTTTTTCATCAGTAATAATTATTTATCAGTTCTGCTTGCAAAATTAAGGAAAAAACTTCGATTATTCGGTGTCTTTGTACAACTTTTTTTTCAAAAAAAATCTCTTTTCTTTTCATTATGTCTCATTTTTTATTAACTTTGCCCCGTCTTAGCGACGAACTACTACTATATGAGACAATTATATACCATCATACTGCTATTGGCAGGCTTTTTGTGCGGCTCTGCTCAGACCTCTTTATTCTTCTCCAGTGACAAGCTGTCGAACTCGGTCATCAACGGCATTTGCCAAGACCAGAAAGGATATATTTGGATTGCTACGGAAAACGGTCTTAACCGCTTTGATGGCTATCGTTTCACTCCATTCTTTAATCAGCCAGGCGACTCTACATCGCTGTGTTACAACGTGGTATGCTGCATCAACTGTGACAGCAAGGGCCGACTGTGGGTGGGTACGAACAAAGGTTTGCAGCGCTACGACGACGCTTCAGGCACCTTCATCACCTACCCGTTCCCCAATGGCATCCGCCCGCGCATCAGCGACCTCATTGAGACCCGCGACGGCCGCCTGCTAATCGGCACTTCCGGCTATGGTCTCTACGCCCTTGTGGAAAGAACGCAGCAGCTGGAAGAAGTTATCGAGGCAAAGGTCAACGACAACGATTCCTATTTTCTCTATCTCTTTGAGGACAAAGAGGGCGGTCTGTGGCGAGGCGGAGCCAGCAACTACAGCTACCAGAAGAAAGGAGGCAGTGTGCGCCTGTTCGGCGAGCAGCCCTACGGTGTGCCATCAGACTTCTTTGAATATCAGGGAAAGACCATCATCGTATGCCGCGACGGCCTGCTGGCTTATGACAGCGGGCAGCTGCTGGACGCGCCATTCGACATCAGTGAGGCTGGTCGCAACCCAGGATTCCGCACCGCTCTCTCAGACGCCAACGGCAATGTCTTCATAGGAACACGTGGCAACGGACTCTTCTGGCTGCCCGCCGGAAGCACCCGCCTGCAACGCTATCCTGTCAGCGTGCAGGGCTACGACCTGAATGCCTCGAAGATATGGGCACTGGCGGAGGACAAGCAAGGCAATTTATGGGTGGGCTGCCAGCAGAAAGGCCTACTGATGATACCCGAGCGGAAGGCACAGTTCTCCTCATGGAACTTTGCTGCACAGCGCGTAGAAATCGGCACGCTCGTCTCATCGGTAGCCGAAGGCTCCAACGGCATCACCTGGTGCACGGTGCAGAGTAAAGGAGTGTATGGTTTTGACCGTGAAGGGCGGTTAGTCAGCCATCCCGATGCCCCCGATGACGTAGAGTTCATCTACTGCGACAAAAAACAGCAATACTGGCTGGGCACCAGCCATGCCATCTTCAGTTTCGACCCTATTACGGGAGAGCGGAAGATGCTTACCGACTTCGATTGCGACAAGTTCAACGACATGACCGACAACGGCCAAGGCACACTGGTGTTCTCGGCCTTTGCCAAGGGCATCCTCGTCTACGATAGGAATACGTCCGACATACACCACTATTCGATGCACGATGAAAACGATCCTCTCCTTGGCCATTTGCCCAACGACTGGGTGATGCAACTCATGCCCGACCACGAAGGGCGCATCTGGATAGGAACGTCGAATGGTGTGAGTTGCTTTGACCCTTCGACAGGTTCGTTCCGCCCATTTGGATGGAATATATTGGCCGAGGGCAGGATGTGCTACTCGCTATGCGAAACCAAAGAGGGCGACATTCTCATCGGCTTGGAGCAGGGCTTGTGCATCTGGCGACGCAGCACCAACGAGCTGGAGGAATTTCCCTCAAAGGACACGCCCTTGCAGTCGATGTCAATCAGCTATATCGTGCAGGATAACGAGGGCGACATCTGGTGCAGCACGCTCAACGGCCTTTGGCAATACCATCAGAAAGATGGCAAATGGCGCGCCTACATCAGCGGCTCAGGCCTGACAAGCCGTGAGTACATCAGCAGCGTAGGCCTGCACAACAACGACGACCGCATCTTCTTCGCCACGGCCGACGGCCTCACCACCTTCACTCCACAGCAGGTGAGCAGCGTCCAGACCAAGCCCGGCAACCTGCTGCTGACAGGTTTCTACATCGACGGTCACCCAGTGAACTCTCTTACAGAGTCAGGCGGCAAGCGCGTCACCGAGAAGCCCGTTGACGAAAGCAACTACTTCACAGTGAGCTATCTTGACAACACCATACAACTGGAGTTTTCGCTGCTGAACTACGACAACGCCGACAACATCATACTGGAGCACCACATGTTAGGCAGCAGGCAATGGACATCCAACGAGGCCGGCAAAAACAGCATCAGCCTGACACACCTCAACAGCGGCATCTACAACATCGAAGTGCGTGCCATCGACAACGGCGTACCCTCAGCCCCCATGACCATCACCATCGTGGTGCGTCCGCCTTGGTATCGCTCCGCAATGGCCTATTTCATCTATACCCTCTTGTTCCTGGCATTGCTGGCCATTGGCGTTATGACATGGCGCCGACGCATGCGACAGCGGCAGGACGAAGACAAGATGAAATTCCTCATCAACGCCACACACGACATCCGCTCACCGCTGACGCTCATCATCGGGGCGCTGAACAAACTGAAGGCCAAGGAAACGGAAAGCTCTACGGTAGACGCCATCGACCGCAATGCACAGCGCATACTCACTCTGGTCAACCAGATTCTTGACGTGCGCAAAATTGACAAGCAGCAAATGCACCTGCACTGTCAGGAAACCAACATGCACTCATTTCTGCTGTCCATCTTCAAGGTCTACGAATACTATGCCCGCGAGCGCAACATCAACTTCACCGTCAGCCCGCCGCCCGAGAAGCCTATTATGGCATGGATAGACCGCACGCAGTTTGACAAAGTGATGTCAAACCTGCTCTCCAATGCCTTCAAATACAGCTTCGACCACGGCGACATCAGCATCACCCTCACTGAAGGCCACGACGAGAAAAGCCGCAGTGCCCTGAAAGACTTTGTGGAAATCAGCATCACCGACGACGGCATCGGTATGCGCAACGAGACCGTCGAGCACCTCTTCGAGCGATTCTTCCAGGGACGCGGCGACAGGGGCAACCACGTCGTGGGAACCGGCATCGGCCTGAACCTATGCAAGATGATTGTCGACATGCACCACGGCACCATCAGCGGACGTAACCGCGACGACGGGCAGAAAGGCTCTGTCTTCACCGTGCGCCTGCCCTTAGGCAACAGCCACCTCAGCCCAGACGAGATAGACGATAGCGACGACGAGCCTACAGCACTGCGTCTCACAGGCAAGAAGCAGTCTGCCAGCCACTATCATATCCTTATTGCCGACGACGACTTGGAGATTCCGCAATACATCGCCAACGAGCTCAGCCCCTATTATCACTTCACAACCTGCCATAATGGCAAGGATGCGCTGAAGGAGCTGCTCTCGCCCACAGCCATCGGCGCCGACCAAACCTACGACCTCGTCATCTCAGACGTGATGATGCCCGAAATGGACGGATTCACCATGCTACACATGCTAAGGGGGAATGTCAACATTGCCCACCTGCCAGTCATCATGCTCACGTCGAAGGGCGACATCGGCAATCGTCTGGAAGGACTCGAAAAAGGCGCCGACGCCTACCTCACCAAGCCATTCATCATCGAGGAGCTGCACGCCACCATCGACAACCTCATCAACATGCGCCAAAGGCTGCGCGGCAAGTACACCGGACAGCAGAAGCCCATGGAGAAGATTGACAAAATAGAGATGAAGAGCAACGACGAGATACTGATGGACCGGGTCATCAGGAGCATCAACGACCACATGAGCGACAGCGACTTCAACATCGACGTGCTCTGCGGCGAGGCAGGCATCAGCCGTGCCCATCTGCACAGGAAGATGAAGAACATTACTGGCATCTCAGTATCAGAATTCATACGCAACATTCGCATGGAGCAAGCCGCACGACTGCTTCGTGAACAGAAGGTGAACATTTCGCAGGTGGCCTATTCCGTGGGCTACTCTTCCCTACCCTATTTCTCGGCTGTATTCCGCAAGCACTTTGGCTTAGCACCCCGGGAGTTTGCCGACCAGCAAGCTGGGCAGACGGAAGACACCAATGAGAACGATTGATCAGGCCGATATTCGTTGCAAGCCAGACCAGCCTTTTTTGAAGACCATTGAGCGCGATAATGACGGAAAGCGTCAAAACATCGGTAACATCGCAGGTTACTATCAGTAACCACGTGGGTTACTGTTAGTAACCACGCGGGTTACTAACAGTAACCCGCGTGGTTACAAAAATGGCATTAAACCCTAAGAAAGCAATCAGCAGGTGTTGGTCAACCGGGCAGGCCGGCTATTTCTCCCGAGCCGTAGCAACGGTGGTGCTGAGCATCGTAAACAACACAGAACTGACCTGGTGCAACGCCGTGGATGGGTACCGCCGAGTGGACGATATATTCGGAAGGGGCGTTAGGCTCAAGCGTGGCAGAGAAGAATTCGGGTGTATGCCGAATCTTGAACGTCACTTTCTCCGGAGGCATGACGCCGTTCAGGCTGTGGAAATCGCGAATACAGAAATGCTGGCTGTAGGCCGTCTGCGGGTCATAGCCATGCGAAACATAAATAATATTCTGCTCCACATCCTTCTTCACCACAAACCACGGACCACCGCCCATGCCGAGTCCTTTGCGCTGGCCAATGGTGTGAAACCAATGGCCGTGATGGCCGCCTATTCTCCTGCCTGTTTCCAATTCGATTATATCGCCGTCTTTCTCGCCAAGATAACGACGCAGATATTCGTTGTAGTCAATCTTGCCGAGGAAACAAATGCCTTGCGAGTCCTTGCGCCTGGCACTCACCAAGTGCTCGCGCTCTGCTATCCGGCGCACTTCATCTTTCACATAATGACCAATGGGGAAAAGGGCCTTCTGAAGCTGCCAGTCGGCAATCTGAGCTAAAAAGTCTGTCTGGTCCTTCACAGGGTCTGGAGCAGTACACAACCACTTGAAGGTTTTGCCTGCAAGTTGCTGATTCTCTTTCTCTTCCAAAGCAGAAAGAGGAAGAATTTCCGTCTGCGCATAGTGGCCGGTGGCGATGAGGTCGTAATCATGGCCACGCTTCTCGTGGAAGGCCCCGAACTTGATGAGCCGGTTACACATCACGTCAGGATTAGGCGTCAGGCCCGCGCGTACCTTATTCATAGTATATGCAGTCACCTGGTCCCAATACTCGCGATGACAGTCAACCACCTCTAAACGGCAGCCGTATTTGCGCGCCACGGCGGTGGCCATCTCCATGTCCTCCTCGCTGCTACAGTCCCACTCTTCGTTCTCCTCCGGGCCTATTTTGATGTAGAAGCAGTCGGGCGCCAATCCTTGCCTCACCAGTTCGTACACCACCACAGAGCTGTCGACGCCCCCCGACAGCAATACCGCAATGCGTTTGCCTTTCAATTCATCAACGTTCAACATGCCGACAAAGGTACAAAAGATAAGAGAGAAGCACCTGACGTATAGCGTTAATTGTTCTTAATTCTTTCAGCAAATCCATTGCCGGAAAGAAAAAAGTAGCTATCTTTGCAATATCATTTTGATATTATAATAATTCACAGTCATGGAAACGAAAGAAAGAGAATTTGGCGGAACCGTACTGAACGGATTTCTGTTTCTGTTTATCAACATTGTGCTGACACTGGCCAGCTTAGCAAGCATCGTCTACGGCATCATGCTGCTGGCTGACGACTCCTACACCGGCAGTCTGGGAGGCTGGCTGCTGGGCTTGGGCCTGGTGGCGCTCGTCGCTTCGCTCATCATGTGGAGCGGCATGATGATGCTCGAGCCCAACGAGGCACGCGTCACCACATGGTTCGGCAAGTACAGCGGCACCTTTGCCCAGACGGGATTCTTCTGGATCAATCCGTTCTTCTCGATGAAGAAAGTGAGCCTGCGCGCCCGCAACCTCGATGCCGAGCCCATCAAGGTGAACGACAAGACGGGCAATCCCATTATGATCGGCCTGGTGCTGGTTTGGAAGCTGAAAGACACCTACAAGGCTCTGTTCGAGGTAGACACACAGACCATGGCCAATGTGCCAGCCGGACAGCTTGGCACCGACATGCGCTCCATCATGAATGCTTTGGAACGCTTCGTGCGCGTGCAGAGCGATGCCGCCCTGCGTCAGGTGGCCGGACAGTATGCCTACGACGACGAGGACAACGAGCACAGCGAGCTGACGCTGCGCGACGGCGGCGATGAAATCAACCAGCAATTAGAAGAGAAACTGAACGAGCGTCTGGCACTGGCCGGCATCGAGGTGGTAGAAGCCCGCATCAACTATTTGGCATACGCACCTGAGATTGCCGCCGTGATGTTGCGCCGCCAGCAGGCCTCGGCTATCATCACTGCCCGTGAGAAGATTGTGGAAGGTGCTGTGTCGATGGTAAAGATGGCACTCGAGAAGCTTTCTTCCGACAACGTCGTGGAGCTGGACGACGACAAGAAAGCCGCTATGGTGAGCAATCTACTCGTAGTGCTCTGCGGCGACGACTCCGCACAGCCCGTAGTAAACGCTGGAACGCTTAATCACTGATAATTGAACGTTGAGAACAATAGTATGAAGAGATACGAATATAAGACGCTATGGGCGCTTATGAATAGGGAGCGGCTGCTCAACAAATGGGGATATGACGGTTGGGAGCTCGTTGCCGTGGATGGCGGAACGATGTATCTGAAACGCGAAATCAACTATTGATGGCAAAAGAGAACAAGACGAAGAGCTTTGTCCTGCGCGTCGACAACGACACAATGGACGCCATAGAGGCCTGGGCTGCCGACGAGTTCCGCAGCACCAACGGCCAGCTGCAGTGGATCATCACCGAGGCGCTGCGGAAGGCTCATCGTCTGCCAAAAAAGAAACAACAATAACCTATCATAACTATGGAACAAATCAAGAACGAGCATCTCACGGTCGAGGTATCGGAGATGGGAGCTGAGCTCCAAAGCATCAAGGACAGTGAAGGACGCGAATACTTGTGGCAAGGTGGCGACAAATGGCCCCGCCGCTCGCCTATTCTATTCCCCATTGTGTGTAGCGTCAACGACGACACTTACACCGTCGACGGCCGCGAATATCACCTGCCGCGTCACGGCTTTGCACGCGACACCAAGTTCAAGCTCATCGCCCAGGGCGAGCACAAGGTGACCTACGCCCTGCACGAGACGGAAGAGACGCTGAAGGTCTATCCCTACCGTTTCAACCTCGCTGTGAGCTACCGTCTGAGCGGCAACAAGATTCACATCGTATGGCATGTGGAGAACACCGACACACGCGACATCTATTTCCAGATAGGCGGTCATCCGGCCTTCCTCGCTCCAGGATGCAAAGAGGACGAAGAGCTGCGTGGTGCCATCGCCCTTTCACTCAACACTAAAAGCTCAACGCTCAGCACCATCAAGAGCTATATCGACGGCAGCCACGAGATGTCTGAGGTTCCACTCGAAACAACGGATGGTCTTATCGCGTTCAACGACGAGTTTTTTGCCAACGACTCGGTGAAGATTCACAATTGTCAGACAAACGAGGCTGCGCTGCTCAACCCCGACGGCTCGCCCGCCGTCACCGTCAAATACAAATGCCCCATTATCGCCTTCTGGAGTCCTTATCAGAAGAAAGCGCCCTTCGTGTGCATCGAGCCGTGGTACGGCCTGGGTGACCCGCGAGGCTGGAAAGGCGAGTTCAAGGACAAGCTCTACATGAACCACCTGCAGCCCGGCTCATCGTTCATGTCGGAGTATATCATCGTCATCGGCGAGTAAACACAAAAAAAGAAGAGTATTTTTCCCTTTTCGCATTTTTGACGTACTTTTTACAAGCATGATTGCGGACAGCTTTTTACGCCTGAAGTTATTTGCACTTTCCTTCCTGCTTACGTTGGCGACATCGGCACAGGTGACGAACACGCTAAGCTATCGCCGCTATACAACACAGGACGGACTGCCGCAGATGCAGACAGAAACGCTTTTTCAAGACGCACGCGGATATATATATGTAGGCACATTGTCGGGGTTTGTGCGCTTCGATGGCCGCACGTTTACCCCGTTCCTCACCGGGCACCGGTGGAACATCGTGGGTTTTATGGAAACCAACAAGTGCGTCAGTGCGCTGGGCTTCCGCCAGCAATGGTTCATCGACGGCGATGAGCTGAACCTCAACCTGTTAGACCCTCATGATCACTGGCTGCTAAACAACTTCAACGCCACCGATTTACCCAACGGTTATGTGCTGTTTGAAGACGAAGAAGAGCAGCACCGATGGATAGGCAAAGCCACAGGCACACACGGAAAAGCGCAGGCGAAGGGGGAAAAGGAATCGGACATAAAAGGGTTTGCTCAGGTTTGTGAAGACGAGGTACTCGACAGAATGACGCCCGATCGGAAGTTGTTTTTCGATTCGTCTACGCTCTATGTGCCTACAGAGGATGGGCTTTTCCGTCTTTTACCCGATGGAGAAGCGCCCATCCCACTGGGAGGCGCAGAGGGTGATTTCTTCTCCCTCTGCCGCCAAGGCAACACCCTTTACGCTTTTGCACAGGACGGTATCTACAGCATCGAAGACGACAGTGTACGGCTCCTGACGCCCTTCGACGAATGGCAGGCCGACTATGGTCTCTTTGTGCGTACGACACACAACGGCACGCTCCTTATTGCTGATTCGCACAGTCTCTTCAGCTATGACGGAACCAGCGTGACGAAGCTGGCCGGCGGCTTCAACCTCATCAAAGCGATGCTCGTCGACCGCTGGGACCGTCTCTGGTTGGCCACCTACCAAGGAGTATACTGCTTCTTCAACCGACACTTCATCAACCACACGCTAACTGACAATGACGACATCGTACGCGGCATTGGTATCACTACGAAAGATGTAGAAGACAGTAATATTCCGGTAATGGGCACGCTCAACGGAAAAATAATCAGAGGCAACCGCATCATTTACGACAATCCCGACGATTATTTCCAGCCTTGTGCCGCCGTCATCGACAGTTGTGTTTACCTGGCCGGTCGTAGTGACGTAGCCTGCATCCGCGACACTACCGTCAGATGGCTCCAACTGCCCTTCGATCGCTACCAGTTTGTAAGCGAAGCACAGGGCCGTATCATCGTGGGAACGCGACAGATTATTGCCGCCTACGACCCACAGACGAACACGCTCGACACGCTGACCGCAGAGATACGCCATCCTTGGTGCGCAGCCGCCGATAAAGAAGGCCGCCTTTGGGTGGGCAGTACCTTCGGGCTATTCTGCATTGAGAATTTGCAGGCTACAGGCTCCATAAGGCCTATGAGACAAATGAGCCCCAGTGATTCCATTCCTCAGAAGCTCATCATTACCACTATGGAGGCCGACCAGTACGGCGCCGTGTTCTTCGCGTCTTGCGACTCGCTGTTCCTCATCCGCAATGGCGAAGTGCAGGAACTCAACAACCAGATGCCACAGCTCAACGGGCACGAAGTGCGCTCGCTGCACGTGTCGCCAAAGGGATTCCTTGTGGTGGCAGCCATTGATGGTCTCTTCGTATGCCGCATTACCAACGACTACCACCTCACCAACATCTGTTTCTTTAACCACCTCAACGGCTTTACCATTGTGGAGCCACTGATGGCCCGAATGGCCGAAGAAGCCGACGGCACAGTGTGGCTCTGCGGCCTGGAACAAATGACATCGTTCCGTCCTGCTAAATTGGTGGCTGATGCGCAGGTCGACACCTTCATCACCCCACCCTTGCGCTGGTGGCAGCATTGGTGGGTATGGGTGTTGGTATCCATAGTGCTGATGGTTGTCGTCTGGCTGTTGGCACGGTGGATAGAGAAGCGCCACAGCCGTCGTAAACTGTTGCGCGTACAACGCCAAAAGCAGGAGCGTGAACAGCTCATCCGTGCCATTCGCGAAGAGGCAATGAAAGCCGACAATACACTCCTGGCACAAGACATCGTAAAGATGACCAACGCAACGCCTGCCCCACAACGTCTGACACTACGTACTGTTAGCGGCACCATGATGGTCAACAGCGACGACATTGTCTATCTGAAAGCCGACGGCAACTATACTCAACTGGTCACTTTCCACAGCAAAGACATCGTACTGATGGGCATTGGAGCCATCGCCAAGCTTTTGGATATGCCCCACTTCGTCCGCGCCGACCGCAGCACGTTGGTGAACATTACTTACATCAGCCGCCTTAATGCCGCTGAACATCTGTGTATCTTCCGGTCGCCTGACGGTATAGAGCTGGAAACAACACTACTGACGCCCGCTTTTAAGCGACTGGCCGGCATCCTATAGAACAGACTAATCTCACATATCGGAATATGAGCACTTGGAAAACTAATCTCGAGGAAACGAAAAAGCACTATGTCGACTGGTGGAGCCACAAGGGCGTCATACTAAATATGTGGGAACACTTTCAGGAGGGTGTTACACCACATGCCGACGTGCCTCAGCCGAAGCCATACAAAGACCTGAACCAAAAGTGGTTTGACCCTGAGTGGCGTGCAGAATACTTAGACTGGTATGTAGCGCACTCGTGCCTTAAGGCCGACATTCTGCCTGTGGCGAACACACAACTGGGCCCCGGCTCTTTGGCAGCTATCCTTGGCGGCGTGTTCGAAGGCGGCGAGGACACTATTTGGATTCATCCAAGCCCTTACGACAACGATGACATCGTCTTCGACCCTAACCATCCGAACTGGCTGCTGCACAAAAAATTGCTTCAGGCCTGCAAGCGGAAGGCACAAGGGCACTACTACGTAGGAATGCCTGACCTGATGGAGGGTCTCGACGTGCTGGCTGCCTTGAAAGGCACTGACCGCGTGCTGATGGACACGGTGATGCAGCCTGAACTGTTGGAGCGGCAAATGCAACAGATCAACGACATTTACTTCCAGGTGTTCGACGAGCTATACGACATCATCCGCGAGGGCGACGAAATGGCTTTCTGCTACTTCTCCTCATGGGCGCCAGGAAAGATGACAAAGCTGCAGAGCGATATCTCGACGATGATCAGCGTCGACGACTACCGTCGCTTCGTCCTGCCCTTCATACGCGAACAGTGTCAGAAAATCCCTTACACTCTCTATCATCTCGATGGTGTGGATGCCATACGCCATCTCGACGCACTCTTGGAGATTGACGAGCTGAACGCTATCCAGTGGACGCCCGGCGTAGGACAACCGCAGGGTGGAAGTCCGAAGTGGTACAATCTCTACCGCCGCATACTCGACGCCGGCAAGAGCGTTATGGCAAGCTGGGTGAAGCCTGACGAGCTCCGCCCGCTGCTTGAGGCCATCGGCACCGACGGCGTGCACATCGAGATGGACTTCCACAATGAGCAGGAAGTGGAGGAGGCGATGGAGATAGTGAGCAGACATACCCACAGCCCCTCTCTACAGGGACCTTGTTCGGGTGAAGACGAGGCAGACCGTCAGGTAGAAGACATCATTCGAAAAGTAGAATCAGGCAGCACTCGAGAAGTAGATTCTGCCTACCAAGTAACCTCTCCCTTCACTCATAGGGAGGGGTTGGGGAAGGGTCCGCTGGGTATCCTTCTCCTCGACGGCGCTATGGGGACGATGATACAGCAACACCGCCTGCGCGAGGAAGACTATCGCGGCGAGCGCTTCGCCACTCACCCCATTGACTTGAAGGGCTGCAACGACGTGCTCGCACTGACGGCACCAACCATCGTCAGCGGCATCCACAAGAAATATCTGGATGCAGGTTCCGACATCATCGAGACAAACACGTTTAATGCACAACGCATCTCCTTAGCTGACTACGGCCTGCAGGATTACGCACGTGACATCAACCTTGCCGCTGCACGCCTCGCCCGCCAATGTGCCGACGATTTCGCTTCGTCGGAAAAAACGCGCTTCGTAGCCGGCAGCATCGGACCCACCAGCCGCACCACGTCTGTCGCCACCAGTGGCGAGCCATTATCCAAGGAACTGTTGCGCTCAGCTTATGAAGAGCAGATACAGGCACTGGCCGACGGTAGCGTCGACGCCCTGCTCATTGAAACCATCTTTGATGTGGAAAATGCCCGCGTGGCCATCGAAGCCGCCAAAACCGTCGCGCCCCAACTGCCCATCATGCTCAGCTTCTCAGTGGCCACTCCCGACGGCTATAACATGCTGGGGCAGAACATTGTGGAGTTTATAAAAGAAGTGCTGATAGAAAATGGTGAGGCAAAGGCAGGCTGTCCCATAGCCAGCATCGGCATCAACTGTGTGACCGACGTGGCACAAATGTCGCCGCTCGTTAAGGAGCTGGCACGCTTCGGCACATGTGTCAGCTTTTATCCCAATGCCGGCCTGCCCGACGCCAATGGCCAATACTTAAAGACGCCCGAGAGTCTGCTGCGCGACCTCTGGCCATTATTGGAGGGACATCATCTTAACATCGTCGGTGGCTGCTGCGGAACTACCGACAAACATATCGCACTGATGGCAAAGGCCATCGAGCCAATTCCTGGAATCCGCTTGTCAGGCCTTAACCACACAGCGATTCACGGCGCAGCCACTCCCCTCCCTTCAAGGGAAATGACTACGCCCAAAAACGAAGAGGAAAAAGGCCTGCGAGAGGCCATCATTTCCGGCAACTCCTCCGCCGCCGTTTCCGCAACTCAGGACGCCATCGCCGCAGGTGCTGAACCACAGGCTCTCATCAACGAGCAGATGATTGGCGCTATGTCTGAAATAGGCAGACAGTTCCAGAATGGTAAAGCCTTCGTGCCACAGCTGTTGATGGCCGGACGCGCCATGAAAGCTGCCCTGAAGGAGCTTCAGCCGCTCATAGCAGGCACGGCGAGAACGTCACTGGGCAAGGTAGTCATCGGCACCGTAAAAGGCGACCTGCACGACATCGGCAAGAATCTTGTAGCGTCCATGCTCGAGGGCTGCGGCTTTGAAGTAGTGAACATCGGCATCGACGTCTCTGCCGACAAATTCATCGAAGCCGTCAAAGAGCATGATGCCGATATCCTGTGCATGAGCGCACTGCTCACCACGACGATGGATTACATGAAGGAGGTCATCAGCGCCTTGGAGGCTTCCGGCCTGCGTGAAAAAGTAAAGGTGATGGTTGGCGGAGCGCCTGTGACACAAGGTTTCGCCAATGAAATCGGCGCCGACGGCTATGCCGACAATGCTAACAGCGCCGTCGCCGTTGCCAAGCAGTTATTAGGGGTGAAGGGTAAGAGGTGAGAGATTACTTCTTCCGACGCTTATAACATTGTTTGAAATCACAGAGTCCGCAGGTGTAGTCAAGCCTGCGGACTTCTTTTCCTAAGCCGATGATGCCGCTAACACTCTTGATGGGCACCATCAGCGAACTGTCGGTGAGGCGCACGCCGCAGGTCTGCCCCTCAAACAATGGGAAGAGCAACTGTTGTTCCGAGACATGCCAACCACAGTAGCCGGGCGAGAAGCGGTTGGTGTGATGCCAGCCGAGCTTTTCGATACTCTGCTGCACATGATTCTCCATCACATCGGCACACTTCTCAGCGACGACGCTGCCCAAAGCGTCGGCAATGAACACGCGCACCATGTCATCCCTCTTCTTCAGTTGCTGTTGCCACTCCTCAAACTCCGTGCCAGCGGTGCAGACGAAGCATGCATAGGCCTCGCTGCCCAGTAACTGTCTCTCGATGATACCACCCATATTGAACGGAGGCAGTTCTCGGCAGACGAAGTAGCAAAACTGCGGTCGCAGCCAGCGGCGCACATCGTCTACCACAGCCTGTGTCTCGCGCTGTGTCTGTGCGTCGGGCATAGTGCTGCCATAGCCCATCTGGGCAAAGATGTCTACGGCAGTGATGGCGAGGTCGCCAAAAGACAGGATGGTGTGGGTCATGGGGCAGGACTTGAGAGAACCTAAGAGAATTAGGACCTATCCACCAAAGCACTGAAGAAGGCCTCAATATTAGCTTGCGGGGTGTGCGGTGGCGTGTCGCAGCCACTGCTGAGCACGAAGTTGGGAAAGGGGGCCATCTTGTCGAGCAGGGCGTGCACGGCGCGGCGCATCTGCTCCGGCGTGCCATCCTTGAACAAAGAGACGGGATCGAGGTTGCCCATAGCCAGAGCCGTAGGCGGCACATCGCGGATGACTTCCTCCATATTGCATTTATTGCCGAAGTGATAGGCAGCGGCACCTGTCGACACCATCGCCTTGGTACAATGGCCCGTGTTGCCGCAGTTGTGCAGAATGACGATGAACGACTCGTCCTGCACTTCTTCAACGACCTTCCTAACATACTGCGACGAGAACGTACGACAGTCGTCATCTGACAGCAGACCGGCGGCGGGCTCAGCCATCAGCACACCATTGGCACCGGTCAGTTTCAGCGCCTGACAATACTTGGTGATGAACTGCGCGCACTTGCTTAACAGCGCATGAGCTGCTTGGGGCTGCTCATAAATCAGCATCATCATCTCTGCCATGTCGTAGAGCCTGCCAGCCAAAGAGAACGGACCGATGCAGCCGGCGAACAGCGGGCGCTCTCCACTACCCTTCCCCATCTGTGAGATGCTCTTGGCAGCAAGCAAATTTGCCTTGAGATACTGAGGCACACGCCCAGCGTGGAGCGACGGCACCTGCAAACATTCGATGTCCTCAATGCTGTTCAACAGGCGGCCGCTGACGGCAGGCACGGCATCGTCGCTGAAGACGACCAAAGCACCAAAAGCCTCTGCCTCCACCGTCAGATCCATGATGGTGCAGGCCGCTGCTGAAGGGAATTTCTTGGCCAGGGCAATGACTGCCTCGGCATGGATACGTCCGTCGCTGACGGCTTCCCGCACGGTGTGGCCAATCATCTCGATGCCGGGGTGTGTCATCACTGGAATGGCTGCTACGTCCTTGCTGCGGATGTTGCCAGCCACCCATTGGGGCATGTTTATTTTCATTTTTTGAGAGGACTTGTGAAGACTTACGAGGATTTAAGAGGACTCATAGCACCTATAGATGCTTCTTAGGATACAATGCCTCCCACCAGCTGGGGTCGTCCTTCAGCCAGCGCTGGAACCAGGCCATCTGCGTGGCTAACCATTTCTCGCGTTTACCGTAATCAGTGATGTGGTGGTTCTGTCCCTCCACTTCGACCAGTGCCACCTCGCGGCCTAACAGCTTCAGGGCCGTGAACATCTGCAGGCTCTCGATGAGCGGCACGTTAGTGTCGGCATTGCCATGCAGCAGAAGCAGCGGCGTGTGAATCTTGTCGGCATTGAACAGCGGGCTTTGGTCGACATACAGCTTGCGATGGCTCCACGGATAGCTATTGGCCATGCTCACCTCGCTGTAGTTGTAGCCCCAATACCCCTCGCCCCAATAGCTGGTGTGATTGGCGATGCCGGCGTGACTGACGGCACAGGCAAAGATATCGGTCTGCGTTTGCAGATACTGTGTCATAAAACCGCCGTAGCTGGCACCCATGCAGCCAATCTTCTTTTCGTTGATGAACGGATGGGTGGCACATAGCTGCTTCACGCCCTCGATGATGTCTTCAGCAGGTCCGTGGCCGGCAGTGTTCACATGGCGTGAGGCCCACTCCTGACCGAAGCCCGTGGCGCCGCTGGGCTGCAGGATATAGGCCACATAGCCCAGCGAATTCCACATCTGCGGAGCGTAGGGCGACTCGAAATAGCGGCTCACAGGCGAGCAGCCGCCGTAGTAGTAGACGATGAGCGGATACTTCTTCGTGGCATCGAAATCGGCAGGCAAATAGAGCCGTCCGTAGACCGTGTCGCCATTCGAGTTCTTGAAGTTCCAGTCCTGACAAGTGCCTAACAGGGCATCGCCGAGTGCAGTCTTGCCATCGAATATGATTTTGGAGTTGAGTTTTGAGATTTGAGGTTTAAGATTTGTGATGTAGGCGGAGGCTGGCTCCAAGGTCTTATACGACAGCCAGGCCAGCGTGGGAGCATGTGCCGCCAAGTCCCAGCGGTAGGCGTAGTCGCCCTGCAAGGGCAGCTGTTCGATGGCACCTGTCTTGGGATTCAGGCGGAAGAGGTTCACATAGTCGCGGTCCTCGGCAGAGAAATAAATCATGCCGTCGGCCCACGACCAGTCAACAGTCTCAACCGAAGGGTTGAAGTCTTTGGTCAGCGGCGTCACCTGTTTCGTAGCAATGTCATAGAGGAACAACTCGTTTTCTGTCATACTGGGTGTGACGTCGGCGGGCAACTGACAGCCCATGCGGTCGAAAGCCTCAGGCGTTCCCGTGAAGAGCAGCTGCTTGCCGTCGGGCGAGAACTGAGCACTGCTGAGAAATCCCACACATTGCATCAACGTATCGGCCTTTAGCGTCTGTACATCAAGCAGATAATAGTCCTGCACCTCCGTCGGGCGCTTGACAAGACGGCTATATGACGAAATGACGAGCAGCGTCTTTCCGTCGGGCGAGATGCTGCTGAGATATTCGCCTTTCGTTCCAAAAGTGATGCGCTGGGCAATGCCGGAAGCAAGGTCCATCTTCACAAGATAGTTGCGGTCGCGCCAGCCTGGCTGACGGTCGTCCATCTCCAGCACCTCGAACACCTCCTCGTCCTCCTTCGGTCCTTCTTCCTCGGCAGAGACAATGAGATAATCCTCCGTAGGACTGACGGTATAGCCGCCCTTCGGCACACCTGCAGCAAAGACGCTGCGCTCCCCCGTCAAGGGATTTACCTTGTAGAGCATACGCTTGCCGTCCTCCGACACCTCTTCTATATATGCGCACGTATGAGGCATCCAGCGCACGCTCTGTGTAGGACGGCTGAGCACACGTTGGGTCTTGACATCAAGCAATTCATATTCCCAGCGGCTCTGTCCGCCGCGCTCCGTTGTCTGATAGCTGACAGTGGCAAACTGTCCGTCGGCCGAGAGGCTGATGCCCCTCACGCGGCGTCCGTCGGTCAGGTCGTGCACCATATACGGGTGTTCCCTGGCCAGCGTGGGCACAACGAGGCGACTGGCATCGATGGTAACGCGGATGCTGTCGCTATCGCAGGGTTGAGCCAGGTATTTCACGGCCAGCGTGTGGTGCTCAGGAGCCAGCTTCAGCTCCGCGCCGGCCTCCTTGCCGTCGATGAAGAGCTTATAGTTGGCCGGGCCTTCCACACTGACGGTGCCCTTCACATAGTCGCTGTTATTGATGAAAAAGCTGAGCACGCCCACACTCTTCGAGTCGGCGAGCGAGGGCAGCAGCCCGGCTTTGCAGGTCGTGGTAGGCACGGCATCGTGAGGCAAGGCTTCAAGCAGCGATGTCTCGTCGAACTGCTTACCGCCCACGTTCACCGTGTCGGCGGCAAAGGGCTGGCTCACGGCAAAGGGTCCCGCCAGGTTAAACTCAGTAACTTCGGTCTTTTCTTGCGCCGTGGCCGTCGTAACCAACAGCGCCGCTAATGGTAGGATGTACTGCTTCATTATCATTGAATTGATTTTGATGCAAAAGTACACACTTTTTTTTACATTTCAGATATTTCTGATAAAAATATGCTGTTCAGGCCAAAATAGCGCTTTGTGACAAAACAGTAACCACGTGGGTTACTGACTGTAACCACGCGGGTTACTGACAGTAACCCACGTGGTTACTAAAATTTTCTTTTGTTAACAAATCGCTGCGATAGACTTTTCAAAATCATCGATGTTCTTTTTCACGGGGATGATGCTCGTGAAAAAAAGTGATTATTTTTTACGGCAAGGCAATTGTTTTTTCACTTTATGTTTGTATCTTTGCGCCATGATTGACCCGAGAAACATCATCATTGCATGCCTGCTCATGCTGTGGCACCTGCCTGTGTCGAGTGCCGGCAACGACACATTGGAAGATTCAGCCAACAGTCTGATGCTGAACGAGCTGATGCAGTCGAACATCGACTGTGTGATGGACGACCTCAAGGACTATCCCGATTCGTGGGTCGAGCTCTACAATGGGGGCTCAACTGTAGTCAACCTCAACCGCTACAGTCTCGGCATCACGTCCAACGCCACCGAGGCGTGGACGCTGCCCGACAAGGTCCTCAGTCCCAACTCACGCATCCTTGTCTATTGCGACAAGGCGGGCGACGGCCTCCACACCAATTTCCGCTTAGAGTCGGGCAAGGGCTGTGCCGTCTATCTCTTCTGCGACGGGCAGATTGTTGACCAGCTATCGGGTCTGAAAAAGCAGCCGGCGCCGAACATCGGCTACGGACGCAGCAGCGACGGCAGCGCAGAATGGGGCTACGAGCTGCGCCCCACTCCCGGCGGGCCGAACTCCGGCGGCATCTGCGACCACGACCATCTGCTGGGCGACCCTATCTTCAGTCAGGCGGGAAGCGTCTTTACCGACAACCCCACCTTTCAGCTCACCCTCACAGTGCCCGACGGTTCTGCCGACGGAACAGCAATACACTACACCTTAGACGGCACCGAACCCACCAAGTACAGCAACCTCTACACCGGCCCGATCACTATCAGCTCAACCACCGTCATCAGGGCACGCCTGTTCTGCGAAGGCTGGATGTCGCCGCGCTCCGTCACTCAGAGCTACATCTACTTCCCGCGACAGCTGACATTGCCCGTCATATCCATCGTCACCAACGACATCTACCTGAACGGTGCGGAAACCGGCATCTTTGCCAACAATACCGACAAGAAAAGGAACGACTGGCGACGCCCCATCAACATCGAGTTCTTCTTCGACGGCGAAAACACGCCCAGCAACCTGAACCAGCTGTGCGAGACACGCGTGGCAGGTGCCGCCTCGCGCGGCGCATTGAAAAAATCGATGGCCATCTATGCCCACAAGCGCTTCGGCACGAAACGATTTGAATATGAGTTCTTTCCCGACCAGTGTCCCAGCCTCACCGACTTCAAGTCGTTGATGTTGCGCAATGCCGGCAACGACTTCGACTATCTCTATATGCGCGACGCCATCGTGCAGCGCTCAATGGCCACCTATCAAGACCTCGACTGGCAGGCTTGGCGCCCAGCCATCGTCTACATCAACGGCCAATACCATAGCATGCTGAACATACGCGAGCGGGGTAACGAGGACAATGTCTACACTCACTACGACGGACTGGAGGACATCGACCTTATTGAAAACTGGTGGGACCTGAAAGAAGGCACATGGGATGCCTACAACCAGTTCAAGGACTTCTACAATGAGCATGGCCACACAATGGCGGAGTATGAGCAGTGGATGGACTGCGAGGAGTTTGCCAACCTGATGGCCCTGAACCTGTTCTTCAACAACTACGACTTTCCCGGCAACAACATCGTTATGTGGCGACCGAGAACGGAGGACGGACGCTGGCGTTGGATAGCTAAGGACTGCGACTACACGATGGGTTTGTACGGCGACCCCGTGGAATACAAGATACTGGAGTGGCTCCACAACCCGAATTATGACGGCAACAAGAACTGGGGTGCCAACAGCAGCAGTAGCACAAGGCTCTTCCGCCGCCTGATGGAAGACAACGACTTCAACCGCATGTTCATCGACCGCACTGCCGTCTTTATGGGCGACATCCTCAGCGAGCAGAAGGTGCGCCAGCTGTGGGACGCAATGTACGAGCAAATCGAATATGAATATCCCTACCACCGCGAGCGCATCAACCGCTGGTGGCCGAACTATGCCGACGAACTGAGTAAAGCACGGACCTGGCTGTCGAAGCGCCCGGCCATATTCTACCAGCAGTTAGCCGATTTCTATAAGTTGGGCTCACCTGTTCCAATGACCGTCAACTGGGAAAGGACGGAGGCGCCCGACGTGGACATCACGTTCAACGGCGTGCACCTTTCTGACGGCATGTTCGACGGTAAGTTCTTCGCCGGACGCGACATCGTTTTGGATGGCTCAGAAGGCGGCGGTATGGAGGTGAAAGGCTGGCAGATAGCGCAGACAGCAGCAAATGGTACTGTTACAAAGCGCGAGGTGGAAGGGGCGTTGCTGGCTATGACGATGCCACAATGTAAAAAACTGGACGTCACGCCCATTCTGGCCGATGCTTCAGCCATCATTGCCATTGACACGAAACCTTGGAAATGGCAGTGGGAAGGCCAACAGTTGCGCATCAGCGGTGCAGCAGACGGCACGCGCATAAGCCTCTACGACCTGCGCGGCATCCTCATCAGCAGCACCATAGCCCATGGAACCGACGTACTAATGAACGTCGGTAAAGGCTATCGTTTCATTTTAAAGGTAGGTGAAGTCAGCAAAATCGTATGTCGGCAATAATCTGTGCACCGACATGCTGGTTTAATCGCTGTACAAACTCCTGACGGCGCATACTCAGGTCGGCACGCAGGGCAGGAACGGAAAGTCTGACGAATAGCGTCTGATTCTGTATATGCACACTCGTGGTGAAGCGTGCTATGGCCTCGCCAGCCACCGTAGGCCACGACTCCACAAGACGCTTCTGCAGCAACGGCGTCTCTAATCCCAGAAAACGCAACTGCTGCATCACCAGCTTTTCTACAGATTGTTCTCTTCTCTTAAACATCTTTATTCAATGACTCCGTCAGATACATGAAACAGGCGGTAGTCGCAGTCGCCGTGCGAGAGTATCTGGTCCAGATGGTCGCGGTTGGTGTCGGTGATGAAAATCTGACCGAACTGCTGGCTGGCCACCAGACGAATAATCTGCTCCACGCGGTGCGCATCGAGTTTGTCGAAAATATCATCGAGCAGCAAAATAGGATGCTCGCCATTCCCATCATTTCCATTCAAAAACAGGTATTGAGCCAGCTTCAGCGCAATGACAAAAGTCTTCTGCTGACCCTGACTACCCTCACGCCTCATGGGATGCCCGTCGATGAGAATCTCAAGGTCGTCACGGTGGACGCCATGCAAGGAGTAGCCCACAGCACGGTCTTTCAGACGGTCGCGACGGATGACATCGAGCAGCGGACCACGCTGGCAGTGAGACACATAGTTGAGCGACACCTGCTCATGACCGCCGCTCACCGTGTCATAGAAATGCTGGAAACAAGGCGCCAGCTTTTCCACGAAAGCACTGCGACAAGCCGACACTTCCTCGCCCTGACGCGCCATTTCCTCCTCCAGAAGATCCATCAGCTGTGCATCGGGCTCATGCTCCTCATCGCGCAAGAGGGCGTTGCGCTGCAGCAAGGCTTTGTTGTAGCGGTTGAGGGCATCAATGTAAGGACGGTTGCGCTGGGCGATGGTCAAATCCATCAGCCGCCGGCGCTCATCGCTGCTGCCCTCAATAAGCAGCATGTCGGCAGGCGACACCATCACCAGCGGAATCAGGCCGATATGCTCCGACAACCGCTGATACTCCTTTCCGTTGCGCTTGAAGTGCTTCTTCTGCCCTTTCTTCATGCCGCAGAACACCTTGAGGGGTGAGCTGTCAGAGGTGAGGGGCGAGAGATATGTTCCCTCGACGACGAAGAATTCCTCATCGTGACGGATGGCGAGAGTGTCCTGATTACTGTTAGCAGAATGGCAGAAGCTGAGAAAATAAATGGCGTCGAGCACGTTGGTCTTGCCTGCCCCATTGTTGCCGATGAAGCAGTTGATTTTGGGTGAGAAAGACAGTGTGGCTCCCTCAATATTCTTGTAATTGACGATGGAAAGTTGTTCTAAAACCATAAATTTTGTGCAAATTTACGGCTTTTGGGGCTTAAAAGCAAAAAAAGTGGGAAATAAATTTCACCATCTGCAAGATTTTCAGTAATTTTGCGCCCGCAAATTGCATTTTTAGGATTCAACGCTTCCAAACATCCCTACGCGGATGCTTCCAAGCCTTGCAACATAAAAAGAAAAACAGAACAAAATAAAAATCATAATGGCAGAAAAAATTGCAAGAAAGGCCAACGCTGAGACTCAGCCGGCACAGAACAAGAAAGAGGATTTCATCCTCAAGTACAAGAACCTGATCATCGGTGGCGTCATCGCCATCATAGCCATCATTGTGGGCATCGTCTTCTGGAACAATCACAAGACATCCAAGCTGAATAATGCCCAGACGGCCTCTGCAGTGGCGCAGACAAGTCTGTACGACGCCCAGGAAGCACTGATGAACGGCATGAACGACTTCAGCGAGCAGAAGTATCTGACCGCCCTCGTAGGCGACAGCGCTACAAAGAGCGCAGGTTTCCTGAAGATTGCCGACGAGTATTCCTCAACACCTGCCGGCAACCTGGCCAACCTCTATGCCGGTCTTTGCTACGCTCACCTCGACAAGTGGGAAGACGCCGTGAAGTATTTAGAGAAGTTTAACGATGCCGGCGACCTGATTATCTCGCCCGCAGCTCATGCTGCTCTTGGCAACGCCTATGCTCACGTGAACAGGCTCGACGACGCCGTGAAGGCTCTCCAGCAGGCAGGCGACAAGGCCGACAACATCCTGCAGACTCCTATCTACTACATCCAGGCCGGCGAGATTCTGGAAGCCCAGGGCAAGAAGGCCGAGGCACTGGAAATGTACAAGAAGGTGAAGAAGTATGAGCGCGTGAAGAACATCAACGGCATTTCGCAGACATCCTACTACGTGGATATCGCCAACGAATATATCGAGCGTCTGTCGGAATAAAAGAATATGGCAACAAGCAACCTGTCAGCCTACGACCCGCAGAGTGTGCCCGATGCGTCGAACATGATTTTCGGCATCGTGGTGGCCGAATGGAACCCTGAGATTACGGGTGCTCTGCTCAGCGGATGTGTCAGCACACTTGAGAAGCACGGCGCACTGCCCGAGAATATTCACGTGAAGCGCGTGCCCGGCTCCTTCGAGCTCATCTACGGTGCCCACCAGATGACGCTGAACGACGGCTACGACGCCGTCATCATCCTCGGCTCGGTCATACGCGGCGAGACACCGCATTTCGACTACATCTGTCAGGGTGTAACCGCTGGTATAGCCCGCCTGAACGCCACGAGCAACATTCCCGTCATTTACGGACTGCTCACCACCAACGACATGCAGCAGGCACGCGACCGCGCAGGCGGCCGATTGGGCAACAAAGGCGACGAGTGTGCTATCGTAGCCATCAAGATGGCAAAGTTCTAATACTCGCTGTCAGACACTTAACAGGAATCACCACCTAACCGCAACATCGAGCTGAAGGCCGCTCAGGCTGACGTCGATGTTGCGGTTCTTTATGACCTTACGCTTCAGCCAATAGGTCAGCTCAGTGGCACAGATACCGATGGCTGCGCCTGCCAACACATCGTGCGCATAGTGGCGGTCGCAACGCACACGGTCGGCAGCCACCAGCGTAGCCAGCGTATAGCCACCCACAGTAATCCAGGGCGACACCCGACCGTATTCATGCATCAGCACTGTAGCACCGCTGAAAGCCAGCGTAGCATGACCCGAGGGCAGCGAGCGGCGGTCGCTTTTATCCGGGCGCAACTCGTTGCACGTATGCTTCAGCCCGTAAGCCACAGCAGCACTCAGAACATAGGCTGAAGCCGACGTTGCCAACAGCTCCGGCCAAGAATGTGAGTCACTCTGCACACCGCAGGCTCTCAATCCGAAAACCGCTGCCATCGGCACATGCTGCAGCACATCGTCCAACGCGTCGCTGTGCTGCTGTTGTGCGCCGACATTCATGGTTGTCAGCAGGCAGAGCAAAAAGATGACAATCTTCATCATTACAGGCGACAAAATTACAACTTTTCTCACGAAACAACCGACTTTTCTCAATTTTTTCCACAAATCACAATTTTTTCTTGGAGGGAAAGTCCTACTTATACAAGGAATTATGTATCTTTGCACTTTATTATTGTGATGAGAAAGTAATCGCGTGTACATTACTATATTATGCAGAAAATAGGATTCGACAACGAGAAGTATCTGAAAATACAGTCGGAGCACATCCGCGAGCGCATTGCACAGTTCGACGGCAAGCTCTATATGGAAATGGGCGGCAAGCTCTTCGACGACCACCACGCCTCGCGCGTACTGCCGGGCTTCCGTCCCGACTCAAAGCTGCGCATGCTGGCTCACCTGCGCGACGAGCTGGAGATTGTCATCGTCGTCTCAGCCGACGACATTGAGAAGAACAAGGTGCGTGCCGACCTGGGCATCACCTACGACGAGGACGTGCTGCGCCTGCGCGAGGAGTTTATGAACCGTCAGTTCATGGTGGGCAGCGTTGTCATCACCCACTACAACGGCCAGCATGCCGCCGACCAGTTCCGCCACCGTCTGGAACGCATGGGCATACGCGCGTACGTACATTATCTTATTGACGGCTATCCGCACAACGTCGAGCTGATAGCCAGCGACGAGGGCTTCGGCAAGAACGACTATGTGGAGACTTCGCGCCAGCTGGTCATCGTCACCGCGCCAGGCCCGGGCAGCGGCAAGATGGCCGTATGTCTCAGCCAGCTCTACAACGAGAACAAGCGCGGCATTCGTGCCGGCTACGCCAAGTTCGAGACATTCCCTGTTTGGAATTTGCCGCTGAAACATCCTGTGAACATTGCCTACGAGGCCGCCACCGCCGATTTGAACGACGTGAACATGATCGACCCGTTCCATCTGGAGGCCTACGACAAGATTGCCGTCAACTACAACCGCGACATCGAGATATTCCCCGTGCTCAACGCCCTCTTTGAAGGCATCTACGGCGGCAGCCCTTACAAGAGCCCTACCGACATGGGCGTCAATATGGTGGGCTTCTGCATCAGCAACGACGAGGTGTGCTGCAACGCCTCGCGCGAGGAGATTATCCGCCGCTACTACGACGCAACCAACAAGTTGGCCAAAGGTGCCGACAACGAGCGCGAGGTGAACAAGATTCTCCTGCTCTTCAACCAGGCGAAGATTACCACAGCCTACCGTCGCGTCACCGTAGCTGCCGCTGCCAAGCAGGAACTCAGCGGCCACACCGCTGCCGCCATCGAGCTTGAAGACGGCACCATCATCACCGCCAAGTCCAGCCCCCTGCTGGGATGCAGTGCCGCCCTGCTGCTCAATGCCACAAAGCATCTGGCCGGCATCGACCACGAGGCGAAGCTCATTCCCCAGAGCCTCATCGAACCCGTGCAGAAGACGAAGACGGAATACCTGGGCGCCAAAAACCCGCGCCTGCATACCGACGAGGTGCTGGTGGCCCTGAGCGTGGTCTCAGAGAGCGACGAGCGCTGCCGCCGCGCACTCGAGCAGTTGCCCCGCCTGCGCAACTGTCAGGTGCACAGCACGGTAATGCTCAGCGAGATAGACCGCAAGATATTCAAGAAACTGGGCTGCGGCCTTACCTGCGACCCCGTCAAGAAGAAATAGAAACGACTCATCAACTCCTCAAACACAATGACCTACGCAGTTATCGGAACAGGAGCCATCGGCGGCTATTACGGCGCACGGCTGTCACAGAGCGGACAGCAAGTACACTTCCTGCTGCATCGCGACTATGAATACGTGAAGGAACACGGCCTGCAGGTTGACTCCTGCAACGGCTCATTCCATCTGGACAAGCCATTCGTCTACAACGACACAAAGCTGATGCCAAAGGCCGATGTGGTGCTGGTGGGCCTGAAGTCGGTAAACAACCACCTGCTTGCCACGCTCCTCCCTCCCCTGCTCCACGAGCAGACGCTGGTGGTGCTCATACAGAACGGCATCGGCGTAGAGGAAGACGTGCAGCGCACCTTCCCCAATGTGCAGCTCGCCGCAGGACTGGCCTTCATCTGCTCGGCCAAGACGGAGCCAGGCCGCATCGACCACCAGTGCTACGGGCAGATCAACCTGGCCGACTACTCGTGCCGTGATGCTTCGCTCATGCAACAGGTCTGTGCCGACTTCAACGCTGCAGGCGTAAAGGCCGAGCTCGTGGAATATCACGAGGCACGATGGAAGAAAGCTGTATGGAACATGCCTTTCAACGGTATGACCGTAGCCCTGCACACGCAGACCGATACGCTGCTCAAAAATCCGTCCACGCGCCAGCTCATCAAACAGCAGATGATGGAGGTGGTAGGTGCTGCGCAGCACTTGGGCGTGAAGAACATCGACGAGCGCTTCGCCGACCTGATGATCAGCATGACCGACGAAATGACACCCTACTCGCCCTCCATGCGCCTCGACTACGACTTCCACCGTCCTATGGAGCTGCATTATCTCTATGCCCGTCCCATCCAGATAGCTGCCGAAGCCGGCTTCCCCATGCCCCGCTTGGAAATGCTCATGCAAGAGCTACAGTTTCTGGAAGCCAACTAATATTTCTTTTTTCTTTACAAAAGAGACAGAAAAACAGGGTTTTGCGAGGCTGAGATTGGCTCAGAATTCACGACAGGACAATTTGCTGAAAAAAACGCAAAAATGAGAGGGGTTGACTAACTCACTGATTGGCAGTTGCTTAGCTCATATTCTTGTTTATCGGGAGCATCCTCGTTTTCAAAAAGGTATATCCGCGTGAAAAAAAGTCAATGCCTTTTTTTCACGCGGAGCCTCTTTTTTAGCAAAAACAAGCCGTTCTGGAGTAAATTTAGACCCTTTTAGAGGCTGAAAAGCTGCACAAAACCCATGTGCGTGTGCAATTTTCGCACCATATTCGTGTTCATCAGATGACCGACTGGCGGCAAAAACCAGTCTTCCCGCTTCTATTTCGCAAATTTTTTTTGTAAAGAAATCGGAATCGTTTTTCTTTACATTTTTCCATACGCACGACCCTGCCTTTTGCCAATTTTTGTTTAAATTAAGTTGTTGAACGAATGTAAAATATGGGCGGCGGCTCGCAAACAGAGCTTAAAGGAAGAATTGGAAATGTTAAAATGACGGAAAAGAAACTGACATTTTGTCTGTTTTCCATCATTTTACCCTATATTTGCATTGGTGTTTATAGCACGGAAAACAGATATTAACAAAAACCAATACGAACATGAAAAAGATTTTCAATTATTTAGTTCCAGGCACCAGTTTCGCTGCCATTGTCTTTGCCATCGCTGCATTCAGCAGCTCTAACGCAGCCACACAACCGCTGCCAGTAACAGCCCCCGAAGGTCTTACCCTGACCGATGTGCAGGCCGTGCCCGTGGCTCAGCCCGTCGATCTGACCTACGCCGCCGAGAAGGCACTGCCGTCGGTGGTGCATATCAAGTACACGCAGAACTCGAAGATTCAGACGGTGGAATACAGCGATCCGTTTGAGGACTTCTTCAGCGATCCCTTCGGCGGATTCTTCGGACGCGGACAGGGCGGCAACGGCGGCACACGCAGGCGTCAGGTGCAGACTCCGAAGCGCACGGCTGCCGGCAGCGGCGTCATCATTCGCAGCGACGGCTACATCGTCACCAACAACCACGTGGTGGAGGGTGCTGACGAGCTGACTGTCACCTTGTCAGACAACAAGGAGTATTCGGCACGCATCATCGGTACTGACAAGACCACCGACCTGGCCCTCATCAAGATTGACGGCCGCAACCTGCCTGCCATCGAGATTGCCAACAGCGACCAGGTGAAGGTGGGCGAGTGGGTGCTGGCCATCGGCAACCCGCTGGGACTTAATAATACTGTGACCGCAGGCATCATCTCGGCCAAGGCCCGCACGCTGGGCGCCAACGGCGTGGAGAGCTTCATCCAGACCGACGCAGCCATCAACGCCGGCAACTCGGGCGGCGCTCTGGTGAACACCAACGGACAGCTGGTGGGCATCAACGCCATGCTCTACTCGCAGACGGGCAGCTACAGCGGCTACGGCTTCGCCATCCCCACGGCAATGATGAACAAGGTGGTGGACGACCTGAAGGAGTACGGCACCGTGCAGCGCGCCATCCTCGGCATCATGGGCACCGACGTGAAGAACTATGTGGACAAGGAGAAGGAGGAAGGCCGTGAGGTAGACCTGGGCACCATGGAGGGCATCTATGTAGACAAGGTGACGGAAGAGAGTGCCGCCGAGGATGCCGGTCTTGTGAAGGGTGACGTGATCATCGAGGTGGACGGTCAGAAGGTGACCAAGTTCGGCGACCTGACAGGCATCATCGCCCAGAAGCGTCCTGGTGAGAAAATGAGCATTGTCTACCTGCGCGATAAGAAGAAATACTCGAAGACCGTTACGCTGCGCAACGAGCAGGGCAACACCGAAGTGGTAAAGAATGCCGACCTGGACATTCTGGGTGCAGACTTCCGCGAACTGACACAGGAGCAGAAGGAACAGCTTGACATTCAGTACGGTCTGGAGGTAATCAAGGTGAAGGGCGGCAAACTGAAGGACGCAGGCATTGAGCGCGGCTTCGTCATCCGTCAGGTCAACGACCAACCTATCAGCACCGCAGAAGAACTGGATGCCATTGTGAAGGACGTAAGCACCTCGAAAGACCCCGTGCTCATCATCAAAGGCATCTACCCAACTGGCAAGAAGAAGACCTTCGTGGTAGAGCTCGGCGAGTAAACGAGAAGTGAGAAAGAATGAGTGATAAGTGACGAGTTGTTAATAAATGTATTTTTGTACAACTTTTTCACTTATCACTCATCTTTTGTCACTTCTTTTTCTTACTTTTGCAGTTCGAAAAGCTTAAAACACCTATACCACACAAAATGAGACAGCTCAAAATCACAAAATCGATAACGAATCGTGAGAGTGAAGCCCTGGAGAAATATCTGCAGGAAATCAGTAAGGAAGAGCTTATCAGTGTTGATGAGGAGATTGAACTGGCTCAGCGCATCCGTCAAGGCGACCACAAAGCGGTGGACAGGCTGGTCAAGGCTAATCTTCGTTTTGTGGTATCAGTTGCCAAGCAATATCAGAATCAGGGACTGTCGCTGCCCGACCTCATCAACGAGGGCAACCTGGGCCTGCTGCGTGCCGCAGAGAAATTCGACGAGACACGCGGATTCAAGTTCATCAGCTACGCCGTGTGGTGGATCAGGCAGAGCATTCTGCAAGCACTGGCCGAGCAAAGCCGCATAGTACGCCTGCCCCTGAACCAGGTGGGAGCCGTCAACAAAATCAGCCGGGCTGCCAATAAGTTCGAGCAGGTACACGAGCGCAAGCCGTCAGCCGAAGAATTGTCGGCCAACACTGACCTGCCGGTGGATAAGATTGACGAGGCAATGGCGGCCAACACCCGCCACGTGTCGATGGATGCGCCCTTCAGCGAGAGCGACGACGGCTCGTTGCTCGACTTGCTGCCCAACGACGACATTCCCGAGACCGACAGCATACTGGTGGACGAGTCGCTGAAGACGGAGGTGAGTCAGGCGCTGAAGATGCTCAGCGAGCGAGAGCGCAACATTGTGAAGGCTTTCTTCGGCATCGGACAGCCGGAGCTGACGCTCGACGAAATTGGCATGAAGTTCGGACTGACACGCGAGCGCGTCAGACAGATCAAGGAAAAAGCGCTGCGCAATCTGCGCACCAACAACAAGTACCACATTCTGAAAGGATATCTGGGAAAGTGAGGAAATTGAAAATTGAAAATTGTGAGAATGATTAGATATATAATTGTTGTATTGAGTCTGGCGGTGGGCATTGGAACGGCCAGCGCCAAGAAACAGCAGGTTGAGAAAATGTATATGTTCGGAATGGCGGCTGCCTTTACCGACACTATCGTGCACTTCACCAACATACAGATTGTAGACAGCGCGTGGATAGACTCGAAGACCAATTTCCTGCAAGACCGCGACATCTATTCCAACCAGTTGCGTACCTTCCTACGTGATAAACAGCAGGCACCCAACCGCACCTGCATCGTCTTCTATTCAACCAAACGCGAGAAGCTGGAGAAGAAATACCAGAAGATGCGGCGCCTCTATGGCAAGGACAAACACGGAGTGGAGCACTTCGACGTGAGATACATCATGGATTCTGACTTCAAGTTTCAGCCAGTAAAACAGAAGGAGGAGGAAAAGCAGGATGAGTAGCAGCCACTACTTCTGTATTGCCGGACACAACATCCGTATCAGTTTTAACGACGACGACAGTCAGAACAACATGGGGCTGCTGCCGTCGTTTCAGCCTTTTGCTATTAAGGATGAGCCAGAAAACTCTACATACCTCCTTACTATAGACGTAGACGACAGCCTGCGCCCTGCAAAGGAGAAGAAGCTGGTGAGGAAATTCGACACAGGCAACGGCGACACCGTCGTGCACCAGTTGGCTGACGGCGGCTACCAGTATATCGTGCGCGACATCATGGGCAACGACTGCTGCCTGCTCATCACAAACGACAAATTCAGCCACTGCCGTTGTGCCCTCAACGGCGACTGGACAATGCGATCCTTCGGCCTGAACAATGCCATGATGATGACCTTCGCCTTTGCCGGCGCCTATCATCAGACAATGCTCATCCACGCCTCTGCCACAATGATTACCATAGGAGACGAAGAGATTGGTTTCCCCTTCATTGCCGCCAGCGGCACAGGAAAGAGCACGCACACCTCGCTGTGGCTCAAACACATTGAAGGCGTACAACTGCTCAACGACGACAACCCCATCATACGCATCATCGACGGCCAGCCTTATCTCTTCGGCTCGCCCTGGAGCGGCAAGACGCCCTGCTACCGCAACCGTAAAACGCGTCTTGGAGCCGTCACACGCATAGAACGTGCCCCTGAGAACAGCATCGAGCGCCTGTCACCCATCGAGGCTTTCGCCTCACTCCTACCCGCCTGCTCCAGCATGAAATGGGACGAGGGCAGCTATCGTCCGCTATGCGACGCTATCACCCGTATCATTGAGACGACGCCTATCTATACCCTTCATTGCCTGCCCGACGAGGAAGCAGCACGACTGTCTTACCAAACTCTGACCGAACAATGGAAGAAAGCGTGATGTATCTGCCAAATGATGTGTTCCTGCCGCTGGTGCTCGACGAGCTGAAACAACATCCAGACAAGACAGCTACCATCAACCTGCGCGGACGCAGTATGAGGCCTTTCCTCGAGGACGGACGCGACAAAGCCATTCTGAAGCTCGTTTCCATTGACGACATTCGCAAGGGCGACGCCGTGCTGGCCGAGATACAGCCTGGTCACTACGTGCTGCATCGCATCGATACAATCAGCAGCGACGGCGCTGTCACGCTGATGGGCGACGGCAACCTGGGCTACGAGCATTGCCGCAAAGAGGACATCAGGGCTAAGGCCATAGGCTTCTTGCGAAAGGGACGCGACAAGGCCGATATGACCACAGGCCGCAAATGGCGCGTCTACTCCTGGCTATGGACACGCCTCAAACCCGTGCGCCGCTATCTGCTCTTCGCACGCCACCCACACATTCCGCAATCACTAAAACGCAATAAGAAATGAAAGTTAAGAAAGGATTCAACCTGAGAACTGTCTGCGGCGAAAACATCATCGTGGCAGAAGGTCTTTCCAACATCGATTTCAGTCGCATCATCAGTCTCAACGAGAGTGCCGCCTATCTCTGGAAGAACATTCAAGACAAGGATTTCGACGCCGACATGCTGGTAAGCCTGCTGACTGAAGAGTATGAAGTCAGCAACGAAAAAGCCCAAGAAGACGCTGAGGCGCTCATTGGGCAGTGGAAGGATGCCGGTCTGATTGAGGAGTAATATCTTTAAGCAGTTGGAGCGGATTTGAAACGAAGGCTGCGGCTCCATGAGCTTGCAGGAAGTCGCGGCTTCTAAATCCCCAAAGCACACTAATGCAAGGCAAGCCGGCATTGCGGGCAGTGAGGATGTCTACATCGCTGTCGCCTACGTAGACAGCATTTTCCTTCGTCACGCCCAACTGGCGCAACGCCTCTTCTACAGTATCGGGAGCAGGCTTCTTGCGGATGCCTTCCGCCTCATGCTCACCAACAGCCACTTCAATTGTGTCGGCAAAGAAATGCCGGCACAATTCTTTTGTAGCAGCATCAAACTTATTGCTTACCACAGCAGTGCGACAGCCTCGAAGGCGCAACTCTCTGAGAAGCTCGGGAATGTCGTCGTACGGTCGCGTGGTGTCAAGTGAGTGTTCCAGATAATATTGGCGGAAAGTGTCAAGCACCTTTTCAAACAGCGGATTGTTCTCGCCTTCGGGCACGGCACGCTGCATGAGCACACGAACGCCATTGCCCACAAAGCTGCGCACCTCATCAATGCTGCGTTCGGGCAAACGATGCATGCGCAGGGCATAGTTCACAGCAGCAGCCAAGTCACCAAGCGTATCGAGCAGCGTGCCGTCAAGGTCGAAAATATAAGTGCTGTAACTCATCGCTTACTGCGAGTAATCATCGTCTTTAGCTTCTTATTGTATCGGGCAGCTTCCATCAGCTGTTCGATGGTGAGGTGCATGCGCCACTGCCAGCGGTTGTAGGCATCGCTGGGCGTATTGATGCGCTCATCACGCGGATTCTTCGCACGCAGCTCGTGGTCCATCGCCAGCCAGTCCTGCAGCGAGAGGATGCAGAGCATGGAGGGCGAGTAGAGGTGGCGGGCGATGATTTCCTCAGCCAGATGAGCGGGCAACTGCTCAGGAGCGCGTCCCTGCTTCTGCAGCATTGTGGTGTAAAACCGCTGGGCACGCTCGGGCTGCTCCTGCCACCATAGACGGAGCGGCGCCATATCATGGGTAGTGATGGTGGCTACGCTGCGAATGGGATTACCGTCCAAGTGAGTGAACTCCACACCTGGCAGTTTGGGCATCTGTTGTATTTCAAGCGTAAGGATGCGCAGGCTGTCGAGCACTGGCTGGACACAGTCGGGCAACATGCCCAGGTCTTCGGCACAGAGCAGCATGTGGGTGGATTGCTGCAAACGGCTCAGGCGGTCATAGCCCGTCTTTCCCCAGAACATATTGTGACGCTGGTAGAAGAAGTGGTTATAGATGCGCATATAGGCGTCCTTTTCTTCGGAAGAGAGCGCATCATAAACGGGTTCCTGCCAAGCCTGAATACGCGGATGGTACATCTCAGGCTGACGCGGGTCTTCAAGGAAGAGCACGTTAGCCACCAACCGGCAGAGAGCATCGCGAATCCACAGGCTGTTCTCATCGCCTCGACCGTCGAAATGCTCCATCACCCGACGCTGCGTACTCACCTCGTCCTTCAGGTCGTAGAGACCGTATGCCTTCTGCACAAGGAACGTGTCGCGCACATACTGTGCATGAATGCCGAAAAGGCGGTCGATGACGCGGTCGTTGATGAAGGAACGAGTGAGGAAGTCGCGGCGGAAAGGCAGACCGAAATATTCTATCTCGCCTGCAGTCATTGGCAAAGCGGGCGAGAAGTGCCCCAAGGTGCCGAAGACTTGTTCCTGCGGAATCTCCCAGATACGGAAGAAGCCCAGTACGTGGTCAATGCGCAAAGCATCGAAATACTGCTCCATGTTGTGCAGACGCTCGTCAAACCACTCTTCGATGCCTTCCGCCTGCCAGTTATAGGTGGGAAATCCCCAATTCTGCCCTTGCTGAGAGAAAGTATCGGGAGGAGCTCCCGTCTGTCCGTCGAGGTGGAAGAAAGTGGGATGTTCCTTCACCTCATTACTGTTTCGGCTGACGCCAATGGGCAGGTCGCCCATGAGAATAATGCCAAGAGAACGGGCGTGGTCGGCAGCACGCTGCAACTGCAGGTGCAGGTGGTGCTGGACGAATTCCGAAAAGCTCAACTTTTCAGCACCCTGCTGCTCTTCATACAAGGTCTTCAGGTATTCAGTCTTCACACGGTCAACAGCCTCATAGTCGCTGTAGTTCAAGGCGTTGAGCTCACGCTGTTGGCGACGGAAGGCAGTCATGCGCTTCTTGTCCTTCAGCGGCGGCAGCTGGTTGAGGTCGATATAATGCGGATGCAAGTCGAAAGCCGACATGATGTTGTAGGGATAGGAATCGCCCCACTGATGCGTGTCGGTCGTATCGTTGACGGGCAAGAGCTGAATAACCTTCATGCCAACCTCAGCGGCCCAGTCGATAAAGCGGTAAAGGTCGCCGAAGTCCCCTACCCCACAGCTCTGCTCCGAGCGCAGGGAGAAGACAGGCACGCAGACGCCGGCAGCACGCCAGGGTTTCTCTGGCAAACGCAGCGGCTCTCCGTAAGCGACGTAAACCTCGCCATCGTTCAGCTCATCAGGCGAAATGCGATTGTCGCCCTCTTCCCAAGCCACCAGCTCATGCTTCTCTTCGTCTACCACCACATACTTGTATTCGAAGGGCAGCCCCAGCCAGTCGACATTCAGCGTCAGCATCCAGTCACCCTTTCCTGCCGGTACCATCGGCATATAGCGCATTGGATTCCAAGAGCCCAAGGCGGGATGACTGCCGATGACGGCCAACGTCTGACCCGTCAGCAACTGTGGCGCAGAGACGCGGAACAGCACCGTCTTGCGGAAGAAAGGCAGCGTGAGAGGTGAAAGTTGTGAGATAACAGGTGCGAGGTGAGCTGTCACTTGATACGCACTGCTATAGAGATGTGCAGGCAGTGGCAGATCACGCCAAATGTCAGAGAGAATAAAGGTTTTCGTGGAATCGAAGGCATAGAGGCGCTGCACACCGTTCCATTCACGGCGCAGTTCCTTACCATCGGCATCTTCCACAGTATAGATATATGAGAAAGCTTCTACAGGACTGCGGCGACTCTCCAGCACAACAGTCTCCGCGGTCCAGAAGTCGCCGTCGTCAGTAAGCATAGGAAGGCGCTCCTGACGCACGGAGCCGTCGTGGGAATGATAGCTGATGAGCACGGTCATCTGCTGTCCCCACTCTGTCCGGTAATGTATAGAAAACCTAAGTTTCATACTTCAAATTTTCGCAGCGCACTGAGCAGCTCGGTATTCTCATTGCGTGTGCCAACGGTAATGCGCAAGCAATTCTGACAAAGCTGCACGCGATGGCGGTTGCGCACGATGATGCCCTGTTCCACCAGATAATTGTAGATGGCCTGCGCATCGGTGACACGCGTCAGGAAGAAATTGGCATCCGAAGGGAACACCTCTTTGCAAATTGGCAACTGGCGGAAAGCATCCATCATCTGCACACGCTCCCGAAGGATGAGCTGCACCCATGCCTCTACGTCAAAGCGGGCCTGCAAAGCCGTCATAGCCTGCTGCTGCGTGAGCTGATTGATGTTGTAAGGATATTTCACTTTGTTGAAAAGGCCGATGATGTCGGGCGATGCGAAGGCCATTCCCAGACGAATGGCGGCGCTGGCCCACGCCTTACTCATCGTGTTGAGCACCACGAGATTAGGATGCTGCGGCAGCTCAAAGCGCAAAGGGCGCTGTCGGGAGAAGTCGCTATATGCTTCGTCAACTACGACGATACCCTGGAATTTGCTGATAACCTTCAACACCTCCTCGCGATTCATATCATTGCCCGTAGGATTGTTGGGGCTGCATATCCAGACGAGTTTCGTCTTGTCATCACAGGCGGCCAGCAGCTTGTCGGCCTGCATCTGGAAATGCTCATCGAGCAGCACGGGCCGGTAGTCCACATCGTTGATGTCGGCACAGACGCGATACATGCCGTAGGTAGGCTCAATGGCCACTACATTGTCGACGCCAGGGCGGCAGAAGCAGCGATAGAGCAGGTCGATGGCTTCGTCGCTGCCGTTGCCTAAGAACGTATAGTTGGCGGGTATGCCCTTTACCGATGCCATCAGCTCTTTCAGCTCGCGCTGCAAAGGATCGGGATAGCGGTTCATCGGCGTGTTGTAGGGACTCTCGTTGGCATCGAGGAAGACGTGCGCCTCGTGACCGGAGTATTCGTCGCGTGCCGAGCTATAGGGCGCGAGGCTCCATATATTAGGTCTTACCAGTTGTTCTAATGGTTTCATCTTTTATAGGCTTTTCAGTCTGATTGTCATCGCATTCTTGTGGGCATCAAGCTGTTCGGCCTCAGCCATCAGCTCAACGGCAGGCCCTATGCGGCGCACGCCCTCTTCGTTGAGGTGCTGGAAAGTGACCTTGCGGCAATAGCTGTCGAGATTGACGCCGCTATAGGCTGTGGCATAACCATGCGTAGGCAGTGTGTGATTGGTGCCGCTGGCATAGTCGCCGGCACTCTCGCAAGCGTATGGGCCGAGGAAGACGCTGCCGGCATTGATGACCTTCGTGGCCAACTCATCGTAGTCGTGTGTCTGAATGATCAGATGTTCAGGTGCGTAGGCATTGCTCAGAGCCATCATTTCATCGGCAGAACCGACGAGCACACTGCGGCTGTTGTCAAGGGCTTTCTGGGCGATGTCCTTGCGTGGAAGGAGATTCAGCTGACGCTCTACTTCGACCTGAACATCAGCGAGGAGCTGTTCACTCGTCGTGATGAGCAGCACCTGCGAATCGATGCCATGCTCGGCCTGCGACAGCAAATCAGCAGCGACAAAGGCAGCGTTGGCACTTTCATCAGCCAACACGCAGACTTCTGAAGGGCCTGCAGGCATATCGATGGCGACGTCGCCAAGACTCACCTGCTGCTTGGCAGCCATCACATACTGATTGCCCGGGCCGAAAATCTTGAAGACCTTGGGCACGCTCTCAGTGCCGTAAGCCATTGCTCCGATAGCCTGTACGCCGCCGGCCTTGTAGATGGCACTGACGCCAGCCGTACGAGCAGCGACAAGGATGGCAGGATTCACCTTGCCCTCACGGTTGGGCGGTGTGCAGAGCACACACTCCTGACATCCGGCAATCTTGGCCGGCGTAGCCAGCATGAGCACAGTGCTGAAAAGCGGTGCCGTGCCGCCTGGGATGTAGAGGCCCACCTTCTCGATGGCCACGCTCTTCTGCCAGCAGACGACGCCCGGCTGCGTCTCTACGCGTACCTCGCTGAAGCGCTGCGCCTCGTGGAACTTATAAATATTCTGGTGGGCCAGACGGATGGCGTCCTTCAGTTCAGTACTGACCAGCTGCTCGGCCTCGTCCATCTCAGCCTCGGTAACGGCAAGTGACTGCAGGCGCACATGGTCGAAGCGCTCCTCATAGTCGAGCACTGCCTCGTCGCCACGCTGACGCACATCGCTGAGCACAGCGCTCACCGTCTGCTGCAGCTGCGTGTGGTCGAGGTGCGGACGTGCCGTTATCTCAGCCCACTGCTCCCTTTGCGGATATTTGTATATCTTCATTTTCGTTTTTTATCTGTATGAACATCCTCTCCTTAGGAGGGACTTGGGAGGCCTTTACAGAATCATTTTCTCAATCGGAGTAACAAGGATGCCCTGAGCGCCGAGTTCCTTCAGCTGTCCAATGATTTCCCAGAAGCGGTGTTCGTCCAGCACGGTGTGCACAGAGCACCATTCGTCGTCGGCCAAGGGAATCACAGTAGGACTCTTCAGGCCGGGCAGCACGTTGATGATTTCCTGCAGACGGGCTTTCGGTGCATTCATGCGAACATACTTCTTATCCTCGGCCTGACGCACGGCCTCGAAGCGGAACAGCATCTGCTCCAGAATGTCGCGCTTCTCCTGCTCCATCTTGGGATATCCGATGAGCAGGGCCTCGCTCTGCATCACCACCTCCACCTCGCGCAGGTTGTTGCTGACGAGCGTCGAGCCGCTACTGACAATGTCGAAGATGGCATCGGCCAAGCCTATGCCCGGGCTGATTTCCACGCTGCCGGTAATGACGTGTATCTCGGCATGGATATGATGGTCGTCGAGGAACTTCTGAAGAATGACGGGATAGGATGTGGCTATCTTCTTACCTTCGAACCACTCTAATCCTGAGTAGTCGATGTCCTTAGGAATGGCCAGCGACAAACGGCAGCGGCTGAAACCCAGACGCGAAACGATGTCGGCTTCGGCACCGCGCTCCACGAACTCATTCTCGCCCACCACGCCGATGTCGGCAACGCCAGTAGCCACACTCTGAGGGATGTCGTCGTCGCGCAGGTAAAGCACTTCCAGCGGGAAGTTCTGAGCGCCGACAAGCAGGGTACGCTTCGAGCCGCCCACCTTGATGTCAGCTTCGGTCAGCAGGTGCATCGTGTCCTCGAAGAGGCGTCCCTTTGATTGAACAGCAATTCTAATTACCATAATAAACATTGATAAAACGCTGCAAAGGTACAACAATTATGCGAACAAGCCAAAAATGCGCCCTTGTTTTTTCCTGCTGTAAGTGTATGGCCGCGCGCAGACTTTTGGAACCGGTTTTGTCATTTTTCTTTACAAAAACGGCAATCATCTACCCTCATAACTCGAAAATTCTCCACCAAACAATTCCTTGGCCGTTTTTTTTGCAAAATGAGCATAGTTGACTATTCGACTGATAGACAATGAGTTAAAGCATTTTTGTGCTCATAGCGAGCTTTCCCGCAAAAAAAACCATCATCCGCATGAAAAAAACCCATTGACTTTTTTTCATGCGGAGCCGCTTTTTGAATATAAAGAGCCTACAAAAAATCAAAAATAACCCCTTTTCGACGCTAAAAAATTGCACAATTGTCACGAATTGTGCAGATTTTCAGCTTTTCTACTGCTCGGAGGAGCCCATGAAAGTCTGTGTAATCAAGAAAAACGTCCGTTTTCGGGTGTCGTATTCACCCTCATTCTCTCCAGATTGGCTTTTTCCGAAGACCTGTTTTTTTGGTAAAAAATCTTTATAAAATGTTGCGGAGGTGATACCCCGTCTAGTTAATACATTCGACAGGGTCGGACTGATTGGGCATTTCGTAGACAAAAAATTTGCGTGGATTATTCTTTTTTGCTACTTTTGCGGCCGAATAAATGAAAAGAATCATCCTTTTAATCATCGTCTTGACGGCAGTGGCGGCCTGCACAAAGCGGAAGGAAAGCACAGTGCCTCCTTGGCAGGGCGAGACAACGGCAAGCGACATCTATGACTTGCCGCAGATTGAGCAGACGGGCGAGATGATTGCCCTGACGCTGACAGGCCCCGACACTTACTACGACTACCAGGGCTCGCATCTTGGCGTGCACTACCTGCTGGCAGAGCAGTTCGCCAGCCATCTCGGCGTGCGCCTGCGCATAGAGGTGTGCCGCGACACTACCGAACTGCTGCGGCGTCTCCATGCCGGCAAAGATGCTGATTTCGGTGCACTGTCAATCACTTCTGACAGTACGGCGTTTGGCTGGATGATAGGCAACGGCAAGCCTGAACTGCAGAATGCCTTGAACGAATGGTACCACCCACAGCTCCTGGCCGACGCCAAAGAAACGGAGCGCCAGATGCTGACACAGCGCCGAGTGACACGCCGAGTTCATGCGCCGATGCTGCGCCGTGGCGTCATCTCGCTCTACGACGAAATGTTCAAGCGCTACAGCCGAGGCATAGGATGGGACTGGCGTCTGCTGGCAGCGCAGTGCTATCAGGAGTCGACCTTCGACCCCGAGGCTGTTTCATGGGCAGGTGCAAAGGGTCTGATGCAAATCATGCCGAAGACCGCCGACCATCTCGGCTTGCCACGCGACATGATTTACGACCCTGAGCAGAACATTGCCGCCGCCACACGCTATCTGCACGAATTGGAGCACGAGTTCAACTACATCCACGACCGCACCGAGCGGCAGAACATGGTGTTGGCCAGCTACAACGGCGGCATCTCACACATACAGGATGCCATGCGCTTAGCTGCCCGCGACAACCGCAACGCGCAGCGATGGGACGACGTGCGGGAATATGTGCTGAAGCTGAAAGACCCGCAGTATTACCAGGACACGCTGGTGCACTACGGCTATATGCGCGGCACCGAAACGGCTGACTACGTCGACCGCATCCGTGCACGCTACAATGAATATGCACGAAAAGTCAGACAATAATATGAGTAACGGGACCATCATAGCTGACAGCGGCAGCACAAAGACCGACTGGCTCATTGGCAGCAAGCGCATCAGTACACAGGGCATCAACCCCATCCATCAGGACGACGACACCATCATCGCCATCCTCAACAATGAACTGCTCTCTCACCTCTCACCTCTCACCTCTCACCCCCAAACCATCCGCTTCTACGGTGCAGGCGTCCGTCCTGAACAGGAAGAGCGGATGGAGCGACTGCTGGCGCAGGTATTCCCCAAGGCCACCAGCATCGAGGCGAAGAGCGACATGCTGGGTGCCGCCCGTGCCCTCTGCGGCAAGGAGGAGGGACTGGCGTGCATCCTCGGCACAGGGGCCAACTCATGTCTTTTCGATGGCAAGCACATCATTCAGAACACGCCGCCACTGGGCTATATCTTAGGCGATGAGGGTAGCGGTGCCGTGATGGGCCGGATGTTCCTCAATGCGCTCTACAAGAACAGGTTATACGAAGGAGCCAAAGAAGAGTTTGAGCAATTTCTCAAACTGAATATGGCCAACGTCATCGAGCGTGTTTACCGGCAACCGATGGCTAACCGATGGCTCGCCTCGCTCTGCCCCTACATCCGCCAGCATCTCGACCAGCCATCGGTGCAGGAGGTTGTCGTGCAGAATTTCCAACTGTTCATCCGGCACAACCTTGCGCCCTACCGTCGTCCCCATCTGCCCATCAACGCCGTGGGTAGCGTGGCACACTTCTTCCGGCCACAGCTGGAACAGGCAGCCGCTGCTGAAGGCTACACCATAGGACAAATACTCCGCTCGCCCCTTGATGCAGCCCAGCACCTTTGACAGAATGGCATCTTACTGGTTTTTCCTTACTATCACGCTGCCACTGGCCTGATGGGTGGCCAGAATCAGCACCTCGGCTATCTGGACATGAGCAGGTGCATTGGCGGCATAGACGGCCACGTCTGCGATGTCATCGCCAGTCAGCGGCTGGATGCCTTTATAGACATTGGCGGCACGGTCGTTGTCGCCATGAAAGCGGATATTGCTGAAATTCGTCTCTACGAGGCCGGGCTTCAGGTTGGTGACGCGGATAGCAGTGTTGGCCACGTCAATGCGCAAGCCGTCAGTGAGTGCCTTCACGGCAGCCTTTGTGGCGCAATAGACATTGCCGCCGGCATAGGCAGCATCGCCAGCTACTGAACCCACATTGATGATATGACCGCGATTGCGTTCCACCATGCCTGGCACGATAAGACGGGTCATTGTGAGCAGACCCTTGATGTTCGTGTCAATCATTGTCTCCCATTCATCAAGGTTGCCTTCATACTCTGGCTCCAGCCCCAATGCAAGCCCGGCATTGTTGACCAGCACGTCAATCTGCTGCCATTCGACAGGCAGGGCGCTGATCATTCTTGCGGCCTCCTCACGGTCTCTCACGTCGAAGGCAAGCGTCAGCACCTCCGTTCCTTTCTCTGTCAATTCTTTCCTGATGTCGGCCAGACGGCGCTCGTTTCTACCTGTCAGAATCAGTTTGTCGCCATTCTCAGCGAATTTCTTTGCACAAGCCAGGCCGATGCCGCTTGTTGCTCCTGTTATCAATACTATTTTCTTCATCGTTTCTGTGTTCATAAACAAAAATCTCCAAAAACCTAACACAAATGCGACATTCCATTGCTTTTATATTAGATTCTTGGAGATTTCTAATCTCTATCAATTTAGTTCTATGGCTTAGTACCTATTTGCTGTCCATTACTTTCGGCGTATGTGACACTTTTAATGCCTGCGGCTCCGAAATACTTCTCCAGATTTCCATATAGTACAACCTCCTTACCATAGAATTCCGGATGATCCTGCAGGTTAAGGCCTGTTCGCACGGCGTTGTTTGGAAGCTGCACTGGTACACAGTTATTCACATCTGTTTCAGAAGCTTTGTCCGCTATCAGAATATTAGTCTTTACCGTACATTCGCTATTAAACGCTGCACCTGAAGCAAGCACCTGTCCGCTAACCCATCCAACGATGTATCCCTTGACGTACACACCAGTCTTGGTGTTTGAAGTGCCGTTAGCTATAACTGCAGCGACATTGTATGGCTGAGAATATGAGCCTTCACCTGCCGTTTCTCCACCGCCTGTATTGTCGCCGCCACCAGAATTATCGCCGCCGCCTGCCTCGATGCTCACAAAGTAGGCGTTCATCACCTCAATCTTACCATTATATTCGCCACGATTGCCAATAATAGTAATGGTGCTTCCTTCCTTGATGCCCTTGGCGGCCACCAAATCCTGGAACTTCTTCTTCTCGCCGCCCTTCTCTGACAGCAGACCGTAGACATAGACAGTGCCTGTCTCGTCGACCAAGTCGAAGTTACCATACTGGTCGTTATCCTTCAGATTGGCCACCTTGCCCTTCAGCTGATACCACACGTCATTGCTCACTGCAGCAGCATTGAACTGTGCTACGGTGACCGACTGGACTTCGCCGCCAGGATTCGGGTTGGGGTTATCGCCGCCACCAGCCTCGATGCTGACGAAGTAGGCGTTCATCACCTCAATCTTGCCATTGTACTCGCCACGGTTGCCGATGATGGTGATGGTGCTTCCTTCCTTGATGCCCTTGGCGGCCACCAAATCCTGGAACAGTTTCTTCTCACCGCCCTTCTCTGACAGCAGGCCGTAGACATAGACGGAGCCAGACTCGTCAACCAGGTCGAAGTTGCCGTAGATATCGCCTTCCTTCAGGTTCGTGACCTTGCCCTTCAGCTCGTACCACACGTCGTTGCTGACAGCTGCAGCATTGAACTCAGCCACCGTCACCTTCTTCACCTCACCGCCGGGCTGCGGATTGGTGCCGCCGCCTTCGGTCTTACCGTTGAGTGAGTAGATATAACTCTCGTTCTGCGCGGTTTCGGGAGTGTTGCCCTTGTAGTTGGTCACCTTGCCGCAGATAATGACCTCGTCGCCCTTCTTCGGCAGGTCGCCACCTGTGTACTTCACGTTGCCGAGGTAGAGTGTGCGGAAGACGTAGAACTTGTCGCCGCTGTCGGTGCCGTCGTCAGAGATGTAGAACGTGCAGTTGCCATACTGGGTGTTGAACTGGTTCTTCTCCTCGATGTCGATAATCTTACCCTTGATATAAATGTCCTTGTCAGACTTAGCATCGGCAGCCAGTGCATTCGTAAAGGCATTGGCAGCAGCAGCGTTGTAGGGGTCTTCCAGCGTGCCAGAACCCTTGGCCTCACCACCGGGCTGCGGAGTGTCACCGCCCTCGCTCTTGCCATTCAGCGAGTAGAGGAATGCCTTGTTCTGCACGGTCTCAGGCGTGTTGCCACGATAGTTGGTCACCTTGCCACAGACTATCACTTCGTCGCCCTCCTTGATCTGGTCGCCGCTGGTGTACTTCTTGTTGCCCAGATAGAGAGCGCGGAAGACTGTGAAACCAGTTGTAGCGGCTGTGCCGTCGTCGCTGATGACAAACGTTGCATTGCCATACTGCGTGCTATACGACTCGGTGACGCTGACCACCTTGCCCTTGATGTAGACATCCTTCGGACTCTCGGTGTCGCCCACTTCTTTACAGTAGGCAATAGCTGCAGCTGCATTGTAGGGATTCTCGAGGGTGCCGTCGCCAGTGGGAGTGCCCTCATTGTCGCTGCTATTGTTAGGCTCGCCGCCGCGGTTCTCGCCGTTGAGTTCATAGAGGAAGCCCTCCTTCTGCACGGTCTCGATGGTACCGTTGTAGTTGGTAATCTTTGCACAGACAACCACATCGTCACCCACTGCAATCTGTGTGTCGCCGTTGGCAAACTTCTTGTTGCCAAGATACATCACACGGTAGGCATAGAACTGGTTGGTGGAGGTGCCGTCCTCAGAAATGTAGAACGTGCCGTTGCCGTATTGCGTAGTGAACTCCTCCTTTACGCTGACCACTTTTCCCTTGATGTAGTAGTAGTCGCCAGAAATCTCGCCTGATGCCAGGCCGTTGCCATAGTTCAGGGCAGCGATAGCGTTGAAGGGATCGTCCTTCGTACCCGTGCCCTTGGCACCCTCGATCTCTGTGTTTCCGCCTCCCTTTTCGTAAGGCTTGCCATAAGGCTCAGGCACATCCTCACAAGCGGTGAATGTCATGGCCGCCATGGCCACAAGCATCAATTTGCTGAATAGTTTTTTCATATCTTTTTGCATTTTACAGTTTTCAATCTTCAATTATCAATATTCAATCTACTCCAACACCTCGATGTCACTCTCTTGGCGAATGAGAATCTGCCAGGTGTCGTTGCTGCCGCTGGCATAGCGTGTGGCAATGCCGGTGATGTTGCACCTCTTAGGCTTCTTGTTTACGTTATCGTAAGGAAGCGTGAGGGAAGCAAACCTGGCGTAGGTGCTGGTGCGGATGACCACATTCGACTTTTCGTCGTTGATCTTGATGTTGCGGTTGACACAGCCACCCACCACGGTAGCGCTGCCGTCGCTGGGAGCGAAAGTGTTGGTGCCGTTGGCGTCGGTAAAGGTGACATTCTTGATGACAACCAGTTTGCCGCAGTTCTCATCCTTATTCATCTTCTCGTCAAACTCGATGGGAGTAAGCTTCGAGGGATCGGGCGTGCCGACAATTCTGAAGTGTTTCTGGAAGATGTCCTTATTCATGCGGCCTATGCTGGAGCCGTTGTAGGGCTGTCCTAACTCGGGCTGCTTGCGATAGCCGCCGATGTAGAGGTCTTTCAAGTCGATGATGATTTCCTGTCCGAGGGCAAGGAATCCGCTCAGGCCGCTCTGGTTGACGGCGACGATGAGCGCGCCCGTCTCGTCCTGCAAGGAGAACTGCTTGTAAAGGTTGCTGCCGATGTCGTTGCCAGAAACGAGTCCGCGAATCTTGATGTTCTCGGTAATCTGCTTGTTGGCGTCGGTCGAGGCAAAGACATTGGGATACAGGGTCTTCAGCTCAGCAATAGTGATGATATTCTCTTCGCTGATATTGTTGTTGCCGTAGGGAACGTTCACCGGGTCTTCCCAGTCTTTCTGACAAGAGGTCAGCGCTAAGCTGAATGACAAATGACAAATGATTAATGATAAACCTATCACCCACTGTCTGCTCTTTATCTTCGTTTTCATAATTTTCAATTTTCAATCTTCAATCTTCAATCTTCAATTACTTAGAAGTAGTAGGTGGCCATGAACATGCCGTTGGCACCATTAGCGTAGAACTTGTAGGGACTGTTCTGGAACGAGTAGTTGCGAATGGTGGCTCCTGTCTCGTCCAAATCGATACGGCTCTGCTCACGTCCGCCAGTCACAATGCTCGTGTTGTTGAGGATGTTGGTGAGCATGAGGTTGAAGCCGAGGCGGCGTCCGTGTCCGAGGCGGAACTGGCGACCGATGCTGGCATCGAGCATGAATCCTCCGTGTCCCTTAGCCTGGTCGGGAATGTTGGTAAGGTTGCCCTCATTGTCATAGGCATTCATCTGACCTATAAGATACTTGTACATACGCGTAACAGGCGTATAGTATAGGTAGATGCGGTCGTAGTAGTTACCAATGAGGTCGATATACCAGCCATTGGCGTGGTAACTGAGGTCAAGGCTGAAAGCGCTGAGCGGGGTATTGCCCTCGCGCATGCCCTTGTTCAGACATTTGTCAATGTATTCGTGACCGTCGCTGGCCTGCACAAAGTTCAGGTCGGCGTTATTGGTGTACTTGGCTTCGCCGATAGTGGCCAGGGCCTTGATGTTCAGCCATTCAGTGGCCTTGATGTTCAAGCCAGCCTCCACGCCGTAATATTCCTTTTCGATACCAGTCAGCGAGACGTAGGTGAAGGTGTTGTAATTGTCATTGTAGAACATGTTCTGCTCGGTGACATCCTTCAGCTTGCTGTAGTATCCGTTGATGTTCAATTTGACGATTGAGTTCTTCAGCTGGTAGCCCACCTCGGCCGAGAGCACCTTTTCGTTCTTCAGGTTGCGCACGAAGTCGTTGTTGATCTGTTCGGCCTGGAAGGCGGTGCGCGGCGCAGGCGTCTTCAGCTCATAGCCGCCGCCCAGCATGAAGGCGTGGCCCTTGCCCAAGTTGAAGTGGATGCCGGCCTTGCCGCCTCCGTCGAGGAAGCTGGCCGTCTTGCTCTTGCCGTAGGAGTTGTCTACCCACTGCTGAGTGTTCTCGTCGAAGAAATAGGCCAAGCCGTGGCGCATCTTACCTTCGCGCTGCATGGTTGTGCCGGCAATGCGTCCGTTGACGAAGACGTGTGCACGGCTCAGGTCGACAGAGTATCCAGCCCAGGCCTGTGCCTTGTTGACGAAGATGTTGTAGTCGTAGCCGAAGCGGTCGCCCTCCTTGACAGACTTGTTGGGGTTGTTCAGGTCATACTGAGCCTCATTGCCGCCTTCGCCGAAGTCCTTGATGACGTAGGTGTTGACATTGTGGAACGACCATGCGCCCAGCAGGTCATCCATCGTCTGATAGTGCATGCCCTTGTTGGTCGAGAGCTGGATGCCGGCGTGCAGCTGCGAGTTCTTCGAAAGCTGCTTGTCGAGATAGCTTGAGAGCGAGAGTGCCATCTGGTCGTCGTGATAGCGCTGTACGTAGTACATAGCATCGGCACCCTGGTAGTTGGCCATGCGGTTGGCATAGTACATCTTGTCCCACTGCACCTGACGGTTCTCCTTCGAAGCGGTGAAATAGTCGTAGGCAGCCTGCCAGTTGGCCACTGCAATAGCATCCTGGTCACCCTGGAACGGCTCCCATACATCGTAGTAGGCGCTGGGCATGCCGCTGTAGTAGTCGGGTGCGGGATTTGACGTATTGTTATAGTTCAGTCGGCTGCTGCTGTACATAGAATACTTGCCCAAGAGCGACGTGACGAGCTTTGTGTCCTGGTCGATGTTCCAGTCCCAGGTAAAGAGTGCCGCGGGTGCAAAGTCCTTCACAATACGCGAGTTACGCTTCTTGCCGTCCTGATAGCCCCACACGGAATTATACTGGCGGTCGTTGGCCATCCAATACATCTCGTCGGTCGAAGCTGCCTGCGTGCCGCGCTCTGTGGGATTGCCAAAAGTGACCAGCGACACGGAGTGTGCGTCGTTCAGGCGTTTTTCAGCGCCAAGGAAATAACTCAGCGAATTGTAGCTCGTGCCCTCAACGAAGCCGATACCGTCGCCCCAGCGGTAGGTGAGACTGCCGGTCAGCGCCCATCCGTTCTCCATCAGGCCCGTGTTGTAGGTGTACATCACGCGAGTGTTGTAGTTACGGTTGGCTCCTGCCACGCTGGCCCTTCCTCCAGTAGCAAAGCTCGACGGCCGGAAATTGTAGTTGCTGGCTCCGCCCATGCCGCTCATTGCGAAGGTGTTGTCCTCGAAAGGCAGCGCCGACTCCTGCGAGCGTGTCTGATTGTTCAGTCCGCCGACGAAGGAGTAGCGAAACTCACCGCGCTCAATGTCGTTTACGGGATTGCCGTTGATGTACATGTCGTTGTACTTCGAGCCGAAAGCGCGGTATTTGAACCTTGCAGGCGAGAAGCGATAACCCACCTCGCTGGCATAGACATTGCGGTTGGAGGAGATGACGGTGACATTCTGCGCCACGTTGTCCTCCTCAACTAACTGTGCCTCCGTAAAGGTGAACGCCTGCTCGTTCTGCACGTCGATGGCCAGCGAGTCCACCTCCTGAGCCTGCAAGGCCGAGGTGGCACATAGTGCCATCGCCGCAAGTAACAGCTTTTTGTCCATAAGTAGATTTTTAGTGATTAATAGATAATATTTGTGCAAAGATAAAACAAAAAAACGAAACTGCCAACCTTTTGGAGAAAAAAAAATAAGCGACAAAGAAAAAAATAGCTTTGCAAAAATTCACTGCAAAGCCGTACTGTCGTTAAAAGGATGATGGTTTCATTTCGTACACACCGTGTGTACGAAAAATACACACCGTGTGTACTAAAAATACACACCGTGTGTACGAAAGATACACACGGTGTGTACGAAATTAAAGCATACGCCTGACAATTATCTGCGTGATCCGCCGAATCCTCCGCGATGTCCGCCGCCTCCTGCGCCGCCTCCGCGTGTGGCACCGCCGCCTACAGAGCCGCCCGTAGAACGGCCGCCGCCGAAGGAGCCACCGGAACGACTGCCGGTGCTGGGAGTGCTGCCGCCTACTGAACCGCCAGTGGAACGGGTGCCACCGAAGGAACCGCTGGAACGACTGCCGCCGAAGGAACCAGAGCCACCACCGGGGTTACCGCTGCCGAAGCTGCCGCGAGTGCCAGGGCCTGCGCCGCCACCATTGTTGCCGGGGCCGCCGCCGGGGTTACCGCTGCCGAAGCTGCCGCGATTGCCAGAACCACCGTCATAGTTGCCGCGATTGCCGGGACCGCCGCCAGGGTTGCCGTTGCCGAAGCTGCCGCGATTGCCGGGACCACCGCCAGGGTTGCCGTTGCCGAAGCTGCCGCGATTGCCGTTGCCGAAGCTGCCGCGATTGCCGTTGCCGAAGCTGCCGCGATTGCCGTTGCCAGCAGGAGGATTGCCGGGGCCACCGCCAGTGATGTGCGTCGAGCTGTGACGGCCTCCACCGGGCTGCGGGCGGTAGTCGCCACGATCCCATCCGCTGCGCATACCGAAGTGGGTGTCGCGAGTGACATGACCGGGACGGTAGAAGTCACGACGGCCCTCATAGAAGCTGCGGCCGTTGTTCATGCGCCAGCTGTGACCGCCACGGTAGGTGTTGTAGAAGTGCGGACGTCCGAAGTAGAAGTAGTCGCGATGCGGATAGCGGGCGTAGATGCCGAAATGCCAATAGCCGCGCTCCCAGAACAACGGACGGTAGAAATAGTGGGCTGCACGATACAAATCCCACTGCCATGAGAACAGGATGTAGCTGAGGTCGAGGTTGCGGCGCTCCCAGTAGGGACCGTACACGTCGTACTCGCTGGTGACACCCATCAGGTAGTCGAGGTTTATCTCGTAGGCGGCCTCATACTGAGCATCCGTCAGATTGAGCTCATAAGCCATCTTGTCGGTGAGGAAGAGGGCCTCCTCGCGAGCCTGCTCGTAGGACATGGCGCTGGCGTTCACTGCTATCGTCAGGAAAGCCATCAGGGTAAACATCATCTTCTTCATAGTTGTATTGTTTAAATGGTTTGACATGCTGTTTTATTGTTTCTGTTGCAAAAGTAGCGTGTTTTTTGCACCCCCGCAAAGGATTTTCCCTAATTTGGCGGGGGAAAATCCCTAAAAATTTGGATATTCTCTCGCTTATTAGTATCTTTGCACGTCCTTTATAATAAATAATGAGAAGAAGGCTCTTTTCAGCGCTGTTAGGACTGATACTCACACTGACGGTCAGCGCACAGCTGCAGCTGCGAACAGAGGCAGAACTCACCACGTCTTCAGGTGAGTACACTCCGCTGTGGCTACAAGCCAACCGCTACGGACTGAGTTCGCTGGAAAAGACCAACGGTTACCTTCGTGTTGCACTGTCACGTCCCGCCGAGGCCGATTCGCTGCGCCAGTGGCGGCGCGGCGTCTGTGCCGATGTGGCCGCAGCTACGGGCTTCACCAGCAAGATGGTGGTGCAGCAGCTCTACGGCGAGATAGGCTGGAAGAAAGGCCTGCTGACCATTGGCGCCAAGGAGCAGCCTATGGAGCTGAGGAATCAGGAGCTGAGCAGCGGAGCACAGACGCTGGGCATCAATGCCCGTCCTGTTCCAGGAGTGCGCATAGAGCTGGAAGACTACTGGGACGTGCCCGGGCTAAACCACTGGCTTGGCTTCAAGGGGTTTATCTTCTACGGCAAGACCACCGACGACGACTGGCAGGTTGACTTCACCCACCGTCAGGAGCGCTATACTGAGAAGACCATGCTACACACGAAGGCCGGCTACCTGCGCATCGGCCCCGACGACAAGCCGCTGCAACTGGAGCTCGGCCTGGAAATGGGCTGTCAGTTTGCCGGAACCAGCTACATGAAAAGGGTCACTAAGGGCATTCTCAAAAACGAGTCGGGGTTTATGAGTTATCTGCACGCCTTCTTCCCAAGCAGCTCCGAAGCCAATGAAACCGATTACCGCAACAAGGAGGGTAACCACGTGGGCAGTCTGCTGGCACGCGTCAACTACGAAGGCAAGGCTTTCGGTGCCTCAATCTATGTCGACCATTTCTTCGAAGACCAGTCTGGTCTGTTCTTCCTCGACTACGACGGCTACGGCACAGGTGAGAAGTGGGACAAATGGGAGCACTTCAACTGGCTCGTGTATGACCTGTGTGACATGCAGATTGGCTTGGAACTGCGCCTGAAGCGCTGTCGCTGGGTGCAGACAGTGGTGGCCGAATATCTCACGACAAAGTATCAGAGCGGTCCCGTCTACCATGACCATACACGCATTATGAGCGACCATGTGAGCGGCATCGACGACAACTACAATCACTTCATCTTTACCGGCTGGCAGCACTGGGGACAGGTGATGGGCAATCCGCTCTACCGCTCGCCACTCTACAACGGCGACGGCACCATCTACGTACAGAACAACCGCTTCACAGCCTGGCATTTCGGTATCAGCGGTACGCCCTTCGAAGGCCTTCACTACCGTCTGCTGGCCACTTGGCAGCATGGCCTCGGCACCTACAAAATCCCTTATGCCGACCCACGCCGCAATGTCAGTCTGCTGGCAGAAGCCGCCTACGTCTTTCCGCAGCACAGCAAACTCAAGGGATGGAGCGTGCGCGGCGCCGTGGCCACCGACCATGGCAGGCTGTTGGGCAACAATACCGGTGTGCAGCTGACCATTGGCCGCCAGATGAATATCAACTTCAAAAAGAAAAAGCCAGCATTCTGACCATGAAGATTCTTTCACGTATCATCATTTTTGCGCTATTGAGCGTGCTCTGCGCCTGCGACAAGTTCCACACCTCCCACAACGGGGCACTGGACGGCTTCTGGCAGCTCACCTCTGTTGACACGCTGGCCAACGGACACAGCACCGACATGAAGGAGAAGATGATTTTCTGGGCTGTGCAGACCGACCTGCTGGAAATACGCGACCTGACGAACAATCAACCACAGATCATCTTCCACTTCAAGCATGACGGCAACACGCTGACACTCATAGATCCCGTGGCCAACAACCGCGTCATCTCCGACAGCATCGTCACCAACCCCGCCACACTCTACTACTACGGCCTGACCCATCTCAGCGAGACGCTGCAGGTGCTGCATCTCTCGTCCTCCAACATGACGCTGCAGAGCGAGTTGCTCCGAATGTTCTTCCGCAAATACTGATTCACGCGTACATATAATATAATATAAATAACAACTAAAAAACAAATCATCATGTTCGAAAACCAACCTAAAGGACTTTTCGCGTTGGCACTGGCCAACACCGGCGAGCGCTTCGGCTATTACACCATGCTCGCTGTCTTTGCACTGTTCCTGAGAGCGAACTACGGACTGTCGGCAGGCATGGCCGGCACCATCTACAGCTCGTTCCTCATGCTCGTCTACTTCTTCCCGCTCATCGGCGGCATCATGGCCGACAAGTTCGGCTTCGGCAAAATGGTCACCACGGGCATCATCATCATGTTCCTCGGCTACCTGCTGCTCTCTGTTCCTCTGGGCGGCGACACCACGGCCCTCGTGGTCATGCTGGCAGCCCTGCTGCTCATCGGCTTCGGCACCGGCCTGTTCAAGGGCAACCTGCAGGTGATGGTGGGCGACCTCTACAACGACCCGAAGTATGCCGACAAGCGCGATGCCGGCTTCTCCATCTTCTACATGGCCATCAACATCGGCGCACTCTTTGCTCCGACTGCAGCCATCAAGATCAAGGAGTGGGCTGAGACATCGCTGGGCTACTCCAGCAACGACGCCTACCATTTCTCGTTTGCCGTGGCCTGCGCCTCGCTCATTCTCTCCATCGCCATCTACTACATCTTCCGCAGCACCTTCCGCCACACTGAGGGAGGAAAGAAGAAAGCGGAAAGTGGAAAGCTGAAAGAGGAGAATGTGCCTGAGCTGACGAAGGAAGAGACCAAGCAGCGCATCGTGGCACTGTGCCTGGTGTTCGCCGTGGTCATCTTCTTCTGGATGGCATTCCACCAGAACGGCCTGTCGCTGACCTACTTCGCCGACGAGTTTACCGACCACACCGTGGAAGGTGTACAGAGCATGGCCTTCGACGTGTGGAACCTCGTGCTTATCATCTTCATCGTCTATGCAGGCTTCGCCCTGTTCCAGAGCAAGACGCCGAAGGGGCGCTACATTGCCGCCGCTATCATTATCGTGGCTGTAGGCCTGCTGGTGTGGAAGTACACGCAGCTGGAAGGCGAGCTGGGCATCAAGGCTCCCATTTTCCAGCAGTTTAATCCCTTCTACGTGGTGGCGCTGACGCCCGTTTCAATGGCAATCTTCGGTGCCCTGTCTGCCAAAGGCAAGGAACCGTCGGCACCGCGCAAGATTGCCTACGGCATGATTGTGGCCGCTGCCGCCTACGCCCTGATGGCCTTCGGGTCGATGGGCCTGCCCATGCCTCAGACGGAGATAGGACCTGACGGCGAGCCCGTGGCTATGCATGTGGCCGAAGTAACTCCCAACCTGCTCATCGGCACCTATCTCATCCTCACCTTCGGCGAGCTGTTGCTCTCGCCGATGGGAATCTCATTCGTGTCGAAGGTGGCACCGCCGAAGTACAAGGGCATGATGATGGGCGGCTGGTTCGTAGCCACCGCCATTGGCAACCAGCTCGTCGTCGTTGGCGGTCTGCTGTGGGGCGCCGTACCCCTCTGGGTGTGCTGGAGCGTCTTCCTCGTCATCTGCCTCGTTGCCGCCATCTTCATGTTTGCCATGATGAAACGGCTTGAGAAAGTCTGCTAAGCAGGCTTCGGCCTAAAGAACAAATGAGAAATGATAAATGATAAAGCCATGCGGACTTTTTTCCTGACAGTTTTATCATTTATCCTTTTTCATTTGACATCTAACAGCGTAGCTGCGCAGGTGTTCGTGGAGCTGAACTGTGAAAACCTGTTCGACACGCGTCACGATGAGGGGAAACAGGACGAAGAGTTCACGCCCGAGGGCTCGCGCCGCTGGACGCCTACGCGCTACTGGCGTAAGCTAAACGCCACGGGCCAGGAGATTCTCTCATGCAGTGAGGAGTTGCCTGCACTGGTGGCAATCATCGAGATAGAAAACGACACGGTGGCCAGAGACCTGACGCGGCGTTCGCTGCTGCGCAATGCGGGCTATGAGTATCTGATGACCGAATCGCCCGACGTACGCGGTCTGGACGTGGCATTGCTCTATCTTCCTGCACGCTTCCGCCCGCTGTGCTACGACGTCCTGGATGTGCCGACTTTGCCCAACATGCGTCCCACGCGACAGATTCTCTACGTGCAGGGCGAGACACAGCGACGAGACACATTGCATCTCTTCATAGTACACGCCCCAAGCCGCTATAACGGCGAATTGGAGACACGTCCGCATCGGCAGCAGGTCACCAACATCCTCACGGCAGCCCTCGACACGCTCATCACGAAGAATGTCATCGTGGCTGGCGATTTCAACGACTATGCCGACAGTCCCTCGCTCGCGGCACTGGAAGCAACCGGCCTTGTCAACATCAGCGCCAAGGCCACAGGAGCTTCAGGCCGCGCCAAGGGCACGTACCGATACCACGGCGAATGGCAATCCTTAGACCATATTCTGCTCTCTCCCACCCTATCCGAGCGAATGGACACCGTCTACATCAACGACGCCACCTTTCTCCTTGAACCAGAAAATACCTATGGAGGTTGGAAGCCTCGCCGCACTTACAACGGCTACCGCTATCAGCGCGGTTTCAGCGACCATCTGCCCTTAGTGCTCCGCCTGCACTAAATCATTCTTCCTCTCGTCCGTACCTCTTTCGCACAAATAGTTAAATTTTGGAAATTTTAGTAACCACGTGGGTTACTGCCAGTAACCCGCATGGTTACAGTCAGTAACCCACGTGGTTACTGTTTTAGAGAATTTGGTTGGGTACAAAAAAAACCGCCGCAAAGCGACGGTTATTGTAAATGCATTTGGAGCTCAGGTCTTCTCTCACTTAATCACGACCTTGAGCTTTGCTCGAGCTCGTTCCCGTTCGGAAGACCTCGAGCAAGCTCAGGTCTTCTCTCACTTAATTGCTGTTCGAGCTTCTTGCCGTCAACAGTGTACCAACCGCTCTCGTTCAATTTTTCATTGTCAATTGAAATGATGCCCGTAGTCACGTCGCCGCCGAAATCGAGCACGAACTGCTGGATTCTCTTCATAGCTTCCGCTGAGAACTGGAAGTAGGCGCGGCAGGCCTTCAGCGTGCGGTTTACACCCGTATGCTTCAGCGTGCTGCCAGCGGTCATGTAGTAGATGTCGGTGTCGTCAGGAGTAATGTCAAAGGCATCGTAGTAGCCGATGAACTTCACATTTCCATTGACAAACGAGAGGGTCTGGCCCACAGGCTCGCTGATGGTGACGTTTTTAAACTCGGGGTTCACAATGTTGTCGCCGCCCTCCCACTTGATGATGTAGGGCACGCCAGCTTCGAGTTCCGTTACAGCCTCGCCGAAGGTCAGCGACACATGTGTATTGTTCATCGTGGCATCGGCCAGCGTCTTGGCCGTGGCACCACTGAGCGGGCTGTCGGCCAGCGTCACGTTGAAGGGCAGGCAGAGGGTGTTCCATTCGCCGTCCTTATAGAGCGTGCGGCCAACCAGCATCACGTCTTTGTTGACGTCACTGTTGTTGACAAGAGTGTTGATAAGGGTGCTGTTGTTAGTGGCGTTGTCGGCAAGTACCAGACCGCTGAAAGTGGTAAAGTCTATAGTACTCCATTTGCTTTCACCATCTTCGCCACACAGCGACTTCACCTTCACTGCATACTCAGCGCCTGGCTCAAGGTTGGTCAAGGTGCATGGGCTAGCAGCCGGGTTCACCGTTGTCCATGTCATCTCTTCTCCAACAACGGTAACATCGTCGATATAGAGCAGGTGCTGGTCGTTGCAGTCGTAGTGGCGGATGGCCACATAGCCATTGCCGCTGTAAGCACTCAGGTCAACGGTGTATTCTTTCCAGCTGTTATTAGTCAACGTCACTGTCAGCTCAGTATTCGTGAAGTCACTGATGCTGTTGCCTGTCGTTGACACCAACACTGAGAACTTCTCGGCAGGATAGTTGCTCATTCGTGATGCTGCATAGAAGGTGATGCTTCCGCCTAAAGGTATCTGCGGAGAAACGAGGTAGTTGTCGGGAGTGACAGCTGAACCAGAACCATTTGGCGTACTGGCGGAAATATAGGATTCCGACAGCATCATTCCGGAGGAAGAATTGTGACATACGGGAACTATCTGGCTTCCGTTGGAGTCGTATGCTACATACTCTGTGTTGTGCATCCAGTTGTGTGGCGAAGTTCCTGTAGTACCTTTAAGAAGGGTCCATCCTTGTGTACCGTCTTCAAAATCATAGGAAAGCGTCTTTTGGGCTTTTGCATATTGCAACTCGTAGCTGTCGGCTTCGCCTTCCCAACTTACGATGGCAGAGCTGTTAGTGATGTCAGAGACGCTCAAACCCGTAGGAGCCGGACAAGCCACGGCGCTTGACTCCTTGGTGATGATGAGCTGGTTCTTTACCTTTAAGACATTATTGTAACTTTCTGAAGAAGTCGGTGGTGACAACGGATTATAATTGGTATCGTCACTGTACGCATAGATGGCCTGATTTGAATTTGTACTGAACACACGACAAGTCATATGAGGAGAACCGGTCCAAGCGCCACTATTGTCATCAGTCACGAGAACAACGTTGGATGTACCGTCATATTCAAACGGAGTATCGAGGGTGATGGTTGTCCAGGCACCGGCCACCATGGTGACACTGCCGCTAAACACCTTATCAGAAGCCGAAACAGCAATCCAGTCGGCCTTACTCGAGAAAGAGTTCTTGTCGGTAGCCTTCAGATAGAATTCGAGGGTACGCGTCTTCACGGCACCGCCATTATAGAAGGCTATGCTAGTGATGCTGCCAGCGTTGCCCAACTCGGCTGCAGTGTAAATCTGCTCGGAAAGAGAGTATTTATAATAGTTGTAGCTCGGCAGATACTCGTTAGTTGTAGTACCGCTGCCAATCATCACGCCTTCAGCAAAGTTAGCCACCAAGTTTGCATTGCTGGTGACGTTGAAGGTGTATACAGCATCGGTGGAAACCACCTGCCCATTCTGAGTCCAGTTGACAAACATATAGCCATCGGCAGGCATGGCGGTCACGGTGCATGGTGCGTTGTAGTTGTATTCGTCACTACTGCTGACAGTGCCGTAGTTGGCGTTGTTGGGAGCGACATTCACTGTGAAAATCTGGTCGGAAACAATGGAGAAGCTGCCTTCCCAAGTGTTGTCGCCATTGACTGCGGTGTAGTTCAAAATGACAGGAGCACCCAAGGTCACAGCCGAATTAAGACGGAACCTGAAGCCGCTCAGTGTAGTGGTGGCATCGGCACCGAGAGCATCGAAGGTAGCGGTATTGGCACCATCGACAAAGGTGACATTGTTATCGCTTGAAGACAAGGTAACAGTGGTGAGACCCGTAGTAGCATTGGTACCTACATTCTTGAAGGTAAGGCTCAGGTCGGTGTCTATGCCAACCAGAGCGCTGTTTGGCGTAAAGCCGGCAAGGCTGAGGTATGGACCATCGGGGGCGATGACGCTAATAGTGCTGAGACTGGTAACCTTATTATAGCCGAAGACGCAGAGCGTGAGTTCTGAGCCGACGGCTGGAGAGCCGCTTAGGGTGATGGTAGCCACGCCGTTGCTGACGGTAGCTTTGCCCAAAATGTTGTGATCAGCATCGGTGATAGTGGCCAAAGCGCCGTCGCCATTGCTGACAGTCACGTTGTAGGTAGATGCTCCTGGAAAAACCACGCCATCATGGCTGACAGTCATTGCCTGCGGCGTTTTGGTGCGCAGCATCAACGACGGGTCACCATAGAGAATCCAAGCTTGATAGGTACCGACGGCTGAGGCATCTGAAGTGCTGTAATGGTCGAAGATACCAAACAGACCATTGATAGCCGTTCCGCCAAGAGTGCGTTTGATGTTGTTGCTTTTCTGTTCGGTGAGAATGTCAACAAACTCGTCCTGGGCCCACATGGGCGGAACCCAAGGCTGTGAAATGTAGGAGAACATGCCGCCGACAGCACCGGTAAGCGCACCATTTTTTGTAGCATGCATCCAAGTCTCGGCAAAACAGTCACCACTGGAGTAATCATACTTGCCCACCAAACAGGCAACCGAGAAGATAAACGGCAGCTTATTGCTGTTGGTCAAGGCGTTGACGTTGGAATTCATGTAATAATGCGACTGCCATCCGGTCTCTTCACCGTGGTTGCAGTAGTTAATGATACCGACACCGCTGTTGATGTGGTTGCTGATAGTGGTTGTCGTTGACGAGGGGAATCCGCTTACATTTTTATAATCCTGATAGACGGTTGAATAACCAAAGTTCAAAAGGTCAGTGCGCAGGTTCTCAATATGCTCGTAGTCATCTTCACCGTTATGACCGCCACTGCCTTCCGTAGTACTGATGCCCAAACCGTTTTGGCACCATGTGTCATTGGTGGTCAAGTCGCGCTCGTAAGTGATGACTTTGTTTACCTGAGTGGTTACTTGAGCGACCGAACTGGCAGAGAAGCGGCCAATGAAGACATCGTTGTAGAGGTCGTTGCCAACAATCTGTCCGTAAGCGTTATCGCCCTTGCCCTCATAACCTGAAGCTCCTGTGTAGGTATAGCCAGGAATCTGAGCCACATCGCCAACGAGCAGCACGTGCGTCAGATTGTTGTTGGCGTTGTACTGATTTTGGATATAAGTCTTGAGTTTCGCATAGGTAAGACTACTGTTGACAGTGCTGGTTCCCACAATCGTTGTATTCACACCGCGAGTCTTTTTCCAGTTGACGAAATCAGTCATCGCGTTGATAAAATTATCGTAGCAGATGATCAAAAGGTCACCATCTTCGTCCACAGGCGTGTATTTGGTCTGCGTGGCCTCATAGTTGATGAAATGACGCCCATAGAGATTCTTGAAATCCGGGTCTGTTTTCACAACTTTGCTTTGACGAGACGTCAGGGGGTTCTGGCCGTTATCGTCCACCTTGTACATCTCCACGGTTAAATCATAATACACACGGAGAGTCTTCGTGACGGGATTGTAGACAAAAGGATGAACCGCCATGTTCTGTCCGCGATAGTCGCGGAGGATATACGGATCGTACAGCTCTGCGCTGCTGGCCGGGAAGAAGGCGTCCTTATTGTAGCTGTCGCCGTAGGTATAAGGCACAGTGGCCGGGTCGATGGTACGAGGGAAGTCACCCTTTGAGGGGGCAACCATCATGTTATTGAAGTCCATGTACTTGGCTTCAACCACACGGACATTCATACGGGCCTGATCGCCGATGATAGCGGGGATGCCAATCATGGGCACGTCCGGCTCGCCTGCTTTAGCAGTGCTAACCGACTTGGGCACAGAGATGATGTTGGCCTCTCCTTTAGGAGTAGTAACGGTTGTGGTGTAGAAACCTGCTACCTGAAGGTGCACCTTGATGCTTTCCTCGGATGAGGAAACCAACTGCAATTTCATCGAAGCAGGTGTATCGTCGAGGATTTTCGTCCACTCCGGCTTCGCGTTTTGTGAGAAGGTCGTGGTACTGATTACCAGGGCCAAGAGAATAAGCCAATGTCTTTTCATATTTCTATCGGTTTTTTCTAAGGATCAAGATGGCTCTATGATGCCACCTCATGCTCTTCTTGCATGTCGATGAACTGACGCTTCGAGTCGTAGAACTCATACTGCAGGAAGGCCAGCTTCTGACTGGGAATGACGCGTACGCCCAAACCGTATTTCATCTGCCAGCGACGCTTCAGCGACCAGACACCCTGGTTGATGAAGGCAGCCACATAGGGATGGACGTGCAACGTAAAGCGCTTAATACCTATCTTGTTGACGAGACGGTCAATCTTGCTCTCTAACTGGTCGGTAAACAGGATGCTCGATTTGATTTTGCCGGTGCCGTGGCACGTAGGACAGCTCTCGTCGACGGCGACATCCATAGCGGGCCGCACGCGCTGACGAGTAATCTGCATAAGTCCGAACTTACTGAGTGGCAGGATGTTGTGGCGTGCGCGGTCTTTCTTCATATTCTCGCACATGCGCTCGTAGAGCATCTGCCGGTCTTCGGCTAAGTTCATGTCAATGAAGTCGACGACGATGATGCCGCCCATGTCGCGCAGTCTCAACTGGCGGGCGAGTTCGTCGGCAGCACCGAGATTGGTCTCCAAGGCATTAGCTTCCTGTCCGTTTTCTTTCTTAATGCGTGTACCGCTATTGACGTCTACCACGTGCATGGCCTCTGTGTGCTCAATGATGAGGTAGGCTCCCCGTTTGTAGTTGACGGTGCGTCCGAAGCCTGACTTGAGCTGCTTCGTGACGTTGAAATTGTCGAAGATGGGAACGTTGCCGCCGTAGAGTTTGACAATGTCGGTCTTTTCGGGTGCAATCATGCCGACATAGTCGCGAATCTGCTGATGAATCTCGGCGTCGTTCACGTAAATTCCGTCGTAGGTGGGGTTGAAGAGGTCGCGCAGCAGTGCCACGGCTCGTGTCTCCTCCTCATAGACGAGCTGCGGGGCCTGTGCGGTCTTCTGTACACGGGTAATCATGTCCTCCCATCGGCGCAACAGCGCCTTTAGCTCCTGGTCGAGCTCGGCAGCGCGCTTGCCTTCAGCCACGGTGCGGACGATGACGCCGAAATTCTTGGGCTTCATGCTCTGCACCAGCTGCTTGAGTCGCGAGCGCTCCTCGCCACGCTTAATTTTGCTTGAAACGGAGACCTTGTCGCCAAAGGGTATGAGCACCATGTAACGGCCAGCAAAACTGAGGTCACAGGTAAGGCGTGGGCCTTTGGTGTTGATAGGCTCCTTCACAATCTGCACCATCACCTCCTGACCAACCTTGACGTAATTCTGAATGGTACCGTCCTTGGGTAGCTCGGGCTGAATGGTGGCTTTCTGGATGGGATAGAGACGTTTGCGGTCGCTCTGTACCTGCTTGAGGTATTTCTCGAAAGAGCTGAACTGTAGTCCCAGATCAAGATAGTGCAGGAAAGCGTCTTTTTCGCTTCCCACATCGACAAAGCAAGCATTCAGTCCAGGCATGAGCTTGCGCACACGCCCCAAGTAGATGTTGCCCACGGCAAACGAGGCCTCGCGAGGCTCGTTCTGATACTCCACCAGGCTCTTGTCTTCTAGCAGTGCAATGGAGATTTCCTTGGGTTGGACATCGATGATTACTTCGCTTGTCATGTTTTGCTCTTGAACTTTTTGATTTAGAATTAGAAGTAGATAGAAGTCATTAATTTATGCCATCTTACTGTACTCCTAATAATTAAAACAATAAAAAAAGGAGCATCGCCTCATACAGCGTCTGGCTGTACTCGGACTCTGCTCCTTTCATCTTCTTACTTCCGCCACATTTACTTGCTCTTATGGCGGTTCTTGCGCAGGCGCTTCTTGCGCTTGTGCGTGGCCATCTTGTGGCCCTTCTTCTTCTTTCCGTTAGGCATTTTCTGTAATTTTAAATGAAATGAATATCTGTATAGTATATTTTATCAATCATTCTGGACCATCTTCTCAACGAAACTTTTGCAAGGCTTAAAAGCCGGCAGGTCATGAGCCTCGATGACGAGGGTAGTGTTCTTTGAAATGTTGCGTGCTGTTTTCTTTGCACGGTGTTTTACGATAAAACTGCCGAATCCGCGCAGGTAGACGTTCTCCTTGTTCACAGCCAGACTGGTGCGAATCTCGTCCATGAAGGCTTCTACGGTAGCGGCCACTTCGGGCTTGGCAATACCGGTGCGCTGGGCAATAGAGTTGACTATTTCTGCCTTTGTCATAATGTTCTTTTCTTAAAAAATTTAACTGTCTTTCAATTTCGGACTGCAAAGATACTCATTTTCAGTGGGATATGAAAATATTTTCCAGTCTTTTTTCAAAAAAACTTTATTTCCGCCTTATTTTTCAATTTTCATTATTCAATTTTCAATATCTATTTCACGCCTTTTCCTCAAAATAGTCGACCAACTGCTGGCGTGCCTCATCGCTGTCGTTGACGATGTCGCTGATGACGTGACCTTTCTCCAAGAGCACAATGCGCGAAGAAATGTCGATGGTGTGCTGCAGGTTGTGGCTGCTCAGCAGGATGGTGGCTCCTGTCTGCTTGTTGTAGTCGGTGAGCATACGCTTAAGGATGCTCTGGCTGGTGGGATCGAGGAAATTGAAAGGCTCATCGAGGATGACCAGCTTGGGCTGGCGTATGAGTGCGGCAATGATGCCAACCTTCTGCTTGTTTCCTGCCGAGAGATTGCGGATAAGTTTTTTCTGCCCCAGCACCTCGCCTCCAGCGAAATGCTCAAACGTGGTAAGACGCTCGTCCACCTCCCGCTGCGGAATGCCGCTGAGTTTGGCCAGGAAGGCGAAATATTCCTCGGGTGTAAGATAGTCGATGAGGAAGCTGTCGTCGATATGGGCGGCTGTTGCCTGTTTCCAGTCCTCCGACACCGAAGGGTCGATGCCATCGAGCAGCACATGGCCATTGTCGGCCTGCAGCAGATCAAGCATCAGGCGGAAGAGCGTGGTCTTGCCCGCTCCGTTATTTCCTACAAGTCCCAGCAGGTCACCGTCGTGGATGGCCAGCGAAGGGATGTCACAGGCCGTTGTCTCGCCGAAGGATTTCTTCAGATTCTGTATCTCTATCATAGTCATATACTGTTAAACAGCTGCAAATGTAGGGAAAAAAAACGAGATAACGCAGATGCGGCAATATAAATATTATTAAAGAGCAATTATTTCTGGTTTTTCCACTTTTTAGCTGGTCGGTGTGCTCGAATACGTGCACCACGCGACCTGTGCCATTAACTTATTTCTTCGGCTTGATGTTCAGTTTATAGATGGCCGAGAGCATCAGATAGCGTGGTATGCAGTTGTTCCAGGTCTCAGTCCTGCCTTGTGCGTTCACGCTGTACTGCTTGCTGGAGAGCTGATGCAGCAGGTCGAAGGCTGTCAGCTTCAGAGTGAGCTTTTCTTTAAATAAGGTACGCGCAAGCTCAGCGTTCCACACCAGGTCGTCGGTGTTCATCATGTCGCTGCTGTAGCCTCGCCGGCTGAACATACGGATGTCAGTGCCTAGCGACAGCTTCACCCACGGTATGACATAGCGCAGCAGCCCGCCGTAGTTGTAGTCGAAGGCCGAGATACGCTCGAAGTCCTGGCGCTTGCTGGTAGACGAGCGCCAGCTTATCTCGCCGCTAATGCCGATGGTGAGCTTGTCCTTCTGGTACTCCAGCCCCAGCTTGTCGTGGAGCGTCCAGTTGTTGACGGTGCTCTTTGGGGCGGGTGGTTGCGACAGAGTCGCAACATACTGAATGCCGAAGTCGACGCTGTGGATGTAGTTGACATCGAAGTGCTGCTGCAGGGTGAGCAGTTTCTTCTTGTCCAAGGGCCGCTCGTAGCTGGTGCCCATGGTCCACGACCAGTTGCCATTGATATTGTCCTTCTGGTAGGTGTAGGCACCTGTGACCTGGTTGTAGGTGGTGCGTGTGCCCCAGGCGTTCTGTGTCACGCTGGCATTGGACCAGAGGCGGACGAAACGGCGCGTGGAGTCGTTGTTGAAGACGAAGGCAATGCCGAGGTTGTGGGTGATGTGCGCCTTCAACTCAGGGTTGTTGACCCAGGTGACGAGCGGGTTGGTGGTGTCATCTTTGGGAATGAGGGTCGTCAGCTCAGGGCGAGTGATATTGGAATGATAGCTAAGACTCTGCAGTCCACTCTTGCTGATGCCCCAGCGGTACCAAACGAACTCAGGCGAGAAATTAGTGTAGTTGCGCCGCGCTATGGTGTCAATGCCGTGCCCGATGTAGTGCACGCGCTCATCGTTGTTGTCGATGGGCAACTGCAGCGACATGTACTCATCGTCAGTCGAGTGATGAATCTCCAGTCCACCTTGGTAGCCGTGGGTTATATGCAGCTGTGTGTCACTATTGTTTCCGTCAAGCGTCGTGGCAAGGGCATCGCGAGTAGACGGCAGCCAGCTGATTTGCTGGCGGTCGTTCACCGCGTCCTGCAGCCAGTCGAGGCGGTAGTTCAGGTTGTGGCTCTTGCTCATGGTCTGTGCATACGAGACGTAGGGCTGCACATACCATCTGTTCAGCAGCTGCAGCGTATAAGTGGTCTTGGCTTGGTACTGGTAGTTGTGGCCGTGGGCGTCGGCGTAGTAGTGGCGCAGTTCGTCGCTGCCAGTCAGTGCGTAGTAGGTGCGTTGCAGGCTAAAGTTCTCGGCAGGTTTCTGGTTAGCGTAGTTGACAGTGAAGTTCAGCATGAAAGCATCGCCCCAGTCGAACTTATGGTGATAGTTCAGGCTGCCTGTCATGTTCAGCTGCCGGTATTTGTTCAGTCCGTCGTTCAGCGTGCGGTTGATGAGCGTGCTGCGCAGGGTGCTGTCCTGACTGCCGGTACTGCGGTCGCCATTGGAGTAGTTTATATAGATGGAGCTCCACAGCGTGAAAGGCTTTTTCATCTGGAACCAGCTGTTGGCATTGAAACTGAAATCCTTCTGCCGGATCCACGACTCTGAGCCTCCCGTGATATTACCATCGGTGGCAAAGCGCTCCGTGGCCGTGCGGCTCCAGTTGTCGGCGTCGCTCCAGTTGAGCGTGGCGTCAAATTCCTCTTCCCAGTTCTTGTCTTTGTCCTCAGTCTCCAAATGCAAGCCCGTCTGCTTGGTCGACATCAGTCCCTGCGGCATGTCGCTGGGCCGCCAGTCGCCATCGCTGCCAGGTGTGCGGTTCTCATTCACATTGTTTAGGTTGGCGAAGACCGACGCCCGCGAGTGGTCGTCGTAGTAGAGACCGAAGAAACGGGCCAAATAGCGTGAGTCGGTGCCTGCGCCCGTCTCTACATTCCCCAGGTAGCCGCGGTTGTACTCGCGCTTCAGCTGAACGTCCATCACATAGTCCTTCTGCGACACGTCATGGCCCACAAGCTGACTTTCCTTTGTGCTTTTGTCATAGACCTTCAGTTCCTTCACGGTAAAATAAGGCAGGTTTTCGAGCATCACCTTGTTCTGTCCCTTGAAGAAGTCCTTGCCGTTCAGTGTCAGATAGTCCACCTTCTTGCCGTTGATGTAGATGTCGCCGTTCTCCTTCAGCTCGGCACCCGGCATCTGCCTGATGAGTCCGTCGAGCATCGAGCCTTCGGGCAGGTTGAATGCCGAGGCGTTGTAAACCAGCGTATCGCCCCGGTAGGCCAGCTTTACCTTAGTGCCCCTAACCACCACGCCTTCCATGCCCAACTCCTGATAGATGTCGTCATCCTGTCGTTGTTTCTTCTTCATCAGCAGGCGTGGCAGTTCAAAGTAGCTGTTGCGGGCAATGTGGCGCAGCGCGTAGTTCATAGTGGTGTCCTCATAGCCGTCGGCCGTGGCCTTGACAATGAAGTCAGCCTGACGTGCCGGCACCTTGAACTCATAGTAGCTCGAGGTGCTCCATGTCCAGCACGTCATCGTGTCGACGACGGCTGAGTCAGCGGCCTGCATCAGGGTGACGAAGGCTTTCACCTTCGCCTTCGTGAACGAGTCGTAGACCTCACCATAGAGTTGTATTGTGCGTTCCTTCTTCTTCGGCTTCGCTTGCAGGGAATCAGTCTGAGCAGCCATCGTAAGCGAGAGTGCCAGACTAACGGTTAACCAAAACAATCTTTTCATAGCTGCAAAAGTACGAAAAAAACGTGATGAAGACAAAAGAATTGTGTTTCTAACTATTTGTTTGTTTGTACAAAAGCCACAAACTCAGTTTGTAACAGCGGTTACTAAATAAAGAGGTGAACAATGCTGATGAATGTTCACCTCTTTTACTCGATTCACCCGATAGTTTAGTGTAAAATCAGACGATGCCTCTTCCGTGGCAGTTCTTGAATTTCTTGCCGCTGCCGCAGGGGCAGGGATCATTGCGGCCGGGCAGCTTGTCCTTGATGATGGGGTTGCGGGGCTGCTGGGCACGGGTGTCATGCTGGGCGGCAGCACGCTGGTTCTGGTCAACAAGCTGTTCCTGCTCTGACGACGACTGTTTGTTCTCAGTATAGCCACGACGGTCGGTGTGCTGCTCAGGAGCAGCCTCCTGCACCTCTCGGTTCTGAATCTCAGGAATCTGGGCACGGGTGAGGATGGTGACCTGACGGTTGAACATCTCGTTCACCATGTTGTCAAACAGCTTGGCACTCTCCAACTTGAAGATGAGCAACGGATCCTTCTGCTCATAGCTGGCGTTCTGCACAGAGTGCTTCAGCTCGTCCAATTCGCGCAGGTTCTCCTTCCAGGCCTCGTCGATGATGTGCAGCAGCATCTGCTTCTCAAACTCCTTCACCACGCTCTTGCACTCTGTGTCGTAAGCCTCCTTCAGGTTGCAGGCAATGTTATAGGTGCGGCGTCCGTCAGTAATGGGCACGAGAATGCGCTCGTACATGTGACCCTGGTTTTCATAGACATTCTTGATAATGGGCATAGCCACTTCACGAATGCGGTCCATGCGGCGGTTGAAGTGTGCCAGCACTTCCTGGAAAGCATTCTCAGTCATCTCATCACGCTGGCGCACATCGAGGAACTGCTCTTCGGTGAAGGGCACCTCCATGCCGAAGAGGCGGATAAACTCTTCCTTGCAGCCGATGTAGTCAGTACGCTCAATAATGGTGCTGACGCGATCCCAAATGGTGTTAGCGATGTCCATGCCGATGCGCTCACCCATCAGAGCGTGGCGGCGCTTCTCGTAGATGACGGTGCGCTGCTTGTTCATCACGTCGTCGTATTCCAGCAGGCGCTTACGCACGCCGAAGTGGTTCTCCTCCACTTTCTTCTGAGCACGCTCGATGCTGTTGCTGATCATCGAGCTCTCAATCATGTCGCCCTCCTTGAAGCCCAGTTTGTCCATGACGCGGGCAATGCGCTCAGAGGCGAACAGACGCATCAGTTTGTCCTCCAAAGAGACGAAGAACACTGACGAGCCCGGGTCTCCCTGACGTCCTGAACGACCACGCAACTGGCGGTCCACGCGACGGCTCTCGTGACGTTCTGTACCGATGATGGCCAGACCGCCGGCAGCCTTTACTTCGGGCGAAAGCTTGATATCAGTACCACGGCCAGCCATGTTGGTGGCGATGGTCACGGCACCCTTGCCGTTGCTGTCCTGCTGACCAGCCAGAGCCACGATGTCGGCCTCCTTCTGGTGCAGCTTGGCGTTCAGCACCTGATGAGGAATACCCTCACGCTGGCCTGTCTCAGGATTGACATACATCGACAGCATACGACTGAGCAACTCAGATATTTCCACCGATGTCGTACCAATCAGTGTCGGGCGGCCTGCGTTACGCATTTTTACAACTTCAGCAATGACGGCACGGTATTTCTCGCGCTGGGTCTTGTAGACGCGGTCGTCCATATCGTTGCGGATGACAGGGCGGTTGGTAGGAATCTCCACGACATCGAGCTTGTAGATGTCCCAGAACTCACCTGCCTCTGTGATAGCGGTACCAGTCATACCTGCCAGCTTGTGGTACATGCGGAAATAGTTCTGCAGGGTGATGGTGGCAAAGGTCTGTGTGGCAGCCTCTACCTTCACGTGCTCTTTCGCTTCCACAGCCTGATGCAGTCCGTCGCTCCAGCGGCGGCCTTCCATGATACGGCCTGTCTGCTCATCCACAATCTTCACTTCGCCATCAATGACAACGTATTCGTCGTCGCGGTTGAACATACAGTAGGCCTTCAGCAGCTGCTGCAGGGTGTGCACACGCTCACTCTGCACGGCGTAATGGGCCATCAGCTCGTCTTTCTTGTTCACGCGCTCCTCGTCGGTGAGGCCAGTCTCGGCTTCGAGGGCCGACAGCTGTGCGGCGATGTCGGGCAGCACGAACAGCTCAGGGTCGTTCACCTGTTTTGCCAACCAGGCAGTACCTTTGTCGGTGAGGTCGCAGCTGTTCAGCTTCTCGTCCACGACAAAGTAAAGCGGCTCCACAGCCTCGGGCATACGGCGGTTGTTGTTCTCCATGTAGGTCTCCTCGGTCTTCAACATACCTGCCTTGATACCCTCTTCCGAGAGGTATTTGATGAGCGGTTTGTTCTTCGGAAGGGCCTTGTGCGAGCGGAAGAGCGAGAGGAAGCCCTCTTCGAGCATCTTCTTGTCGTCGTTCTCCTGTCCGGCTGTAATCTTCTGCTTGGCATCGGCCAGATACTGCGTAGCCAGCTGACGCTGTACGCCCACAATCTTCTCCACCAGCGGCTGATACTCCTCAAACATCTGCACCTCGCCCTTTGGCACGGGTCCGCTGATGATAAGAGGTGTACGGGCATCGTCAATCAACACAGAGTCAACCTCGTCGACGATGGCATAGTTATGGGCACGCTGCACAAGGTCGGCAGGCGATGTGGCCATGTTGTCGCGCAGATAGTCGAAGCCGAACTCGTTGTTGGTTCCGAAGGTGATGTCAGCCTGATAGGCCTGACGTCGCTCAGGCGAGTTGGGACGATGCTTGTCGATGCAGTCGACGCTGAGTCCGTGGAACATATAGAGCGGTCCCATCCACTCTGAGTCACGCTTGGCCAGATAGTCGTTGACGGTGACGACGTGGACACCGTTGCCCGTGAGTGCATTGAGGAAGACAGGCAGCGTTGCGACGAGCGTCTTACCTTCACCCGTAGCCATCTCAGCAATCTTACCCTGATGCAGCACGACGCCGCCGAAGAGCTGCACGTCGTAGTGAACCATCTCCCATTTCAGGTCGTTGCCGCCTGCCGTCCAGTGGTTGTGGTAGATGGCCTTGTCGCCGTCGATGGTGATAAAGTCTTTCTTGGGGTCGCCGGCCAGGTCGCGGTCGAAGTCGGTGGCTGTGACGACGGTCTCTTCGTTTTCGGCGAAGCGCTTGGCCGTTTCTTTTACGATGGCGAAGACCTCGGGCATCACCTCGTTGAGGGCCTTTTCATATTCCTCTAACGCCTCCTTCTCGAGTTTGTCCACCTTGGCAAAGATGTCGGCACGCTCGTCCAATGGTGTATTCTCGATGGTAGCCTTCAATTTCTCAATCTCGGCTTTCTGCTCAGTAGCAGCGGCCTGCACCTGCTTTCTTATTTCCTGAGTGCGGGCGCGCAGTGCGTCGTTGTCAAGCGCCTCTACCTTTGGAGTCTGAGCCTTCACCTTCTCCACGAAGGGCTGTATGAGTTTCATGTCGCGCGATGATTTGTCGCCGAACAATGACTTAAGAATCTTGGTAAAATTCATTTTTTATTTACGATTTACGAATTGACAATTTGCGATTTATTTCTTTGAGGGTGCAAAGGTACACATTTTTAGGGAGTTAAATGAGTTAAAGGAGTTAAAGGGAGTTAAAGGACATGTGTTTCCCCATTTTCTTCCTAAAACAACGGCTCGGAATAGCAGGCATTGGGTGCACGGATACGAATGGAGCGTGCAATGGTAGGCGCAATGCGGTCGGTAGTGGCAGGTGCAGTGATGCGTTCCGGCTCCGTTCCTGCTCCATAAATGATGATGGGGAACAGTATGGACGAGGCTGTCGACACCTGACTCTGCTGTGTTTCTTCGTTCAACACATTCCAGCCTGGAGCGGCCTCGACAATGATGTCGCCGCAGCGCTGTGGATGGAAGGCGTTGCGAATTTTCTCCATCTGCGGATTCTGCGCAGTGAGCAGTTGCAACGAGGTGTAGACATTGCGCACGCCCTGCATCATTGACACAAGTTCCTGAGCACGGGAGGTAGCCTCGCCGAGGCTGATCTTCTTCGTTTCTAACAGTTTATGGTTGAGGAAGATATGATTCTGATAAGTAGTCTCCACGTAGGCATCATGTCCCCATATACCTCCCAAGTACATGTTGAGCAGATAGGCGGTGCGTGTCATGTTCAGCGTACCCGTAGGTATGCGGAATGTGGTATAGTCGGCTGCCTCAACGTCGCTGTAGCCCGTGGAAGTGATGACGAAGAGCACGCCGTCGGTGCCGAAACAGCGGTCGGTGTAGGCCATCAGTCGGCTCAGCTCGCGGTCAATGCGCAGATAAGTGTCTTGCAGCTCCATCTGACAGTCTGTCACGCGCTGCTTTCCAAACGGTCCGGCATAGTAGGTGAGACACAGCAGGTCTGTCACCATGTCATTGCCTATGCCTGTGCTGTTGATACAGTGACAGGCCATTTCGGTAATGTCGGCGTTGACCAGTGCGCTTTCCTTGTAGCTGTTAAAGCGATAATTGCCTGTGAATTTGTGGTGGAAGGGCTTGTAGCCGCCGCTATTGAGATAATAGTTGTACGTCCCGGTCACGTCGTAGAGCGGTTCCCACTGGGTGTTACCGATTTTGCGTGCTGGGGCTTTTGTCTCGTTGTAAGAACTGACCCACGCGGGCAGCAGCTTTGTGTAGTAGGTTGAGGTGCACCAGTCGCCATAGACGTTGTCAATCCACAGCGCAATGTCGGCAGCATGGCCGGCGGAGAGCAGGGCAGCCTCGCGATAAGGCGCGATGGCATAGACCAGCGCCTTGCCGCCAGTAGCCATCTTCAGCTCGTCGCCGAGCGTCGATGTGAGCATAGCGTCGGGCGAGGTCATCTCATGTGTGAGCAGACCGGCAAAGCGGCTGTCGTCAACACAGCCCACAGGGCGCAGCGTCTCGCGATTGAGCCACTGATTGCCCACGATACTGTTATAATAGGGAGTGGTGCCCGTGCTCAGTGCAGCAATGGCCGAGGCACGGTCGACGGGTGCAAAGGGATAGGAGGCATTGACAAAGACCCTGCCGCCATTCATCAGTCGTTTCAGGCCGCCTTCGCTGTAGAGCGGGGTAAAGGCTTCAAGATAGTCGGAGCGCAGCTGGTCGATGGTGATGTTGATGACAAGTCGCGGCACCGTGCGTGTCGTATCCTGGGCTGCTGCGTCGGTGGTAAAGCCAAGAAGCGCCAGCAGTGTGATATAGAGGTGTTTATTTGTCATGTCGGCGATGTATCCAGTATCTTAAAAGCAAACTTAGTGCCACAAGCTCCATGCCTTCGGCATAGTCCTGCCAGATGCCTCCGACGAAGAAGGCGATGAGGCAGAAGAGGCTGATGGTGAACCAGCGTGTGCGGCGGCGCCTCAGCACAGAGGGAATGAACAGCAGGGCAACGGGATTGAGCAGCAGAATCTGCAGGTTGGTGCTGGTGGCGGGATGCTCGGAGAAGAACATCAGCAACAGCAGCATGCCTGGCAGACCCGTGAGCAGCATCAGCAGGGCATCCCACCACACGAAGGTGCGCCCGCGGCGCCACTCCAAGACGAAGATGCCAATACTTATTAATAATATAAATAATGTACACGCGAGAGGCGACAACGGGAACCCGCCGCTTACCGGCTGCTGACGCAAGGGTGCAGTCACCACGTGGCGCAGCACCAGCGGGCGCGTCTCGCCCTGGCGGACAACGGTGGCATGGTCGAAGTCGTAGCACAGGTTGTCAGGCAGAAACTCCTGCTCGCGCTGCGTGGTCTTCAAGTCGGCACGCAGGCCCAGCAGCAGGTCGTTGCCGAAGGCTGCCCAGGGATGGTCCTTAGTGCATGCGTGAATCATCTCGCGGAAGGTAGGGTTGTAGTCGGGCCGTGCAGCGTAACTCACCTTGCCGTCCAAGCAGCGCTCCACGATGTCCCTGGGGCGGGTGCAGCAGTTGTCGAAGAAGAAGTTGTAGCGATAAACCGGATAGTTGTGCAGATTCTCTTCCAATGCCTTGATGAGGCGCAGTTTTTCCTCATTAGTGAGGTTGAGAACCTGCTCCTCCATCTTGCAGCCCCACTTCTTATAATAGTTTGCCCAGCGCTCATAATCACTGTAGCACTCCAGACGGTAGTCAGTCTGCCCCATAATGAAGCGCCACACGAAATGAGGCTTCTTGAAGTCGAAGACGCCGTAGTTGTAAACTAGATGGCGGTCGGTGCGCAGGTCGTGCACGTGCAGTGCGGAGTGTCCGTAAAGGCTGTATATCTCGTCATGCGGCGAACAAGTGACAAGCCCTGTCTCGATGCTGTCCATGTCCTCTACGGTCATGGTCTGTGCCTCTGCCAGCAGGCAGGCACAGAGCATAACAAGAAGTCCGCAGAGCCTGCGGAAAACCTTTATCTTCATTTTCACGGTGCAAAATTACGTTCTTTTTTTCACATTCAGCTCATTTCCCGCGTTTTTTTGTCTTAGTGATGTTAAATAATATCGATGAGCGAACCAATGTTCGTCGCATACTCAATCGTTTTTTGAAGACGATTTAGGACACAGATGCCAAAATGCTTCAAAACATCGGTAACATCGCGGGTTACTGTCAGTAACCACGTGGGTTACTGACAGTAACCACGGTGGTTACAGTTAGTAACCCACGTGGTTACAAATAGGGCACTGCACGTTTTTACGCAAAAACAATTCAGAAATCTTAACCAACGTTAGATTTTTGCGGAAAAACATAAAAAATTTGGTTTTTAACTCACTTCTTCGTACCTTTGCAGCGCCAAATAGGAGCCGACGCTTCCCAGCGCCGGAATTTATGACTTGTTGCGACGCTGGGAAGCGCCGGCTCCTACGTAAGGCAGACAAACAATGGCAGTTATTACGAAATGAAAAAGATATTTGTGTGCGGCCTCATCGCCGCAAGCATATTTGCGACAACGGCCGCATGGGCGCAGAGCAACACGCAGAGCAGTACCTTCTCACCCTATAGCCAGTATGGGCTGGGGGTGCTGGCCGACCAGTCGCAGAGCTTCAACCGAGGCATGAACGGCACAGGCATCGCCATGCGCAACGGCACACTGGTGAACACGCTTAACCCCGCCTCCTACTCGGCCGTCGACTCGCTGACGATGCTCTTCGACGCTGGTCTTTCGGTGCAGTTTACCAATTTCAAGGAGGGCAACACCAGCGTCAACGCCAGCAAGGGCACCTTCGACTATGTGGTGGGTCTTTTCCGCATCAGACGTCATTTTGGCGTCAGCTTCGGCGTGCTGCCCTTCAGTGATGTGGGCTACAACTACAGTACCAGCACCTACCTGAACACCACCATCGGACGCATCACCGAAACCTTCGACGGCAAGGGCGGCCTGCATCAGGCCTTGATCGGCGCTGGCTGGAATCCCATAAAACCGCTCTCAATAGGCGTGAACTTCGGCTACCTCTGGGGCAGCTATACACGCAGTGCCACATCGTCGGCCACTGCCACTGTCAACTCGCTGTCGAAGACCTACAAGGCAACCGTCAGCAACTACACCCTCACGCTCGGTTTGCAGTGGCAGCAGAAAATCGGCCAGAAAGACCTCGTGACAGTGGGCGCCACTTGGGGACTGGGACACAAGCTGAATGCCGACCCTACGTGCGACATCGTCAATATCAACACCTCAACAATGGTGAGCGACACCACCTCCTTCTCCATCAAGAACGGTCTGGAGCTTCCCAACAGCTTTGGAGCGGGCCTGGCATGGGAGCATAAGAACAAGCTCACCATAGCAGCCGACTTTACCATGCAGCAGTGGGGCAAAGTGAGCTATCCCAACTACGACGAGGCCAGAAAGACCTATGCTTTGCGCAGCGGACTGCTGAAGGACCGCACACGCATCAGCGTCGGCGCCGACTACGTGCCAGACGCCAACAGCCGCCGCAACTATCTGGAGCGAGTGCACTACCGCATAGGAGCCGCCTACACCACTCCATATTATAAAATCAACGGACAGGACGGTCCCAAGGAAATGAGCCTCAGCGCCGGTTTCGGACTGCCCCTGCAGAACAAATGGAACGACCGCTCGGTGCTGAACGTCAGTGCCCAGTGGGTGCGCTCATCGGCCAAGGATCTCATCACCGACAACACCTTCCGCATCAGCGTAGGCCTGACCTTTAACGAGAAGTGGTTCGACAAGTGGAGAATCAACTAAACAATAAAAAAATAAGAAAACAGGGGAGACAGGTGAAAGCCGCTTATGTTTATGGAAACATCAGGCATTAACAGTTGGCAAGAGGCGAAGGACGGGCTGGACGGCAGCACGCGTTCAAGTCTACTTAACTTCACACATTTCCGCTCACCTCTCTTTTTATTCTTTTATTCTTTCATTTTTTTATTTTTCTCCTGCTCTGAGGCTCAGGAGCACATTGCTGCCGCCGTGAACCCCGAAGACTCGACATCGGTGATGACCACCTACGGCGTAAACACGCTCATCAGCGACTCGGGCGTCATCAAATACCGCATCGTCACCGAGCGCTGGGATGTCAACACCGTGCGCCATCCTTCGCGATGGGAGTTTATAAAGGGCATCTTCTTCGAACAGTTTGACGAGCAGTTCCACGTGCAGGCCTACATACAGGCCGACACGGCGTGGTACTTCGACCAGATGCGTTTGTGGCTGTTGCGCGGCAGGGTGAGCATCCGCAATGTCAAAGGCCTCGTCTACACCAGTGAGGAACTGTATTGGGACGGCATCAAGCACGAGTTCTACAGCACTGTCTTTTCACGGGTCGTCACGCCAGAGCGTACGATGGAAGGCACCTATTTCCGCAGCGACGAGAAAATGGAGCACTATGTGGTGAGCAACAGTGTGGGCTCGTTTGTTGCCTCCGACATGGAAGGCGACGAGCAGCAGCCCGCCACTGGCAATGAGGGCGAAGAGGAAATGGAGCCGCTGCGCCCCGCACCCGAAAAGCACCGCAGATATTAGCCAGACTATGACGTCATTGATTATAGGAATTGTGATAGCGATGATGTTCTCCGCGTTCTTCTCGGGCATGGAGATAGCGTTCGTGTCGAGTAACCGGCTGCTGGCCGAGGTTGCCCGCGAGAAGAACGGACTGAGCCAGCGCGCCATCGACCTGTTCTACCGTCATCCCAGCAACTTCCTATCCACGATGCTTGTGGGCAACAACATCGCTCTGGTCATCTACGGCATCCTCTTCGCGCAAATCTTCGACCAGACGCTCTTCAGCGGCCTCGATGACGCTGGCCGCGTCACCGCCGACACCCTGCTCTCAACACTCATCGTGCTCTTCACGGGCGAGTTCCTGCCGAAAACCATCTTCAAGGCCAATCCCAACGCCATGCTCACGTTCTTCGCTGTTCCCGCAGCAGCGTGCTACATCGTGCTGTGGCCCATCTCTCGCTTCGCCACAATGCTGTCGAAAGGACTGCTGCGGCTGGTGGGCATCAAGATGGACAAGGACAGCGACGACAAGGAGTTTACCAAAGTCGACCTTGATTACCTGGTGCAGAGCAGCATCGACAACGCACGCGACGACAACGAGATAGAAGAAGAGGTGAAAATCTTCCAGAACGCGCTGGAATTCTCTGACACCAAAGTTCGCGACTGCATGGTTCCCCGCACAGAGATTGACGCAGTAGCCGACACGGCCACCATCGAACAGCTCAAGCAGGTGTTCATCGAGTCGGGACACTCCAAGATATTAGTCTTCCACGAAGACATCGACCACGTCATCGGCTACATCCACTCCTCCGACATGTTCACCGTCAAGGATCAGCAGTGCGTCGACCTCGTACGCGAAATATCCTTCGTGCCCGAGACCATGCTGGCATCGAGGCTGATGAAACAGCTGATGCAGCAGAAACGCTCACTGGCAGTGGTCGTCGATGAGTTTGGAGGCACCAGCGGACTGGTATCGCTTGAAGACATCATGGAAGAGATTACAGGCGACATTGAAGACGAGCACGACTCCACGAACTATGTGGCCAAGCGGCTCGACAACGGCGAGTATATGCTGTCAGCCCGGTTGGAGATAGAAAAGGTAAACGAACTGTTCGACATCGGCCTGCCCGAGAGCGACGACTATATGACCGTGGGCGGCTTCATCCTGCACGAATATCAGAGCTTCCCAAAACTCAACGAAGTAGTGCACATCGGGCGCTTTGAATTCAAAATTATCAAGAACACAGCCACAAAAATAGAGCTTGTGAGACTAAAAGTGAACGAAAATGACAATTTTTCATAAAAATTTGCCGTTGTTTCACGCAAAATTTGTAATTTTGCAGGCTGAATTTGGAAAAACGAGAAAATAAAAAAATAAAAACAAAAAAACAAACAAATTAAATGGCAGCAATTGGTAAAATCAGAAGCTGGGGACCTTGGCTGGTGGGTATCATCGGCCTGGCTCTGTTCGGCTTCATTGCAACAGACTTTACAAGGCAGTGCGAGACCTCGAGCAATCAGGCCCGCCAGCAAGTAGGAAAAGTATTGGGCGAAAAGCTCTCTATCCAAGACCTTCAGCAGCGTTCGGAAGAGTATAAGGCTCTGTTCGGAAAAGACGCCAACGAGGAATTTATCCGCAATTTGGTGTGGGACGACTTCGTGAAGAACACCGTCATGGAGGAAGAGGCCGAGAAACTCGGACTCGGTGTCACCGACGAAGAGGTGAAAGCCGTACTGGCCATGCCCAACCACCCCGCCCTGCCCCGCGACTTCATGCCGCAGGATTTCTTCAACCAAGCCGGTGAGTTCGACTACAACAATGTCGCACAGATTTACAGCGCTTTGCAGCAGCAGGCTCCCGAGCAGTTCAGAGACTTCGAGGCCTACTGGACAATGATTGAGAAGATGCTGCGCCAGAACCTGCTGCGCCAGAAGTTTGAGACACTGCTGCAGGCCTGCATGCTCAGCAACGAATATTCAGCCAAGCTCGTCTTCGACGGCACCGCCACGACGAAAAACGCCGAGCTCGTCGCCTTCCCCTATACCTCCATCAACGATAACGAGGTGCAGGTTTCCGAGGCCGACCTGAAGGCAAAGTACGAGGAGATGAAGGAGATGCTGAAGTGGAACAAGGAAACACGCGACATCAAGTACGTTGTCTGCAAGGTACAGCCCTCCGACGCCGACATGGAAGCACTTACCAACAGCTTGCTGGAAGCTGCTGCTCAGTTTGACGCTGACAGCTTGAAGATTAGTAACATTGTGGCTATGCACCGTTCCACAATTGCTTACAGCGCCGACCGTCCATATAATAAGAACGGCATCCGCAACATCTCTGCAGCCCTGCTCGACAGCCTCAACAACATGAAGGACAGCACCGTCACCGCTCCCTTCCGCTTTATGATCATGCGTGCCAACAAGCCCGTAGAGTATATGGCCATTGCACGTTTGAACCGCCGCTATCAGGATATCGACTCCATCCACTACCAGTTGGTAGCCGTTCCCGGCAACAGCATTGAAGACGCTACTCAGCGTGCCGACAGCATCATCGGCGTCATCAACGCCGGAACCGACATCGACACTCTTATCACCAAGATGAACCTTAGGTCGGGTGAGGAATGGTTCAGCGCCGACAGCTATCAGAACGGCCAGACCATCAATGCCGACCAGAAGACCATCATCGCTGCCATCAAGTCAGCCAAGATTGGCGAGCTGCAGCACATCGCCCTCACCAACGCTGTTCTCATCGCCAAGGTGACCGAGCGCAAGATGAACACCCTCTACGACGTGGCCATTGTCAGCAACGAGATTGCTCCATCTTCAGAAACCGAGGACAATACCTATAATAGATTCAGCGCCTACGTGAGTTCCTGCTCCAATGCTGCTGATCTGGAGAAGAAAGCCGCTGAGGCCGGCTATGAGATTGTGGAACAGAAGAACCTGCTCAGCGACGCCAACACCATCGGCGCTCCCGCACCTCTTGCCAACACCCGCGACGCAGTGAAGTGGGCTTTTGCCAAGGCTGAGGAAGGCAGCATCTCTGAAATCTACCGCGACCCCGCAGAGCGTCGTTTCCTGACCGTTGCCGTCACGAAGATCAATCCCGTGGGCTATCTCGACATCAAGGGTGCAGAACAGCTGCTGCGTGCCGAGGTTATCAAAGACAAGAAGGCCGACATGCTGATGAAGAAGCTCGAGGGTGTGAAGACCGTGGAAGAAGCTACAGAGAAAGGCGGCACATCGCAGACGCTCAACAGCGTACGCTTCCCCGCTACTCTCCCTGTGATGAATATGGAAGAGCCCGGTCTTGACGGCGCCATCGCCGCTACTGCCGTAGGACAGAACGCCAAGAAGCCCTTCAAGGGACAGAATGGTGTGTACTTCTACAAGGTGGTCAGCAGTGAGAGCGATTCCACCCGCACCTTTGACCGTCGCGCCATGGAGGCCGACCTGATGCGCCAGCAGGTATGGATTGTTACGCCTACGAAGACCGATGCAGCCGGCAACCCGAGGACTGACCGCTCTGGACGTCCCATGCATGTCAATCCCTTCACCAGTTTCTGGGATGTGCTCTTAGAGAAGGCAGCTCTCACTGACAGCCGCTACCAGTTCTAAGCTCTCGGAGTTAGAGAAGTACAGAAGTTTCTGGAGTTACAGACAATAGACTTTCAGTAAAGAAAGTAATGTCTGTAACTCCAGAAACTTCTGTACTCCTGTACTTCTGTAACTCCTATTTCCCCATCTGCTTGGCACAATAGGGCTCGAGGGAACAGCGGCTACAATGTGGAGCACGTGAAGTGCAGACATAGCGGCCATGCAGCAACAGCCAGTGGTGAGCCTGCGGTATGTCGGCCTCGGGAATATACTTCACCAGCTGCTGCTCCACCTTCAGCGGCGTGTTGGCACTCTTGGTGACAAGACCAAGGCGGTGACTCACGCGAAACACATGCGTGTCGACAGCCATCGCAGCACGTCCGAAAGCCACAGCCTGCATCACATTGGCAGTCTTGCGTCCTACGCCGGGCAGCTGCAACAACGCATCCATGTCGCTGGGCACCTTGCCGCCGTGCTGCTCGGTGATAATGCGAGAGAGCTGCACCAAGTGCTGTGCCTTGGAGTTGGGATAGCTCACGCTCTTCACATATTCGTAGACCTCTTCCGGCTCGGCAGCACCCATTGTGGCGGCATCGGGGAAACGGCGGAACAACTCAGGCGTCACCATGTTAACACGTTTGTCAGTACATTGCGCACTAAGTACCACAGCCACCAGCAACTGGAATTCACTGGCATACTCCAGCTCCGTAGTTACCACGGGCATCTCGCGCCGGAAATAATCCAGCACAAGGCGATATCGTTCTTCTCTTTTCATAGCAGGTGCAAATTTAACCATTTTTTTCGTACACGTCAATTTTTATTCGTACTTTTGCACACGAAAAACAAAAAATATGGACGCAAAGAGAATACTGAACTACCTACGCCAAATTATGGCAAACAACACCCGCGAATGGTTTCATGCCAATCACAAGGAGTATGAGGCAGTGCGGGCCGAATGGGAGCATGGTGTACAGCAGGCCCTGCAGCGCATCATCAGCTTTGACCCCACCGTGGCCACCCAGACAGTGAAGGACTGCACCTACCGTTTCAATCGCGACACACGTTTTTCGTCTGACAAGTCTCCCTACAAAAACCACTTCGGCGCTTACATCAACGCCAAAGGGAAGAAAGCTTTGCGTGGAGGCTATTATATCCACATGGAGCCCGATGCCTGCCTGCTCGCCGTGGGCAACTACTGGCTGCCAACCAATATACTCACTGCTTGTCGCAACGAGCTAATGGCCAACGAGGAGCAATGGTTGCATTGTGTTGATAACCCCGCCTTCAAGAGTCTCTTCGGTGACGACGGAAACGCCAGCTGGGACAGTGCCCAGGGCTTCGGCCTCACGAAGCTGAAGACCTGCCCGTCAGGATTCCCCCGCGACTATGCCTACGTCAACTTCCTCCGACAGAAGGACTATTGTGCCTGGCACCGTGTCAGCAATGACTTTTTTGAGGGCGATGCCTGGCTTGACGCTATGGAACACATCTTCCGCACAGCCAAGCCGATGATGGACTTTATGAACGCCGTCATCGACGACTACGAGTAGCTCTGCGCGTGACCTCCTAAATCGTCTAACTGTTAATAATATAGCTTTATGAAAAAGGTAATAAAAAACCTGATATTTTTAACCGTTGCCATCCTCACCAGTGGCTTTATACTGACCTCATGTAGTGACGACGAGGACCTCTCGGATTCCTCATTCACCGACAAGGTGGAGGCGCAGTTGCAGAAGATGACGCTACGCGAAAAGGTTGGACAACTCTTCTTCGTACGCCCCGAAGTGCTCGACACCACTATCCATTATGGCCATACCGGCGGAATAGATGCCAGCACCGCAGACCTTACAAAAATCAAGCTGCAGGCTGTAAATGCCACGATGCTGGCCGTAAATGAGAAATACCCGGTAGGCGGCATCATCCTCTACGCTCACAATATTGAAGACGAGGCGCAGCTGACAGCTTTCATACCCCAAATCCGTGCCCTTAAAGGCTCGCCCTTACTCTGCATCGACGAGGAGGGAGGTCGTGTGGCACGCATCGGCAACAACCCTAATTTCAACGTAGAGAAGTTTGAGTCAATGGACGCCATCGGCCAGACAGGCGATCCTGCCAATGCCTACCATTGCGGCAATGCCATCGGCACCTATCTGAAGAAATACGGCTTCGACATCGATTTTGCCCCCGTAGCCGATGTGAATACCAACCCCGAAAACATTGTAATCGGCAAACGCGCCTTCAGCGATGATCCTGCTGTGGCTGCCCCGATGGTTACCAACTACCTGCAGGGCTTGAAGGATGCTGGCATTACAGGCTGCATCAAACACTTCCCCGGTCATGGCGATACCAAGGCCGATACCCACTACGGCTACGCCCAAAGCCTGAAGACTTGGGATGAGATGATGAACTGCGAGATGATTACCTTCAAGGCAGGCATTGAATGGGGATGCCAGCTGATTATGACTGCCCATATTGGTACGCCCAACGTGACAGGCTCGGAAATACCCGCCACAATGTCTTCAATCATCTTGCAAGACAAACTGCGCGGCGTGCTGGGTTTTCAGAACATCATTATAACCGACGCAATGGAGATGGGCGCTATTACACAGCAGTACACCAGTGCCGAGGCCGCCGTGGGCTGTATAGTGGCAGGTGCCGACATCGTCCTTGGTCCACAAAACTTCATCGAAGCCTTCGATGCCGTGGTGAAGGCCGTAGAGAAAGGCACAATCTCCGAGGCACGCTTAGACCAAAGTGTCCGCCGCATACTGAGACTCAAAATGGAAAAAGGAATATGAAAAGTACAGCTCCCTATTCATGAAGTCTTAGACTTATGATTTGCGGGTTTCCAGACAAACAGCCCTTCTGAGGCGGCCAATGAGCCTAACAGCTTCAAAACCACATTAGTAGGCCCATATACTGTCATATAGGTGTCATCGCCGGCGATAGTAATCATTGCATCCGATGGTTTCAGGATGACGTAGAGCATTTCCTTGCTGGCCAGGCACTTCATCACCATCGCTTCAATATTCTGTGGGGAGGGATTCGTTGTCCACGTTTCTCCGTCGGAGCTGAAGTTCATTTCATCATAGCAATTCAGCTTCAGCAGGATATTTACGAACTTCCTGCAGAGGACATCAATCTGAGGGTACTGCAGATAGTATTCCTCTACTTTGAAATATTGTCCTTTCGCACCAACAGGCACCTGTTTGGGAAGGATGTCTATCACCCAGTATTGCTTTTCCAGCCGTTCTTCTATCGTCATCATTTGTCGCTCTAATACCATTTGTAGCCATGCTCCTTGCAATAGTCAATCGCTGGCTGGTAGCCTTGGAACGTGGACTTGTGAATCCACTTCAATCCCATGCGCTCGTCCTGCGGAACACCTGTTCCGGTCATCAGAAACCATCCGGTAGCAAACTGTGCCTGGGCATCGCCGCCATTGGCCGCCAGCTCATACCAGAAGACACATTCCTCAAGGTTCTTTTCCACACCGTCGCCATTCCAGAAAGCAGCGCCCACATTCTTCTGACTCAACACATGGCCTTGGAAGGCGGCCTCACGATACCAAAGGAAAGCCTTCTGGTGGTTTAATTCTACCCCTTGCCCCAGATAGTAGGCGTTGGCCACGTTCACCTGCGACTGCATGTCGCCCTTGTCTGCTGCCTTCATATACCACTGAAAAGCCAGGCCATAGTCCTGCCCCACCCCCTTGCCGTGATAGTAGCATTCACCAACGTTGAAGCAACCATATACATCACCCAGCTCAGCTGCCTTCATATACCACTCGAACGCCAGGTCAAGGCTTACCTTCACACCAGTGCCACGCTCATAGCAGACACCAAGGTTGTTCATCGCCCTGGTATCACCTTGATACGCTTTCTCGCGGTAGTCGTCCGCCTTGTTACGTTCCTTGGGCATAGCCTATTTCATTTATTTGTCAACTTTCACCAGCGATGTCCCTGCAGTTTATCTCTTTCATCGACATTTCGCCTGAATCATTTTGCAAAGTTAGGCATTTTGTACGAAATCTAAGGAATAATGCCTAAATTTATGCCACATTTTGAGAATAATTAGAAAACTATCTTGACCGTGGCGAAATATCAGCTGCTCCAAGCTGTACAAACCAAAAGAATGTTAAAATTCTAAAGATTTAGAGCAAAATATTTTGTAGTTCTAAAAACTTAGAATAACTTTGCGTTAAAATTCTAAAACTTTAGAGCAATGAAAGACAAAAGCCAACTTACCAAGGCCGAGACGCAGGTGATGAACGCCCTGTGGAGCCTGCCTCAGGGGCAGGGCCGCTCGTCGGAGATTATGGAGCAGATGCCCGAGCCGAAGCCGGCGCTGACCACGCTGCTCACCTTCCTGAAGATTCTGAAGGAGAAGGACTTCGTGGCCACGGAGAAACTGGGCAAGGGCCAGCTGTTTAAAGCGTTGGTGAGCCGCGACGACTACACGCGCACGTATATGAAAGAGGTGAAGAACGCCTTCTTTGGAGGCTCGCTGTCGTCGCTCGTCTCGTTCTTTGTCAAGAACGAGGAGCTGAGCCAGCAGGAGATTGACGAGATAAGCCAGATAGTGGAGAACCTTAAAAAATAATCGGTTATGCTGGCATTTCTGTCTTACGACCTGAAGGTGGCGGTGCTCATTGCCGCTTTCTACTTCTGCTACCGCCTGCTGATGGAGCGCGACACCCTGCATCGGCTCAACCGGGTAGTGCTGCTCGTGACGCTGGTCCTGTCGCTGGTGCTGCCGCTGTGTGTGGTGACGTTCCACGAAACGCAGTGGATGGAGCCGCTGCCGGTAGACGACCAGGCTGAGCCGGACGTGGCCGAGCTGGGGCAGGCGTTGCCGGTCGTGCCCGCCCGTCAGTGGTGGCAGCTGGCCCTGACGGTGGTGGTCGTGGGCGGCATGGTGCTCAGGCTGGCCTATCTGCTGAGGTCCTACGCTATGCTGCGGCGCATGCTGCGCAGTGGCGAAGAGCACCGGCTGGACGACGGCGTGAGGCTGGTGGTGGTCGACCAGCCCGTGGCCCCCTTCTCCTGGATGAATACCATTGTCGTGAACCGACAAGACTATGCAGAGCGCAACGCGCTGCTGCTTATACATGAACGGAGCCACATCAGGCTGCACCACAGCCGCGACGTGGTCTTCGTGGAACTTCTCACCGTCCTCCAGTGGTTCAATCCCGTGGTGTGGCTGCTTAGTCGCGACCTGCGCACCGTCCACGAGTATGAAGCCGACGAGGCCGTCCTCTCGCAAGGGGCAGACACTGCCCAGTACATCACCTTACTGATGCACAAGGCCATGGGCGTTCAGGCCTGTGTCCTGGCCAACGGCATCAACACCAGCGAAACGAAAAAACGTGTAAAAATGATGATTAAGATGAAATCGCCACGATGGAGCTGGCTGAAGTGCCTCTACATCGTACCCATTGCCGCCCTATCACTGGCCGTGACGGCGCAGACCGTGACCGACTATAAAGTGCTGCCCTCGCAGGAACTGGCCCAAGTGCAGGCTGTTGACGGCGAAGACCCCGTGTTTGAGGTTTGTGAAGTGCTGCCACAGTTTCCCGGCGGCGACGTTGAAATGATGAAGTTCTTTATGAAAAACGTGAAGTACCCCGTAGTGGCCGAGACAAACGGCGTTCAGGGCTGCGTGCTCGTGAGCTTCATTGTCGAGAAAGACGGCAGCCTGAGCCATGTCGAAGCCAAGAGCGTGACCGATGCTACAGGTAATGCCGTCACGGTGGTGGCCATGAGGTCCGACATGACCGACAAGCAGAAGCAGGAAGCCGTGGACAGGAACAAGGGCATTCAGGCCCTGAAGGACGAGTCGGAGCGCGTCGTGAAGCTGATGCCCAAGTGGAAGCCCGGCAAGCAGAGAGGTGAGACGGTGCGCGTTCGCTGCACCATTCCCGCCACTTTCCGACTGCAGTAAAGTTAGTAAATAGCAAAAGTTTCCCACCTTTAGATTATTCCAGCAAAATAGAGCTGAGCATATTTTTGTGCGAAAAGGAGAGTCTCAGGCAGAATAATATTGGCCGTAGGCCAGAGGTGGGAAACTTCAGTTTCATAAACGATTGATACGCATTTTGTACACACGGTGTGTATTTTTAGTACACACGGTGTGTATTTTTAGTACACACGGCGTGTACGAAATCAAAACCACATCGCCACGGTTCGATGCTAGTTCGCCGACACACTACCAGTGTGCCTTTCAGTGATGTATGGTCAGTTTATGAAGCAGAAAGGGAATCCCATTTCTGAGATTCCCCGTCGGGTCCTTTCATCAAGGCATATATGGAATTTATGGAACTATCGGTTTCCTGCGAAAGAGCCGTGAGCGTTAGCTGTTTGGCGACTGCCTCCAAAGTGGCCGGTGTTCTGAGTGTTGTTGTTTCTGTCATTATTCCGCCAGATGGTGCCACCCCCGTTGTTGCTACCGGTGCTGCGCCAAGTCGAGCCGTTCCCGTTATTGCTGCCAGTATTGCGCCAGGTAGAACCGCTGCCGTTTCTGCCAGCATAGTGGTTGGCCTTCTTGTTGTTCCCGCCCCTGTAGTGTGCGAACACCGTAGGACGTCCTTTGTAGAAGTGATTCCTGTTGGTGTAGTGGCTATAGATGTTGAAAGTCACATGACCGGTATTCCAAGAAAGTGGACGGTAGAAGTAAGACAGTGTGAGGTACTTGTTGTACTGATAGACAGTCAGTACAAACTGAAGGTCGGTGTTTCTCCTGTCCCACCACGAGCCGTAGAGGTCGTTGCGTCCGTTCACGCTCATCAGGTAGTCGAGGTTGATTTCATAGACTGCGTCATACTGGTCATTCGTCAGGTTCAGTTCATAGGCCATCTTGTCGCTCAGGAACAGGGCCTCGTTCTTAGCCTCGGTGTATGACATTGCGTTGGCAGAAATGGCTATCGTCATTATCGTTGCCAGGGTAAAAATCTTCTTCATAATTGTATCTCCTATTCGTTAAGTTAAACGTTTTTGTTTCCTTTTCTCATTAACATTGACGTACAAAAGGGAGCGGAAAAGCCGGGATTATTCCTAAATCGACGTAGAGGATTCCCTAAAGTGAAGGTGGAAATCCCTCATATATGACACCAATGCCAATGAAGTAACATTCCGTAAAATTGGTAATTCTTTCCTTAATCTGTATAACATCTACGTCTGTTTTTTTTCGTACCTTTGCAACCGAATAACAAACTCAATAACGACAGACGGCATGAGACAGATGATCATGTTATTAGCAGCGATGTTGTTCGTCGGTTGCTCAAGCGAAGAAAACAAAGTTATGGCACAGACTATGACACAGAAACTCAGCATAACCATCGGTGGCGTGACTAAGACGGCAACGATGGTTAACAATGCGGCTACGCAGGAATTGGTGACAAGACTGGAGCAGGCCCCCGTCACGGTGACGCTGAATTCCAGCGGCGGTTTTGAAATCTGGGGCGCGCTGGGTTTCTCGCTGCCAACAAGTAACGAGCAGGTCAACGCCAAGCCAGGCGACATCGTTCTTTACAATGGCAGCAACATCTGCATGTTCTATGGTGAAAACTCGTGGAGTTACACCCGCCTGGGGCATATCGACGGGCTGTCGAAGAGCGAACTGAGGTCATTCCTCCATGCTGGTGAGAGCAACATCAGCGTAACACTGTCGCTGAGCAATGCAACGGGTATTTGTCAGGTTAGAGCTAATGTAACTACGTCAAAGGCCTATACCCTGCAAGGAACTTTGGCTCAGGCAGGCGTGAAAGGAATCGTGATTCAGAGTGGTAAAAAGATTGTCAAATAAGTGTAATAACAAATCTATTGCACTATTTACGGGGATGAAAACGATACTTCCCCGTATTTTTTGTGATATAATGTAACTTTTCCACCGAAATTGCATTTTGTTTGTGAAATAATTCGTATCTTTGCGCTTGAAAAATAGATAAAACTGATAATATGGAACCGAAAGTTGGTGATAGAATGAAGGTCAGTCCGCAGTTGACGGCACAGGCAGACTGGATTGACGGTGAGGTTATTGACGTGGAACACAATCCGTTCATGGGATTGGTCATTTCCATTAAAGACAAACTGGGGCGGATATTCTTCGGCCAAAGTCGTTTCTTCGTAGCACTCTAAGATTCTATGTTTGCCATTGCCTTTGATATGGACATCAAGGAACTCCGTAACGTCTATGGGGAGCCTTACAACAATGCGTATTACGAAATCAAGATTATCCTTCGCAGATATGATTTCTACAATACGCAGGGCAGTGTCTATCTAACTGACAAAGATGACATGGCGAATCTTTTCTCTGCAATCTATGCCCTGAAAAAGACACCGTGGTTCAAGGCATCAGTCCGCGACATCCGCGCCTTCAAAGTTGAGAACTGGTCGGATTTCACGCAGATAGTGAAGGAAGATTAGCAATACTATCGTACAATATATGTCAAACCAAAACAGATTGCGTATGAAACAATAAAGGACAAAAGACATATAGATAAGAAGCGTTAGTTTTCTATTCTTGCACTCATGGGGGCAACAATTAAGTATCAACTATGGAATCCTGAATAAGCATTTGCTCTTTGCATATTCCAGTAATCTAGGTCGATTAATCCGTAATTGGGTTAACCGACCTTTTGTTTATATTATGCCATAGATATTTGTCAAACTAACAATCCGCTATTCTGGTAATATTTTCCGTAATCTGTATAAGCGGTGTTTCGGAAATAATGCGTACTTTTGCACTCGGAATTATAAAAGCATGAACGATGAAGAGAGTAATATTTGCAGCCATGCTCGCAGTGGGACTGCTGACGGCATGTAACAACAGTAACAAACAAACTACAGACAACAATATGAAACAGGAATTGACGCTGACTCAGGAGTGGGACAAGGTGTTTCCTCTGAGCGAGAAAGTGAACCACCGTAAGGTGACGTTTGAAACACAGTATGGCCTGACGCTGGCGGCAGACCTCTACACGCCCAAAGATGCCGAAGGAAAACTGGCTGCTATTGCCATAAGCGGCCCATTCGGAGCCACAAAGGAGCAGTCGAGCGGGCTCTATGCCATGCGAATGGCAGAGCGTGGCTTCGTGACGCTGGCCTTCGACCCTTCGTACACTGGCGAGAGCAGCGGTGAACCCCGCCGCACGGCTTCACCCGACATCAATACCGAGGATTTCATGGCTGCCGTTGATTACCTGTCGCAGTTGGAGAACGTCGATGCTGAGAAGATTGGCATCATCGGCATCTGCGGATGGGGAGGCATCGCCCTGAATGCTGCCGCTGCCGACCCGCGCATCAAGGCTACGGTGGCCAGCACGATGTACGACATGACCCGTGTCAGCGGTAACGGCTACTTTGACAGCGAGGACAAGGAGGAGTCGCGCCATGCTGCACGTGAGGCTCTCGCCAAACAGCGTCTGGCAGATCCAAAGGCAATGGCTGGAGGTGTTGTTGACCCCCTACCCGACGACGCTCCCCAGTTTGTGAAGGACTACTATGACTATTATAAGACTCCGCGTGGCTATCATGCCCGCTCAGGCAACTCCAACGACGGCTGGCGCGCCATCGGTACCCAGGCATACTCCAATGCCCGCTTCCTCTACTACATCAACGAGATTCGCTCAGCCGTCCTCGTGATGCACGGCGAGAAGGCCCACTCGCGCTATTTTGGCGAAGCTGCCTACAAATACATGGTGGAAGGTCAGGCCGAGGGTTACAACTTTGCCGGCAAGCCCAATCCCGTTCCTGAAAACAAGCAACTGCTCATCATTCCCGGTGCCTCGCATTGCGACCTCTACGATGGCGGTTACACTGAGCTCGTCGGCAAGGGAGAAGCCAAGAATTTGATTCCCTGGGACGAGCTGGAAGAATTCTTTAAGACCAATCTCTAATATGGCCGGGAAGAGGATTATCCAAATAGATTCCATCGACGCATACAATAAAATGTATGGCTGGGAGACGCTGCACCCATTGGTGACGGTGGTAAACCACCCCGAGCCGTTGGTTGACCTGAACCACTCGCGACTGAACTACGGGCTCTATGCCCTGTTCCTGAAGCAGGGCGAGGGCTGCTCGATACGCTACGGACGCGAGAAATACGACTATCAGGAGGGTACGGTCGTGAGCTTCAAGCCTGGGCAGGTTGTAGAGGTGGAATGGGACGAGTCGAAGCCTATGCCGCCCTCACGAGGGCTGTTGTTCCATCCTGACCTGATCTATGGCACGCCTTTGGCCAAGCGCATCCACGACTATACCTTCTTCGACTACGACCAGCGCGAGGCCCTGCACCTCTCGGAGCGTGAACAGCGCATCGTCAGCGACCTGCTCAGCAGCATCGAGGAGGAACTGCAGCACCCTGTTGACAAGCACTCGCAGCGCCTTATCACCGATGCCATCGGCCTGCTGCTCGACTACTGCATGCGCTATTACGACCGCCAGTTCATCACCCGCCACAAGGCGAACAGCGACATTATGACCCGCTTCCAGCACAATCTGGAGGCGTATTTCCGCAGTGGCGAGGCCGAGCGCATGGGGTTGCCCTCTGTAGCCTACTTCGCAGAGAAGGTTTTTCTCTCGCCAGGTTATTTCGGCGACCTCATCAAGAAAGAGACAGGACTCACGGCTCAGCGCTACATCCAGAACAAGGTCATCGACCTCTCTAAGCAGTACGTGACAGACAAGGAGCTGACTATCAATCAGGTGGCCTACAAACTCGGCTTCCAGTATCCCCAGCACTTCACAAGGCTGTTTAAGAAGGAGGTTGGCATGACACCGAGCGAATACCGACTCTCCTGAATGACACTACTTCCTTATAAAAGCAGAGGGAGTAACACCATCTTGCCACCAATCTGACCCGGAGCAACACACATCAGCGCATGGCGGTGCAGGACATATTGCAGCTGTCCGTACGAGAGATCTTCCAGTTCCTCATCGCCGATAAACATACCATAAACATCATAGTTGTTGAGCGAGTGGCAAACGCTAAAGATATGAGTAAGATTGCATTAGGAACCTGGGCTTGGGGCGCAGGAGCATTCGGCGGAGATGCCGTGTTTGGGAGCAAGACCGACGTAGAGAACCTGAAGCCTGTGTTTGACGCAGCCATGAAAGCAGGGTTGAACCTGTGGGACACGGCCACCGTCTATGGCATGGGTGAGTCGGAGAAGATTCTCGGAACATTTGTGGCAGGCGAGAAACGTGAGACGGTGGAGGTGTCAACCAAGTTTACCCCGCAGCTTGCTGAAGTATATGAAAACAGCGTGGAGAAGATGGCCAATGCCTCCATCGAGCGCATGGGTTGCGACTATATCGACATCTATTGGATTCACAACCCGATGGACGTGGAGCGCTGGACGCCAGGACTGATTCCCCTGTTGCAGTCGGGAAAGGTGAAGCGTGTGGGCGTGTCAAACCACAACATTGCCGAAATCAAGCGTGCCAACGAAATCTTGGGCGAGGCAGGCTTCAAGGTAAGTGCCGTGCAGAACCACTTCTCGCTGCTCTACCGTTCGTCGGAGAAAGGCGGCGTGTTGGACTATTGCAAGGAGAACGGCATTGAGTTCTGGGCATACATGGTGCTGGAGCAGGGAGCTCTCTCTGGTAAATACAATAAGGAAAACCCGCTGCCCGAGGAGAGCGACCGCGGCAAGAAGTATAACCCCGTGCTGCCACAACTGGAGGCACTGACCAACGAGATGACCGCCATCGGAAAGAAATATGGTGCCTCGTGCTCGCAGATTGGTATCGCATGGGCCATCGCTAAGGGAACGCTGCCCATCATTGGAGCCACGAAGGAGCGTCACGTCGTCGAGGCTGCCGAAGCCGCCAAGATTCAACTGACTGCTGAGGAAATGTCTAAGCTCGAAGCACTTGCCGATGCCACAGGCATTGACACCCGTGGCGGTTGGGAACACAGTATGGAGTAGACCCACACCCAGGGATGAAAAGGATTCGGACTATTCTATTTGCAATGATACTTGCAACTTCGACAATGGCTCAGAGCGTGGTGGATGTGCATAGCCACATCATCACTCCTGAGTTTGTCTCGTCACTCGAACGTGAGGGACGACTGACGGATGAGGGATTCCCTTTGCCAAAATACGACGTAGAGAGTCATCTCAGATGGATGGAAGAAGCAGGTGTGCAGACATCGGTGCTGACGTTGGCGGCTCCGCAGCCGACATCAGCCGATGTGGTGAGACAAACCAATGAGGCCGCCGCTCGCGTCAAAAAGGAGCACCCTGGCAGATTCCTGTTCTGTGCTGCCCTACCGCTGCCTGATGTTTCGAAAGCCCTTGAAGAGGCGAAGTATGCACTCGATGTGCTAAAGGCCGACGGCATCAAGTTGGCAACTAATGTTGGCGGACAGTATCTTGGCGCACCAGAACTCGACACACTCTTTACATTCCTGAACGAGCGTAAGGCCGTGGTGATTCTGCATCCACATCGTCCTGAGCCTGTCAACCGTCAGGTCATGCAGCAGACGCCGCTTGCCATGCAGGAATACCTCGCTGAGACCACACGCGCCGTCGCGAATATGATTTCACGAAATGTATTGGCTCGCTATAATCATATCAAGGTGGTGGTGCCTCATTGCGGAGCCTATCTGCCACTGGCCGTGCCTCGCATGAAGTCGCTTACTCCCGTGATGCAGGCGAACAAGATGGTAGGTGAAATCGACTACGAAGCCAACCTTCGCGCCCTCTACTACGACCTTGCCGGAGCACACTCTCCCGAGGTTATCCGCATGCTGCTCACCATCACCACACCCGATCATCTGCTCTATGGCTCCGACTATCCATACGTCGCGCCACAGGTGCTTACGCAAAGCCTTGCAAGGATGAAGCAATATTTAAGCGACGAGACAGACCTCGCACCATTTCGCGAGATGATTCTCTACAAGAATGCCTATCAGATATTCAAATAACAAATGTATATGAAAAAAATGATATTTCTAGTTTGTGCCATGCTAACATTGCTGTTTACAGACGCAACGGCAAAAACGCTTGTGGTGTACTATAGTTATACGGGCAATTGCCGTGAGATTGTGACTACGCTGACAAGCCAGATTGAAGCTGATGTGCTGGAGATTCAACCAGCCGAGAAAGGACTCAAGTACGATGCCAATGGCTATGCCCTCGGCACTCAGTTGCTGAATGACATCAAGGCCAACCCCAACAATGCCAACAGCTATCCTGACATCGATCCCGTGTCTACATCGCTGAATGACTATCAAACTATCATTATTGTCACCCCGCTGTGGTGGAGCCAGATGGCAGCCATCATGCAGACATACCTGTTCAACTACGGTTCACAGATGGCAGGCAAGAATGTCGGCCTTATTGTATCGAGTGCCAGCAGCGGCATCAGCGGCGTGGTTGCCGACTGCAAGCGGCTTGTTCCTGACGGTAAATACTTCAGCCTGAATCTTTGGATCAACCACTCCAATCACTCAAATCGTGCGACACTGATTCAGAACTGGCTTACTGCCGTAAACTACAACACTTTAACCAGCATCAGCGAGACCAAAACCAAAGCAGCAACAACCTTCTCTCCCATCCACGACTTGAGCGGCAGGCCGTTGACGGAGGAGCCTGCAAAGGGCATTTATATTAAAAACGGCAAAAAGATGAAAAAATGATGAGACAATTTATAATAGCAACAATGATGGCATTATCTGCTTGCATAGCAAAGGCACAGAATGAAGGATTGGTTTGTATGGGAGAGACAATGATTGTCCGACTTGCTGAAATCGAAGTCTTTCCGCAGTATCTAACGGAGTATCTATCGTATGCCAACGAGGTGGATCGTCTGAGCGTGGAACGGGAGCCAGGTGTCGTCTGTCTGTTTCCGATGCAGAGTGCCGATGACTCCACAAAGATTCGTATCCTCGAAATCTATGCCTCAGAGGAAGCCTATCAGCAGCACTTGAAGACCGACCATTTCCAGAAATACAAGCAGGGCACGCTGCACATGGTGAAAGACCTGAAACTGCCCACGATGAAACCACTCGACCCCGAGACAATGAAACTGATATTCAAAAAACAAAGATAATATGGGGGGCTGCAAAAAGAAACAAGTAACACAGAATAACAATGAAAAGAATCGTTTTATTTTTAATCACATTATTAACTATGGCAACAGTAGAAGCACAGACGCTGACGGAACGTCAGCGGGGTTTAGCTGCATGTGCCTGTCTGATGGCACAGGGCGATATGGAACGTTTGGAGCCTGCCGTGCGTATGGCGCTCGATGGTGGAGCAACCATCAACGAACTTAAAGAGGCTTTCTCACAACTCTATGCCTACACTGGATTCCCCAGAAGCCTGAACGCGCTAGGCATACTGAGCAAGGTTTTGGAAAACAAACAGCCTAACTGGCAGGAGGGCAAGCCCTGGACGCGACCCGCCGAATGGGACGATGCCAAGAAAGCATACGAACTGGGCACAAAGAATCAGACACAGCTCTCAGGACAGCCTTTCAACTATGAGTTCTGCCCGCAGGACGACTACTACTTGAAGTCTCACCTCTTCGGTGACATTTTTGCCGGCAACCAGCTCTCTGCTGCCGACCGCGAGATTGTGACCGTTGCTGCGCTGAGCGGTCTCGAAGGTGTAGCGCCCCAACTCGCAGCCCACAAGAAGGGTGCGGTGAACATGGGCAACTCGCAGCAGTTGGTCGAAGAACTCTGCCGCTGGCTTTGTGACGAGGGCTATACCCTGAGCACCAAATGGCCCAAGGGCGAGCCTAATCCTTACGGCAAGTATTTCATTGGTCAGAGCTATCTGGCCGATGTCGGTGGTGGTGTGATGAACGTGACCTTCGAACCTCGCTGCCGCAACAACTGGCACATCCACCACAAACAGGTGCAGGTATTGATTTGCGTCGCCGGCCGCGGATGGTATCAGGAATGGGGCAAGGAACCACAGGAGATGACTCCCGGCACTGTCATCGCCATCCCTGCCGAGGTGAAACACTGGCACGGAGCACAGAAAGACTCATGGTTCCAGCACCTGACATATCATAAGGATGTGCAGGATGGAGCCAGCAACGAGTGGTGTGAGCCAGTGAATGATGCCACCTATAATGCCCTGAAGTAATAATTGGAAACAAACGATACTGGCATCTAAATCACGCAGTTAACTATTCTTTTTATAGCTCTGAACAGCCCAACAACCCATCAGCGTACCGATGCCCGCAAGGGCTAAGACCTGATGGGCTGTTTCGTGCAAGCCGCCACCGCGGATGAAGACGGTGCGGATGGCATCAATAAAATAGTGCATAGGGTTGATGTAGGTGGTCAGATAAGCCCACTGGGGCATGGAGCGTGTGGGAGTGAAGAGTCCTGAGAGCAGCATGATGCTCACTACAAAGAACCACATGACGAACATAGCCTGTTGCATGGTGTCAGAATAGTTGGACACGATGAGCCCGAACGACGAAAAGAACAGCGCCAGCAGCATGGCAAGTACATAGATGAGCCACACTGGACCCGCAGGCACAATGCCATAGACGAGCCACGCCAGCAGCAGGCACACGGTGATGACAAACAGCGCAATGAGCCAGTAAGGGATGAGCTTGGCCAGTATGAACGACCACTTCGAGACAGGCGTGACGTTGATCTGTTCGATGGTACCGGCCTCTTTCTCTCCAACGATGTTGAGTGTGGGCAGGAAGCCCGTCATCAGCATCATCACAATGGCAAAAAGCGCGGGAATCATGAAGAGTTTATAGTTCTGGCCCTTGTTGTATAGGATAAGAGGTGAGGGGTGAGACGTGAGGGGTGCAAGGCGAGAGGTGACTATTTGCGAGAGATAGGCGCTGCCCATCGCTCCCTTAGTGCCGTTGACGGCATTGGCGGCAATGAGATACTTGCCATCACGAATCTCAAGAATCACGTCTGCCCTACCCTTCTCTACGTCTTTCATCGCCTCAGCGTATGTGGCCTTCTGCCCGCCGAAGATGAAATAGTTGGAGGCAGCAATCTGCTGTACCAGTCGCTGCGACTCCACGGTGTGGTCAATGTCAACCACATCCACCACGATGTTCTTCACTTCCATCTGCATCACCCACGGCATCACGCACATGATGACGATGGGAAACATGATGATGAGTTTGGGAAGAAACGCATTGCGACGTATCTGCAGGAACTCCTTTTGTATGAGATATTTCAGCGTCATCAATTCTTAAATTCTTTAATTCTTCAATCTTACATTAAACTTCTTCAGTGCAATGGCCAGCAGTACCACCGTCATGCCCGCCAGCACAGTCACCTCGCGAGCCACTTCGCCTATGCCGACACCCATAATCATCAGTTTGCGCATGGCCTGGATATAGTAGCGAGGCGGCACGATGGCTGACAGCCATTGCAGGACAGTAGGCATCGACTCCACAGGAAACAGCATGCCCGACAGCATCACCACGGGCATCAGCAGTACCATTGCCGAGAGCAGCAGAGCCACGAGCTGTGTCCGTGCCACGTTGGAGATGAGCAATCCTAACGAGAGCGCCAATAATATATACAAGATACTCACAGCCAGAATCCAGAACAGCGATCCAGCCAGAGGCACGCCCAGCACGAAACGCGCCATCAGCAGGATGGTGACGAGGATGCCAAAAGCCAGCACCAGATAGGGCACCGCCTTAGCGACGATCACCATCAGTGGCTTGACTGGTGATGCCAGCAGCACCTCCATCGTACCCTTCTCTTTCTCGCGAACGATGGATATCGAGGTCATCATGGCACAGATGAGCATCAGCAGCATACCCATGATGGCAGGCACAAAGTTATAAGCCGACTTCATCTGGGGGTTGTATAGAAGCCTCACCCCCTGCCCCTCTCCGATTGGAGAGGGGAGTGAATAGTGTTTGCTGTCAACTGGCTGAGATAGTATGCTTTGAGCATAGGTGGTCCATTGCTGTGCCATATTGGGGTCGCTGCCATCAACCATGATTTGCCACTGAAGGTTTCTGCTCCCCTCACCCTTTGGAGAGGGGCTGGGGGTGAGGCTTATATCCGCCTTCTGACTGCGAATGAGTTGCTCGGCCTCCTGAGGTGTGCTCACCGTCTGCGTGATCATAAAATATTCCGATTGCGCCAGTCGTTCCACTGCCTGCTGTGTAAGGGGCGACATCTCTGACGTGACCACCACCGTACGCACATTCTTCACATCGGTGGTGATGGCAAAACCGAAAAGAAACATCAGCACCACCGGCATGCCGAAGAGTATCAGCATCGTGCGTTTGTCGCGCAGGATGTGCTTGGCTTCCTTGATTACAAATGCTCTGAACTGTTTCATACGCTTAATCGCTTGAACGGGTGGCTTGACGGGCAAGACAGGTAAACACATGATCCATATCGGGTTGGCGGAAACGCTGTTTCAGTTCATCAGGTGTACCAAGTGCGCTGATTTTGCCGTCCACCATGATAGAAATGCGGTCGCAATATTCTGCTTCGTCCATATAATGTGTAGTTACAAAAACAGTGATGCCGCGACTGGCTGCGTCGTAGATGAGTTCCCAGAACTGACGACGCGTAGCGGGATCGACACCGCCCGTGGGTTCGTCGAGGAACACTACACCCGGGTCGTGGAATATCGAGACTGAGAAGGCAAGTTTCTGCTTCCAACCCAAGGGCAAGGAACCCACTAAGTCGTTGCGATGGTCCTCAAACTTCAACTGCCGCATCACCTCATCCATCTTACGCTTCACCTCATTGGGTTTCATGCCATAGATACCGGCAAAGAGGCGGATATTCTCAGCTACGGTAAGGTCTTCGTAGAGCGAGAAGCGCTGCGACATATAGCCAATGTGCTTCTTTATCTGCTCATACTCCGTGCGGATGTCGAAACCTACCACCCTACCCGTTCCGCTGGTGGGTTGGTTAAGGCCTGTCAGCATGTGCATCGCCGTTGTCTTGCCAGCACCGTTGGCACCGAGGAAACCGAATATCTCGCCCTTCTTCACGCTGAACGAGATGTCGTCAACGGCATGGAAATCGCCAAAGGCTTTCACCAGGTGCTCGACTTCGATGACGTTATCGTCTTTTACTTCTGTGCCTTTCTCGTGTTCAATGCCTGGCGGATTGAAAATGCTGGCAAACCGGGTGAGGATATCATCAGGAGTGCCGATGCCACGCACCTTGCCCTGATCGAGAAAAGCCACACGCTCACAACAACGAACCTCGTCGAGATATGGCGTTGAAGCCACGATAGTGATTCCCCGTTCCTTCAGCATGAGCAGCATCTCCCACAACTCCTTACGGCTCACGGGGTCAACTCCCGTGGTGGGTTCGTCGAGGAAGAGAACACTCGGCTGATGCACCAACGCACACGAGAGGGCCAGTTTCTGCTTCATGCCCCCCGAGAGAGCCCCTGCCTTACGGTCTTTGAAGCGTTCTATCTGCGAGTAGATGGCCTTGATGGAGTCGTAGCCTTCGTCAACGGTGGTGCCGAAAAGGGTGGCAAAGAAGTTCAGGTTCTCCTCGATGGTGAGATCCTGGTAGAGCGAGAACTTGCCCGGCATATAACCCACCCTACTTCGCACATCGCGCATCTGCCTAACCACATCGTAGCCATCTACCGCCGCCGTGCCTGCATCGGGCAGCAACAGCGAACAGAGGATGCGAAACATCGATGTCTTGCCAGCACCATCAGGGCCAATCAGTCCGAAGACCTCACCCTTGCCGACAGCAAACGACACATCGCTGAGTGCCTGCACCTTGCCGTACGATTTACTGATATTCTTTACCTCAATTGCGTTCATAGCTTCAGTTCGCCGTACATACCAATCTTCACAAATCCGTCATTCTTGATAGCCACTTTGACGGCATACACCAGATCGGCACGCTCATCGTCGGTGAGAATGGTCTTAGGCGTAAACTCCGAGCGCGAGGATATCCACGAGATGGTGCCTGCGTACTCCTTGCGCTGACCGTCGCCGTAGTCGGCAAACACCTTTACCTGCTGACCTATCTTGATGTTCTGCAACTGGGCAGAAGTAACGTAGGCACGCAAATACATTTGCTCGGTATCAGCCATCTTAAACAGCGGTTTTCCCACACTCACGAACTCACCACGCTCCACATATTTCTCGAGCACAGTACCCTTTGTAGGTGTTAAGATGTGACACTTGCGCAGCATGTCCTGCAACTGCGCTTTCTGCACATCGGCAGCAGCCGTCTGCTTGTCGAGGGCTTGAGTGCTGGTGTTCAGCGCTGACATCTGCGCATCCAATTGCTTCTGCAGCACCTTCACCTGACTCGTGGCATCGTCGAGCATCTTTGAGGGTGCTGCCCCATCGGCTACCAGTTCGCGATAGCGCTGCTCGTCTTGCAAGGCTTTAGCCAATTGCTGGCGTGTGGCAGCTATCTGCCGTTCTACATCAGGTTTCTGACTCTGATACACTGCCTTGGTAGCATCCGTCTGCTGAATCTTCAGCCACGTCTGCGTGGTGTCAATGAGCCCCACCTGGCGAGCTGCCTCAATCATATCGCCCTCGTTCACATCAAAAGACAGCAAAGCTCCGCTCTGTTCAGCAAACACGGTTATCTCGGTAGCCTCGAACGTACCTGTTGCATCGTAGTCCTTCTCACTTCCTCCGCAGGCAGCCATCATCAGAGCCACGCCTGCCAATACATATATCTTTTTCATATCGCTAATTATTTGTCGTGTATTTGTTGTCGTAAATCTCTTTCAGCATCTCAATCTCGTGTACCGACTGCTGCACGCGGGCAACATTCTCCTGATTGATCTCGCGCACGAGGTCGTTCACGTCTATGATGCCGTGCGCGAGTTTCGATTCTGCCGCCTTTCTCACTGCCTGTCGCAGCGCGATAATCTCGCCATCGCGAGCCATTAGCTGGCGATAGCGTGCCATGTTCTCGTTCTGCTGAATCTGCTCCAGATTGTTGTTGAAGAGAAACACCTCACGGCTGTTCTCCGTCATATCACGTTGCAACTGCAGTTTTGCCTTGTCGTTCTTGCGGGTATAGAGGGCACCGATGTTCCACGTCACGCGGGCACCGACGATACCGTTCAGGCTCCATTTGCGGTGCATCATGTCCTCAAACATATTCAAGCCCGGATAGCCATAGAATCCCTGTGCAAACACGCCCACCTTCGGTATCAGCGCGGCATTGAGTGCCCGTTCCTGGGCGTTCAGCAAATCTATCTGTGCATCAAGTGCCTTCAGCTCCGGCCGTCGTCCCGTTTGTTGCAGCACCTCAGCAACAGACAGAACCGGTTTGCGCACTTCCTTCACCTCCATCCCGCAGAACGTGCTCAGCATGCGCTGCAGCATCTGCCTCTGCGATGCCAGTTCGGTCGCCTTCTGCACCACATTCAGTCGCTCTGCCTTGACGTTCTGCAGGTCGCTCTCGGCAGCTGTGCCGTGCTTGGTCATCGATTCCAGTTTGCTTTCGTTGCCTGCCAGCAAAGTCTGCAGGTCGACGTTCAGTTTGATTTGTTCGTCAATCAGCAGCAGCGAGAAATACATCTCGTTCACGCGCTTGCGAACATGATAAATATTAACTTCGTTCTGTGCCGCCTGCACCTTGCCCTGCTCGCGCGCTATCGCCTTCTGGCTGCCGATGACGCCACCGTCGTAGATGGTCTGCTGCACATCGATGCCCACGCGGTACTGATCCTTCGTCAGACCCTTCATATCGATGCCCATACCGTTCATCATCATCTTCATCTCATCGGGCCACGCCGTCACATCGCTCTGGTAGGTGGCTTGTGCCTGTGCCGACACCTGCGGCAGCCATCCTTTCTGAATGTTTGCCACCGTCAATTCGGTAGTCTTCTCGATGAGTCCATACTGGCGTATCAGCGGATAATTCTTCTCAGCCGCCTGCTGACATTCGTCCAGCGTCTGTCCCATCGCCAGCATCGGCAGCATCGTCAAACTTAAAACAAATTTCTTCATTTCTTTTTTTTCATTGAATTCCTGATGCAAAAGTACGATGATTATTTCATCCAAGTGTTATCCGTAGGAATGAAAAGATGTTCTTTTTGTTCGATTTAAATAAAAACAGAGCATTATTTCGCAGGAAATGATTATCTTTGCCGACAAAAACGACAAATTATGAACAGACAGCCACAACTAATGGATGCGTCACGCATGCGCGACATTCTTACGCCGCATTTCTCGCAAATCCGAGAAAATGTATTTCTGAACAGTGAACTGGGAATGGTTCGCGGCAACCCCACAGTGTTCAGCCTACTGATGCGCCAAAAGCCGCCTTTCACCATCAACGACCACCGTTTTGGCATCATTCTGAGCGGCGAGGCTGAAATCAACTTCAACCTGCAAGACCGCCACCTCAAGAGCGGCACACTCGTCTATATCGGCCCGGGCACCATTATTCATCCCAAGCGGCTGTCGCCCGACCTCCACATTTTCGGCATGGGACTGTTTTCCAATTTCCCCATGCCCTTTGCGCAGGGACAGATGCCGTCGGCCTTCAACGGTCAGGTGCGCGACTTCCAGTTGCCCGTCAGCGAAGAGAACATCGCTACTGCCAGACATATTCTGGACACCATCTGGCAAACGGTTCATGCTACCGACAACTATCATCGCCCCACTGTCACAGCACTCGTGGCTGCCCAGATGCACCACTACGACCATCTGTTTCGTCAGCAGGCCGACCAGCAGGCCGGCAGTCGGTCGCGCGAGCAGACCATCTTCGACCGCTTCCTACAGCTGGTCACCCAGCATTGTGCCGAGCATCACCAGATAGGCTATTATGCCGACCGCATGTGTCTCACTGAGCGCTACCTGAGCACTGTTATACGCCAAACCAGCGGTACCACTGCCAAGGACTGGATAGACCGCGCACTCATCACACGCATCAAAATTGAACTGCGTCACACAGATAAAACGGCAGCGCAGATAGCCCATGAGATGAACTTTGCCAATCCCTCGTTCTTCTCGAAATTCTTCCTTCGCCTCACCGGCATGACGCCCGGAGCGTATAAGGCCAAAGGTTAACTCATAGCCTGAATGATTCATAAAACACGTTTATTTCAACATTGAAAAACACGAAAGCAACTAATACTTGTTCGTGTATTTAGAGTTTTTAGATGTGATGTTTAGATGTGAGAAAACATTCAAAAATGTAAAGAAATTTTATTCCGATTTTTTTACAAACGAAATTCGTGAAATAGAAGCGAAAAGGGAGCGTTTTGCGGTCTGACGGTCATCGGATGAGCATGAGTGCGGCCCAAAAATTGCACATCCGCATGGGTTTTGTGCACCTTTTCAGCCTCTAAAAGGGCCAATATTCACCTCAGAACGGCTTACTTTTGCAAAAAAAGAGGCTCCGCGTGAAAAAAAGGCATTGACTTTTTTTCGTGGGGATATACCTTTTTGAAAATGGGGATGCTCCCGAAAAGCAGAAATATGAACTAAGCACCTGCCAGTCAGCGAGATAGCCAACCCCTCTCATTTTCGCGTTTTTTTCAGCAAATTGTCCTGTCGTGAATTCTGAGCCATTCTCAGCATCGCAAAACCCTGTTTTTCCGTCACTTTTGTAAAAATATTTTACTTATGATTCGTATGTTTATTTCAACATCGAGTTGTACGAATGATATGAATTCTTCCGCCCTATTTAATGGTCGCCAGCGGCCAACGAATAGTTCACGGCCTGAGCGTCTTTTTCCTGCCACGCAAGGGCAAGGACATCCGCGTCTCAGCCGCCGGCAGCGGAAAGCGATGGAACGTAATTCTGAAATGGAACGGCTATAAGTTCTCCCCACATAGGGTGCAATAATGTACTAAGTAATTTTTTCTGTCGTTTTTTCTTGTTCCTTGCCGCTTTTTTTGCTACCTTTGCTGCGTCATTATCAAATACGCTAAGAAATTATGAAAGCAACAATCATCCTCCTGTTCGCACTGCTTTTTGCCGGCAGCCAGTCGACATGGGCTCAGATGAAGCCCGCAAAGAGATACAAGAGTGTCTATGAGACAGAATCCTACGAGAATGACGGAATGATAAAAATAGGACTCGGATGGGCTAACAAGAACATCAAGGTGGCCAATGGCGGTCAGGCACCGGGCATCGTTGCGCTGACGACTGCCTTCAACAAGGTATGGCCGACATACGTGGTGGATGGCATACTCAAGTCGGCCGCAAACCCCAACTTCACGGAGGTCAAAGACGATGAGTATGGCGGAGGCACCATCGTCGACCGCAGAAACGGCTACCTCTGCGAGGACGCTGGCGACAGCGACGGCGAGAGCATGGAAGCCTGTGTGTGGAAGCGTGACAACGGACACCGGCTGTTCGCCATCCAGGTGAGCAGCAACTGCGACCCTGACTTCTCGGTCATCTGCTTCTACGACTACGACCCTGCCACGCAGACGCTCACACCTGAGGCGAGCCCCGTTGACACGTACCGCCCCAAGGAAGGTCGTGACTACTGGTTCAAGCTTCCTCGTCACGGCAAGGATTTCATTATCACCGAGATGATACACAACGACCAGGTCAATCTCAGCAGCATCTACAAGTTCGACGGCATGAAGCACGTCTACAGCAGTCAGAAGAGTGAGCACTACGATTGACCCCCCGGCTTGCTTACCAGTTTTTTGCACCATTGATTATCAAGTTATGAAGAATCTATTCATCATTCTGCTGTTGTCAGCAGCTGCCACCACCGCATCAGCACAGACTAAGAAAGTGTCCATATTGGGCGACTCGTATTCCACCTTCCAGGGCGTCGGCCCGTCCCATTACGCTCCGTTCTACCCTAACGACAGAAACGATGTCAAGGAGGTGGAGCAGACCTGGTGGAGCCTTTACATCAAGGCAAAGGGCTATCAGCTGGAGAAGAACGACTCCTGGGGCGGTACTACCATTTGCGGCACAGGCTACGGCGGGATGGATGTCTCACGTAACAGTTTCATTGCCCGTGTCGACAGCCTGGGCAATCCCGACATCATCTTTGTGTTTGGTGGCACCAACGATGCCTGGGCCAACTCGCCCATCGGCGACTATCAGTATTCTGACTGGACCAAAGACGATTGCAAGAACTTCCGTCCGGCACTTGCCTGTCTGCTCGACATGCTCCAGAAACGCTATCCCCATGCCACGGTCTACACCCTGCTGAACTCTGAGCTTCGTGAGCCCGTCAACGAGTCGATGCGTGAAGTATGCAACCACTACAACGTACAACTCATCGAGCTACACGACATTGACAAACAGAATGGGCATCCCTCTATTAGCGGTATGAAGGCCATCTGTGACCAGCTGCTTGAAGCCATCAAGTAACACAACTTCGCATATCATTTACAACATTGAAAACGATTTCAGAAACATTCCTGACATGACTTACAAAAACATGCTTCTCATGGCTGGCTGTGCGCTCTTTTCAGCAGCAGTCCAGGCGCAAGTGACTATCGACATCGATACCCAGCAGCGGGGACCGAAGGTGAGCCCCATGCTCTATGGCATCTTCTATGAAGACATCAACCACGCTGCCGACGGCGGTATCTATGCAGAACTGATACGCAACCGGTCGTTTGAAGACGGACCGCGCTATGGTGCTCCTGCCGACATGCAAGGCTGGACGACCTATGCAGCCGCTCCGTCGCAACTCACGGCAAGGCTCATACAGCCTTCGAAAAAGACGCCGCTGCTTAACAGCGTGCAGCACCATGCTCTGGCACTCGACATCAAGGCTTCGGCAGCAATGCCTGTCTGCCTGGTGAACGAGGGCTACTGGGGCATCAACGCAGTGCAAGGGCGTAGCTATCGTCTGTCGTTCTGGGCAAAGACTCTGAAATACCAAGGCACAGTGAAAGCCACGCTCTGCTCGAAGGACGGCTCACAACTCTATGCCGAGACAATGGTCAGCCAATTCCCTGCCCTTAAGGCCAAGGGCTGGACGAAGTACGAGGCCATCCTCACTGCAAACGACAACGACCCGCAGGCGCAGTTTGCATTGGTTTTCGATGGTGCCGGACAGGTACAGATAGACATGGTGAGCCTTTTCCCGCCGACATTTAAGAACCGTGAGAACGGCATGCGACCTGATCTGGCCAATATGCTGTGGCAGCTGCACCCGAAGTTCATGCGTTTCCCCGGAGGCTGTTTCGTGGAGGGACAGGAGAGTCCTGACAATGCTTTCCGCTGGGAGCGCACCATCGGTCCGATTGAGGAGCGTGAGGGACACTGGAACGTGAACTGGGGCTATCGCACTTCCGACGGACTGGGCTACCATGAATACCTGCAGTTGGCCGAAGATCTGGGAGCCAAGCCGCTCTATGTAGTGAATGTGGGAATATGGCACGGGGGCATAACTCCCTATGACAGCATCCAGCCGTGGATTGACGAGTGTCTGAATGCCTTGGAGTATGCCAACGGCCCCGTCACATCGAAATACGGTGCCATGCGTGCCAAGAACGGACATCCGGAGCCCTTCGGAATAGAATATCTGGAGATAGGTAACGAAAACAACCAGCCAGACCCTCGTCAGCAGAGCGACCACTACTACGAACGCTACGAGCAGTTCTACAAAGCCATCCGTGCCAAATATCCCGAGATGAAAATCATAGGCAACGTGGTGGCATGGGGCGACGACAACCCCAAGTGGAACAGCAAACTGCCTGTCGACCTGCTTGACGAACACTACTACCGCTCACCCGACTGGTTTGCTGCCGCTTTCCACAAGTACGACAGTTACGACCGCCAGGGTCCAAAGGTCTACGTGGGCGAATATGCCGTTACCAACGGCTATGGCAACCTGGGCAATATGAATGCTGCTCTGGGCGAGGCCGTCTATATGATGGGGCTGGAGAACAACTCTGATGTGGTGGAACTGGCCTCGTATGCTCCAATCTTCGTCAACGAGAACGATGCCCGCTGGCGTCCCGACATGATACGTTTCAGCAGCAGCCGTGTCATGGGCACACCCAGCTACTATGTGCAACAGCTCATGCCTCAGCATCTGGGCACACAGGTAGTTAACGTGCAACAGACCGACCCCTACAAAGGCAAGGTTTTCAAACCTCTGACACCAAAACAGAGCCGTGTGGGATTCGGAACATGGAACACCCGCGCCTCGTTTGAGACCGACAAGGAGGTGGATTTTGTCCATGGCAACTGGAAGAAGGAAGGCACGACAGTACGTCAGACAGGCCGCCGGGAAGCCACACTCTGCATAGAGAAAAACATCATCAGCAGCGACCACTACAGCTGTAAGTTCCGTGCCCGCAAGGACGAAGGTGCCGAGGGCTTCATCATCGTCTTCAACTATGTAGACGACAAGAACTACTGCTGGCTGAACTTCGGCGGATGGACCAACACGCAGCATGGCATCGAACAGATCAGCAATGGCGGCAAGTTGCTGGCCGCCAGTAAGCGCGGGCATATTGAAGCAGGCCGCTGGTACGATGTAACCCTACAGGTGGACGGCGACAGTGTAAAGGCATGGCTCGACAACGAGCTGGTCTTCGACACGGTGCTGAAGCACGACGATACCAAGGGCATCTTCTCCTCAGCCACGATCGACGATGCCAACGGCGAACTCATCGTGAAAGTTGCCAATACCAGCGACGTAGCAACCACCGCCCTGCTCAGGCTGAAGAACTTTAAGCCGGCAAGTGCCCGTGTAGTCCGGCTGGCAGCCAACGACGGTATGGAAGAGAATACGCTCAATATGCCCACTGCCATCCATCCTGTGGAACAACTGCTCTCGCCCGAGAATGACAACATTCAGATGGATATTCCTCCCTACTCGCTGAATATCATCAGGATAAAGTGATTAACTTTGTGGTGCATTTCTACAAACTTATAACAAAGGCAAAAGAATATGAAGAAGATTCTAATGATGATGACGGCAGTGCTTGCGTTGACTCTGGCCGCCTGTGGCAACAAGGCCGCAAAGAATCAGTCAGCTGAAACGGAAGGTAATGCTGACAGCGTAAAGAACTCCAAGGTGCTGGTCGCCTATTTCTCTGCATCAGGCGTTACGGCTGGTGTAGCCAAGCAGTTGGCAGAGGTGACGGGCGGTGAATTGCACCAGATTCAGCCTGAACAGCCGTACACTGACGCCGACCTCGACTGGCGTGACAAGCAGAGCCGCTCCACGCTGGAGATGCAGGACAAGACATCCCGTCCTGCCATCATCAACAAACTCGACAGCATCAGCCAATATGATATTATCTTCGTCGGCTTCCCCATCTGGTGGGGCACCGCACCGACCATTGTGAACACCTTCATGGAGTCCTACGACTTCAGCGGCAAGACCGTAGTCCTCTTTGCCACCTCCGGCGGCTCTGGTATTGAGCAGGCCGACAAGGACTTCTCGGAAGCCTATCCGAATGTCAACTGGAAAGAGGGGAAACTGCTAAACAGTCCGTCCAGGCAGGACTTGGAGGAATGGGTGAAGGGTCTCTGATAGTGTCGTAGTCACGTTCAACTTCATGTGACATCTGCGTTATCATTACCTATTTTTCTACCTAACATATTCATCCTAAAGTCAAGTTTCGGGCCACGGTTCAAACTCCAGTTCCAGCTCTACCCATTGCGGTTCTTCTTGTGGGGTCGAGGTTTTCTGATTTGACACTCCTAACCCTAACAGGCGGATGGGATGCGAGCGAAACTCCACTTGCTGCATCAACTGCTTCGCCAATGGCAGGATTTCGTCCTTGGTGCGGAGGATGTGGTCAACGGTGATACTGCGGGTAATCTGCTGGAAGTCCCGAAACTTGACTTTCAACGTCAGTGTGCGGCCCTCGAAGTCGTTCTTCCCGATGCGCCTGACCAGTTCCATTACCGTATGATACAGGTGGATGGTGACGGCAGCATTCTCGCTGATATCCGACTCAAAGGTTTGTTCACAACTGACGGATTTACGCTCCCATTCACTGATAACAGGCCGGTTGTCAATTCCTCGTGAGAAGTCATAGAACACCTGCCCCATCTTGCCAAACTCCTGAGTCAGCCGGCTCAACGGCACGTTTCTTAAATCCAACCCTGTGAAGACACCCATGTGGTGCATCTTCTCAGCGGTCTTCTGGCCTACTCCCCACATTTTCTCGATCCGCAGCTGTGCGATGAAGTCGAGTGCCCTGTCTGGATGAATCACCGTCAGCCCGTCGGGTTTGCGCCAGTCGGAGCCAATCTTTGCCAGGAACTTGCAGTAGCTCACGCCTGCTGATGCCGTCAGGCCCGTCGTTTCACGGATAAGCTGCTTTATCTCACGGGCAATATCCACTCCCAACTCCATACCTTTCTTATTTTCCGTCACATCGAGAAAGGCTTCATCGAGCGAGAGGGGCTCAATCAGGTCTGTGTAGTCATGGAATATCTTATGCAGCTGCGCCGACACCTCCTTATAGCGTTGGAAGTGTGGCTCCACGATAATCAGCTGAGGACACAGACGCTTGGCCACTTGTATGGACTGCGCAGAATGAACCCCAAAGCGACGGGCTTCGTAGCTGGCTGTTGACACAACGCCACGCTCAGCATCGTGTCCCACTGCTATCGGTTTGCCCTTCAGCTCAGGATTATCCCGCTGCTCTACAGCCGCGAAGAACTGGTCCATGTCCACATGAATGATCTTCATTCTCTGAAGTTGTTGTCAGCTTGTCGCTCTTGAAACAGGCGCAGGTTAGCAGCACCACCGCACCACCACACCCCCGAATCGTCCCAAGTTACTTTTTTGCATATCACTAAATCACAAAATACGGTACAAAGTTAGTGATAATTCCTCAGATTCTGCCGAAAAAGACTAATTTTGCACATTATTTAAGAAATCACTTAAACGAGGTTAAGAAATTGTCAGCATAGTTTATCTAAGTTTAAAAACGATGCCAAATTGTCTTCTGACAGGGACATTTTGGCACAGTTTGCCTGTACAGGCACGCTACTTGCATCATCATAGGTGAAAGCCGATGCGAGAGCAGAAGCGATCAAGAACATACGTTAAACTAAAAAGTATAATTGGAGGTAAAAGTTATGTTGAACGGATTGATGAAAAGCAATGGTTGGTTCCCAACAATGTTTGACGATTTCTTTAACACTGATTTTATGCCTCGTGCCAACAGTACAGCACCCGCAGTCAATGTCAAGGAGAGTGAGAAAGCCTATACGATGGAACTTGCAGCTCCAGGCATTAAGAAAGACTATTGCCGTGTAGGCATCAACGACGAGGGCAACCTCACCATCGCCATTGAGAACAAGCAGGAACACAAGCATGAGGACAAGCATCATCACTATCTGCGCCGCGAGTTCAGCTATTCGAACTATGAGCAGAACTACCTGCTGCCTGACGACGTGGCCAGGGACCAGATTTCTGCCAAGGTCGAGGATGGCATCCTGACCATTACGATGCCAAAGACCGAGCCGAAGCAGAAGGTCACTAAGGCTATCGAGGTGTCATAAAATGTGAGTTATGATTCAATACATTGAGGGAGCAGCATCCATAGTGGGTGCTGCTCCTTTTTCTATTATTAAAGCCGGCTACAGCTGCAGCAGGCGTCTCACATGTAGTTGTTTCAAAGCATCGGCAACACCTGAAACAAAGTGTTCCAAAGCATCGGCAGCACTTGGAACAAAGTGTTCCAAAAATTTTCTACCAATGAAACACTTTGTTTCAGCCGTAGAAACAAAGTGTTTTTACGGTCGAAACAAAGTGTTTCAAGCACAGATACAGTTATAGGGCTTGTTGTGCCAACTTCTTGCTAAATCTTTTCGCATCGCAAATGCTTATATTCGCTGCGGCGTTCTTTACATAATACTCAGTAAATCATTAAACAATCTTTCGCGCAGTTCTTTAAGATAAGGACTAAGAGCAGATAGTTTTTCAACGATGCGAAGTGAGCCATCATTATTGCATGAAACAGCTACGTCCCATGCAAGTGCCGGATTCTCAAACAACATGTTCACGACTTCGTTGCTGCAGAACAGAGTCCGCATCACCTGATACTTGTCTTTCGACAAATATCCATTCCTTGATTCTTGCTCGCTACAAAGTAGATAGCTGTTTTTGAAATTGATGCCTTGACCTGTCCAGTTCTTTGGCCATTCAACTTGGCGATCATGAAAACATTCTCTTAATGCAATTTGGACAAAACGATAACGCATGGCATAATTAAAGTATTCGTCTCCATGAATTGAAAGACGGTTGAAGTCCAAATCCTTGTTGAACTGTGTAGCAACATAGAACAATGGTGCTATGCCCCCAGTAATGTCAATCATTCGCTTACGCTCTTGTGGCGTACTTCCTATATTCTTTTCTATCCATGTCTCAATCCGCCTATACATATCACTAATTGTACAGTGACTGTTACTGATACATACCAACAATGCATTAATTAAATGCTCATCAGTGTATTTGTGGAACAGGTATCTAGACTTTACCCTCTGAATAATAAACAGAAGCCTATTTTCGTTTTCTAAAAGATTGCGTGAGTTAACAATAGGACAGTCTCTCCAATCCGGGAAATCCAGCAAGTCACATTCATCTAGGAAATCAGCCTTACAGGGATTCTTACTCAGCATAGACTGAACTTCTGGCGCGATGTCCTCCATGAAATAGAACCTCGGGCTTTCAACATATTTCTCATCTACCTTAAACACCACCTCTTTGCAGACAGCGCTGATATCCCCTTTCGCTATTGTTCCAACCCAGCAGATATTATTATTGTACTTATTTATTACATACACATTTGTGAAATCTTCTTCAGACTCAGGGGATAACTCCATCTTGAAATCCCAGTTCAAGATACTGCTTCTGCCATCATGCAGTACCGCATCAATAGGAAGATACACATCAGATGCAAAATTCAGGCGGAATAATATTTCAACTAATTTGGTGAAAAGACGGTCGAATGTAGGATGACTGTTCCAAAGAGCAGAGAACACATCTGCCAGTTCCTCCTGGGTTGATATACGATCAGCCACCAAGGCTATACGCTTAAGGAACGATGATTGGTTTATACTGGCAGCAGAAGGTACGTATGTCTTCAAATATAAAATGATTGTACACAAGTCCTCAGCAGTGACTATTGGGTGCTCATTGAGAGGCTGGTCTTTAAGATGCCTGCAGATGTCAGAAGCTTTGTCATCAAGATTCTGACCGTCTGATGGCCAATCGGCAAGCCCGTTATAGTAAGCCTCACACAGAATCATTACAATATCCGCCACAGAGAGCAGTTTTGCCACGATAGGATAATCTATGGAATACAACTGCGGGGCGTTTCTATAGGTTGTAAACCGCGTAACTACAGCTGTATGAATACTATTACTGCTTATTGGATTTATATCATTTAGATAATTATACTCTTTTCCATTCGCTGTAATAGTAAAAGGATGAGGTTCTTTCATGTCAAACAGACTTGACAGGAGATGCGTTTTACCAGAATAACACTCTCCCACAATGGCAATACCACAGTTAACCTCCAGGGCGTTTAGCATGTCGCGCATGGCACGCTTACGCATTACAACCTGCATGAACTGTTGTTCGTAGTTCTCAGACGCATGCTGCTTTATCCAAACAAGCGTCTTGTTAAGTGATTCAATTTGCTGTATGATCTTCTGCTGCATGGCGACTATGGGTTAAATCATCTGCAAAGATAAACTCTTTTTCTGAATTACAGCGCTAAAATTTTTATTTTTTCCGCCAATTATCATTTTGGGCCAAATGATCCAACTATTACCGATAAGGACAGATGCCATAGTCAAGGGACGAGGATGCACAGAGGTGGAAAACGTTTCCCTCATAATCCGATCCATGAATGATAAGGTCAGTGGCTTGGTAAATCTGGGATAATCCTTCTTCGCAAAGAGATTTTATCTCACTTACCTTGCCGAAGTTTGAATTTGTTGTTGTAACTTTGTCGCCATTAGGATATTTCTTCATGATTTGACTCTTTATGTTTGGCGATATAAAGGTACAAAAAACATCCGAAATATCCCTATGCCTCTTTTCTGGAACAGATCATACAGCCCTTTATACGCCGCCTCCATTTCGTTTTTATCTTGAGACAGAAAGAGCTCTTGCCTATAGTACCATTCTGCAGAGTCGAGCCGTTGGATTCCCATATAATAGTTCGCTTTCAAAAATGCATATAAACCATAGGCTCCCAACTCTTGGTATGTTCTTGAAGAAGATTCATATAGCGATATGTAATGTCCCACCTCGTCTCAATTCTCCTCCTTCACAAGAATATCTATCAATGCAGGAAGACATTCGGCAGCCGTAGTTTCATCGAAGTAGGCCAGATACTTACTGTAAGCAGACTTAGCAGAATTACGAGCCTTTGCATGTTCATTAAGCAAATCAAAGGCTACATATTTCCAGGCATCAACATTAATCCAACTCAGCGTATCTTTTGCCTTTATTGCAACCGCCTCCATCATACTAAGTTCTTCCAGCATCTCGTTAGGCATAAGCTGTTTATAGAAAAGACTAGTTGTCTGAACATAGACTCGGGTTAATATCCGATAGTCGCAGTCTGTAGCGGTGGTGTCGGCACAGTCGGCAGCGATGTGATATTCGTCAAGTGCCGCAGGTGCCTCGCCGAGGTCAGCGTATGTGCGTCCGAGGATATAGTGGGCACGCATACGCTCGTTGGTTGTGCCGTGCTGGTCGAAGTATACGGCAAGGCGCTCAGCCAGCGAGTCGTTGGCCATCACGGAGTCGGCAAGGTTCTGCCGCTCCAGTTCCTCCAAATGGGCGAGCATCTTTTGATGCTCATCGCCTGCACAAGCGCCCAATATCAGCAGGCCCCAAAGCATGGCAAATGTCTGTTCATTCCTTCTTTCTAACTTAGTAACAGAACATTGGCGCATACTTTCGGGGCAAAAAGTTGCATAACATTTGCAATGGATTTTGGTCTGCAATGTGCATTTTGGGGTCTAAAATGTGCCAAACTGTGCACTGCCGATGTTTTTTTAAAGTCCAGAATAACAAAAGAATGGGATTGTACGTTGCAGATTTATAGCAACTTGGGAGCGGAGAGAGCGAGATTCAAACTCGATGCTTTCGCCTTGTTCGCTTTGAACTCGCTCATCCTGCGGAGAGAGCGAGATTCGAACTCGCGAACCGGTTTTGCCGGTCACACGCTTTCCAGGGAAATGCCACTTTTCCGCCTTTGGCTTTCTAACCCTCTCCTAATCAATATATTATAAGTTGTCGCAAGACTTGAATTTTTAAGGATTTGCAGGATATTTGCAGGATTACATTTTTTTTTCAATTTTCACCCTGAATTACGCTTCTGGAAGGAAGGTTTCCTGCATGAGTTCAGACATTGCAAGTTCCTGTGCTTGCTCAACGGTGAAGCCGTTGCGTCTCATCTGTTCATAGCACTCCGAAGCCTGTTTTGCGCGGGCTTCGACGGAGTTGTCCATGTACCTCTTTGCGAGGTCGTTGTCAAGGAGGAATTTCTCCAGGTACAACTTGTAATAATTCATCTCTTTCATGTTGAGAATTGTTTGGATGGTTAATACTTTAATATATTCTTTGCTAGAATAATTCCAGCGATAAATAATCATGGCTCTTTATCTGTGCTTCATCTGCCGAACAAGTCATCCATGGTCACCTCACTACTTACGATACTATGCCCTATGGCGTTTGCTACTCCGAAAGTTGTGACGAATGTATAGGTCAACGTTTTTGCAGTCTTAGCTTTCTCTTGGAACAGACTCATCCTGTACCGGAGTGCACTCTCATAGCTGTCTGTTATCTTGTAAGGCTTGACGGAGAATTTCATTTCGCATAAGTTGATAATTCTGTCGGCACGATCTATCAGCAGGTCAATCTGTGCACCTTTTTCACCACTTGCTTTCTCTTCCTTAGAAGGGACATATCTCCATGACGAAGCTGAGGTGGCCATTCCTGATATTCCTAACTTTTTCTTAATCTGAGTCAGGTGCATCAGGCTCAGCAACTCAAACGACAACCCTTCCCAGGCTTCTACAGCCGGCGACTGGAAATTATGGCTCCACCATTCTTCGTCTTGAGCATTGAAGCCGTCGATGAATCGATAATAGAATAAGGTGTAAAAATCCACGAGACGATAGATGGCACCTTTTGTCTTGTTCCCAAACTGCGAGTAGCGCAATATGAAGTCACTTCGTTCAAGGTTTCGAATCACAGTTGCGAGCACGGATTTATCGATACCTGTGGCTTTCTCGATTTCTTCACGTGTCATGCCTTCACGCCGCCCGTTGAGCAGCCTCACCACATTGGTGTATTTCTCGGTGTTGCTGAACAGCGCACTGAACAACTCTTCAAATTCCGTCCTCAATTCGCCGTTTTTCCTGAAGAATAGCCGGTCAATATTCTGCACCAGGCTTTCCTTTACATTTAGCAGGCTATAATAGAAAGGTATGCCTCCGATGACCATATACGTCTGCAGCAGCTGGTACCTGTCCCATGCTGCGCCCCGGCTGTGCATATATTGCTCTGCTTCGTTCAGCGTGAAGGGACGGACGTAAATGTTGTTGGTGATCCTGCCATGAAGACCACCCTGATTCTCCACGAGTTTGTCCATCATCCATGAGGTGGAAGAGCCGCTTGCCACAAATACTATGTCGCGCCGACGTGCTGCCCAGCCGTTCCAGAAGGTTTCCAAGGCATCCACGAATTCCGACAGAGGTGTGTCAATCCAGGGCATCTCGTCAAAAAAGATGACCTTCCGTTTGTTTTCCGGCAGGCTCTCCATCAGTTCCTCAAGGGCATCAAAAGCATCATCCCAGCTCGCATATTTAGGCAACTGCTGTAGGTGAGCATATTTCTTCATGGCCTTGGCAAAATTTTTCAGTTGTTTTTGCTTAGTGAGCCGATGCCCTCCTACAAACGAGAAATCATACTCATAGTTAAAGAAGTTATCTACCAGATAAGTCTTTCCTACTCTGCGGCGTCCATATACGATGATGAACTCTGAGCGGTCAGACTCCATAGAGCGTTGAAGTTCTGACATCTCGCGTTCCCTGCCTATGATAATGTTTTTTTCCATCGGAATGTACTTGTGGTGCAAAGTTAGCAATAATTAGTCTAATGTGCAAGAAAATTTTAAGAATTTATCAAAAATATATAGTTTTATATGAGATTTTTGAAGAAAAGTCACATATTTCCTTGCCGTCTTAGCATGATTTAGAGGGATTAAGTTTGTGTGGCAAGTTCCGTGAAAGGAAATTCTGACCTCAGCCGTATGCTAGTCACAATTACTCTTAACTATACCTGTTTCAGCTCACTTCTTTCTTTGGAGAGCCGTGGCTTGTCTTGTCCTTCTGCATCTGCCGAATCTGGTTCTGGAGTTCGTTGATCTGATCTCTATATGAGTAGGCCTCCTCCTTTAGTTCATCGTACATATACTTGGGCACGGGACGACTGTCGGTGTTGGCCTCCTCCGCCTTGGCCTTCTCCTTTTCATAGTTTGGCAGGAAGGGCGTTCCTCCGTAGAAAAAGCCCATGTCCACGTGCAACTTCAAGCAGAGGCTTTCCAAGAGGCCGGACTTGATGTCAAAAGTCTTGTTCAGAGTCTGGCTGAAATTCTGCTGTGGAGTGCCCAAAAGTTTGGCCACTTCCGACAAGGTGTAGCCATGCTTCAAAAGATGGTTTTTTAGCTCTTCTCCGCTCATAAACAATGATACTATTGTTAATTTATGTTATTTATACGTTGTTTTTATTGTTTATATTAAAATATTATTATACCTTTGGATGCGTATTTAAGAATACTAATGCAAATATCAATGTAAAACAGAATGTAAATTCCAATGTAAATTTGGATGTAAAATCCGCTGCAAATTTAAGCATAATAACTGAAATAACAATAAAAAAATGGTTAATATTAGTAAATTCGAGACAAAAAAAGAAAAAAGCAATAGAGAACGGCGCGAAAACATCGTCAGAGACTACCTTCGTTACGAGGAGCAGATTCTCCGTAAGGAGGTTGCTCCGGGTCGTGTCTTCAAGTACCTTGCCAGGCAGTACAAAATGACGGAGTACGGCATCGGCAGTATTCTGAAGCGCTATGGCGTTTACGAGTCTGCTGCCAATCCTGTCATTCGGCCAGAAGGCTTTGAGTTGAGCGGTTTTTCCCCGAATATACTATCAGGTTATGCCAAGCGACTATCTACAATAAAATAATATATGGTATGAGTGAGCTGATGAAGTATATCCATTCCTTGATAAGGAATGCAGATGAATGTGATGCCGCCCAGGCATCGCTACAGTTTGATGTTGGCCTCTGGCGTGCCAGGCTGAGTGTGCAGAAAAGGAACGGTTCCGTTCAGGAAGGAGGTGCAGCATGATTACCTCTACTCCACCAATGGTCGCCAAAAACAGTTTCTACACCGCGACGGAGGCCGCCAAGATTTTAGGGGTGCATCGGAATAGTCTGAGCAACTACCGCCGTCAACACCTGATTACCCCAGAAAAAGACATGACAACTGGCCGCTATCTCTATTCGGGAAATGAACTTCAACGTTTCTGGATAAGCAGGATAGGATGACCGTTAGTTATTGCACTGAGATAAAGTCATGGAGCATGAATCAGATGTAAAGAAGATTCTCGACAAGACGGATGACGGTCTGAAGGTCTTTGTCCATTATCTAGGCAAGAACTGCCAGAACAAGACGTTCAGGAATCCCTATCGGGATGACGACCGCCCCTCATGCCGCCTGTACTACCATCTCGGCAGAGGTGGCGGTGGCAAGTGGTATTTCCATGACTATGGTAACAGCGACTGGCATGGCGACTGTTTCTGGTTTGTCTCGAAGATTTGCGACATCAACCTGGACACCCGCTTCAGGGATGTCCTCCACGTCATCGACAAGGAGCTTAACATCTTTGTCCTCGACGATACCAGTCAGTCCAACCTTGCCTATACGCCGATGGCCAAGAGAGAGACCGATGGCTTGTCAAGGCCAGTCAGCAAGATTGTTGGCTTTGTGCCGGAGTTCAGGCCGTTCACCAGGCATGAACTGTCCTATTGGGGACAATACGGCATCACGGAGGACTGGCTGGACAGGATGGACGTGCGCAGCGTCCGCCATTGCGCCTTCACGAGGGCCGACGGCACCACCTTCGAGGAGGAAGGCACCTACGATGCTCCCGTCTTCGCCTATACCTTCCCTGTCGGGCATAACCGTCAGGATGCGGAAGTCCGTGGCATGAAGCTCTACCGTCCGAACAGCTGTCACAAAAGCCGTTTTATGTATGTTGGCCAGTTGCCGCGTCCCTATATCTTCGGTTCCCGTGACTTTCTTACGGGCCAGGATGTTCCCCCGAAAGACACTGTTTATATCACTGGCGGCGAGAAGGACGTCCTCTCCCTGCTGTCACACGGCTTTGATGCCGTCTGCTTCAACAGCGAGACGGCCAATATCCCCGACTTCATCATTCAACGGCTGACACATTCATACCGCCATGTGGTATTCCTCTATGACTGCGACGAAACCGGTCTGAAAGAGTCCAAGGCACGTGAAGAGCAGTTCCAGTCCCGCCATCCCAACGTGTCCCGCGTCGTCCTTCCGCTGAAGGGCACCAAGCAGGAGAAGGACATCAGCGACTTCTTCAAGTGCGGTCACAGCCCGGACGAGCTGGTTGAGCTTACCCATGAAGCCCAGTCGTCAGCATCCAACCAACCAGAACAAGATAATTATGAGGAAATCAACGACGAACATTCCCACACTCCAGAACAGGCTCGAAAATGCTTCCGTCTATAGGGAGCAGTTCCTGGATCAGCGCGGTCTGGCCTATCTGTACAGCCAGGGCATCACCAGCACCCACTTTCCGCGATGCCTGAAGTATGTCGAGGTGACATCCCTCAACGTCATCTATAAAGGTGTCGGTATCCACAATGTCAATGGCGGCATGGAGTTCTATTGCAGTGAACTGTGCAGTTTCCCCTTTACTGTCAGCAAGAGAGGCATTACGATAGTTCCCTTTGTCGAGGGGCACATCAGCCGTATCTGCTGCCTGTTCGTTGACTTGCTGGACTATCTCTCCTATCTGACGCTCATTGAAAGGCACGGTCATCCGATGCCGGACGGTGACTGCATCATCATGGGAGGCCCCTCCAATTTCATGGATTTGCTTCCAAAGATTTCTTCATACCACTGCGTTTACTGCTACCTCCCACTCACCGTCGTCGGTCGGACGATGTACTTGACAATCAAACAAAGGCGCAAGGACATGACCCTTGACTACTCTTTCCTGTACCGGGGAGCGGTCAGCCTTCATTCATGCATCCAACAAAAAACATGAGAGATGAACACACTCGACCAATGCCGGCATTGTGCCGCCCATCATATTTTGTATGAGACTTGCCACTGTGACTACCTCGGTATCACCATCGCTGAGGAGTCGGCACGCAGCAATGCCCCATGTGTCTCAAATAATATGTGAGTCTATGAAAAGAATAAGGAACGACACTACTGATTCGAAGAAGGATGGCAATCCCTCTGTACCATCAAGCATGGGCGCAGGGGACGACCATCATCATGTGAGTGAGAACGGACTGCCCACCGGCGATTTGTCCCAGGACGATGTTGTCACTATTGAGGAGAAGCTTCGCAAGCTTCAGCACGACTACTCCCTTGCCGTCAGCGAGCTTGCACTGGCAAGGAAAGAGTATGGCTGCCTTCTGAAGAAATGCGAGCCTCTCCAGATGCTGCTGTCAGCCTTCTACACATTGGAGGATGCTGCAGACGGCCATATCGTTGTGCCTGTCAAGGGCACACCGTATTGGTATGTCCGTGCCACCTTCGGCAGGAGCTACTTCGACGTGTGCCAGTGCAACTGGATTGGCGGCTTAAGCGACAAGTTCCGCTATTGCCGTGGCAATTTCTTCCTTGACGAGCAGACGGCAAACCTCGTCTGTAACTCCTGCAATGCGCTTATCGCCAAAATATGAACTAAAAGAAAGAAGCTATGATAAGAGACATCATTGATTTCCTGTGGATGGTCTGCCTCCTGAATGTCGCCGTCCTGCTGACATCTGCCACTTTGCTGATACTGAAGATATTTTTCCAGGACCCAAAACACGAAGTTTATGAAGGAGAGCAACATACTCACGTTCAATAACACCCCGTCCGACCTGACAGGCTTCCCGGAGCACTGGCTCTGTGAGACCGTCGCGGAACGCGAAGTCAAAATCCTCGGAGATATTCGGGCGTGGCATATCATGAACCACAGGCTGACGACGGAAAAGGCCGTCAGGGAGCTGGAGAAGAATTCCCCTTATGCGCTGCTCCCCTCAAAGAATATCCGTTTCATCCGTGAGATCTCCTTTCCCGTGGATGAGCATGTGACCATTGACGACCTGAAGGACATCATTCCCTTGCTTCGTCAGAAGTTCGTCATCGACTGTTTCCAGGCCGCCATCGACCGTGACAGGCAGGTCGCCCACATGGTCTTTGACTGGTATGACCGTTCCCATGGGAAGTGCGTCTACCTGTATCCCCACAAGCGCGTCTGCCTCTCCGTGTTCCTTGTCAGGGAGCTGGATTTGCCGCGCCAGAAGGATTATCAGCTGTGGATCCGTCATTTCCTCCAGGAGGACTATAAAGACAGGCCCCAGATATTCGATATAATGACAGAGCAGGTGAAGCATTTCCGGCTGGGACGGCGAGCCTACAATTTCCTGCGCGACTGCGTGCTGTATGCCGAGCTTGCCTGTACGGGAGTAATCAAATAAGTTGTGGCATGAACACTATGCTTTATATCCTTGGTTCCGGGATTATGGACAATCCCAATGTCGTGCCCTTCTCTTGTGCCCTGCTGACAGCCTGCATGTTTGCATGGCTGGCATGCCGTGTGCTGGAGAAAGGCAGTGAACGGAACGAGTATCAGGTCTATCTTTTCTCCCTTCTCTGCTTTGCCAGCATCCTCATTGGCGTTCACCTTCTTGCCGAAGGAGCTGAAAAGAGGCGCGAAGATAAACTACATGTAGAGAAGATAGAGTTTGAGCATCACGACTACCTCCTTTTCGGAGGGGGTGGTATCATTCATGACCCGGCATGTGCTTGCAGGAAACCATTCAGGAAATAATGTAAATAACAAAATGATACCGTTTATGGAAGAACAATCAAATATACCAGACAAAGAGACAGGGCAGAATGAGTTTGAGAACGGCTATTCTCCAAACAGGCGGATTCCCCGTTTCGTCGGCTCCACGGAGATACGCCGTTTGAGCAAGGTCATAGAGGAGAAGAACGCCCTCATTGAAAAGTTCAGAAAGTACGACGAGGAGCGAAAGGCCTACTATGCCGACTTCATGGAAGAGTATGAGGCCATGAAGGAGTCCTTCGATCAGTTCACATTGGAGCTGAAGAACATTTTGGATGATGAAGGGCGAGAGCCTTCCGAGTATAAGAAGGTGCTCCGGCTCTATCGCAACTGGCTCACCTACAAGAATAATGCCGAGCATTATAAGGACAAGCTGGCCTCTGCTCGGGAGAGTGTGCGTGAGATTAAAGATGACGTAAGAAAGCTTGAAGAAGTATTGGGACAGCTGGATCTTGAAAGCATGTCCGGCTTGGAACATGTCGTTTCAAGGATGTTCGCCATGCGCAAGCATTTAGACGCCCTGCAGTCCAAGATGCTTGTTCAGTAGAAAGGGGAAGCCTATGGCCATTAAGAGTGACATTTCGCTTTTCTGTTCAGGGGAAGGCTGCCTGTTGAGTTCCCATTGCCACCGTTATGTTGATGGCCGTGGAATCGACAAGCATGCTGCTGGCTATCTCTGGATGGAGCATTGCGAGGAGGAGGAGAGACAGGCATACCTGTCTCTGAATAACAATATCGGTATAGGTGAAAATAATTAAATAGTAAAATAATTATTTATTTCAATAATAAAATAATATGCTTTATGAAAAGAACTATCTATGTGGCAAGCAGTTGGAACAATCCTCAGCACCCTTCGGTTGTTCAGGAACTCAGGCATCGCGGCCATGAAGTCTATGACTTCCGTCATCCGCGAGGGCGTGATGACCGTAGCGTGTGGAAAGAGCTGCACATTAAAAAGGAAACGGTGTATGGTGAAGAGATGATCGACCTCTTGGACACACCTTTAGCCCGTGCCCGTTTCCAGGAACATCTGGAGGCTATGCGTGAGTCCGATGTCTGCATTCTCCTGTTGCCCTGTGGCCGCTCTGCCCATATCGAGGCTGGTTACATGAAGGGATTGGGGAAGACCGTCTATGTCCTTGGCTCCGTCTTTGACGAGCTGAAGCCTGAGCTGATGTATCTGACCTTCGATGCCTTTTTTTCCTTGTATGAACCCCTTTTCGATGCATTGGAAGATGATGATGACTGAAGATGTTTCCGTGAGCGTGAGGTTGGAATGTACTGGTAATCCCCTGGCCGATTTCCATGTAAGCAGCCTTGCCGACGTCGCTGTCACTGGCGACCATGTAGGCTTCTACAATCAGGAGGACACTGGTGTTCAGTTAGCAGAGGTTATTGGCCGGGACATATATTACATGGAAACCGGATGCGGTCTTCGGCGGGTCCTCTCCGTCTGCCTTACTGTCAAGTGTCCTTTTGAGAACTGGCTCTATCTCTGGCAGGACATCGTGGAAGCCTGCCGTGACGGTGACGTCCAGAAGGCGTACCGCAAGAGCGACAGGTTTCTGCGGAAACATGCCGACTGGTCATCGGTGGAGTTTTTGCTCCGTCATCACGATGCCTACCTCATCGACCGTTTCGGTGTGTCCTTGCTGAACCATTTCGTCGGAGGTGACAAGTTGAGGGAATATGAACATGTCTGTGAATGAAAACATAAAGGAGTAAGGCTGATATGGCGAGGCCTCGGAAGACAGGGCTTGAATATTTTCCCCTTGACGTCGATTTCTACAACGACCTCAAGGTCAGGAAGCTCATGCGCAACTACGGTGGCGGCAAAGCCGCATTCGTGTACATTGCCATGCTGTGTAAGATTTACGAGAGTGGGTATTACATGGTGTGGGATGAGGATATGTCTTTTTCATTGTCTGAGATTACAGGTATGAAAGAAGGTGTGATACGTGAGTGCGTCAACTATTGCGTCAATGTAGGTCTCTTTGACAAAGACATCTACGACAGTTATCGGGTGCTGACATCGAGCGGAATTCAAGCGCGTTACTTTACAGTCGTTGCCAAGCGCAGGGTTCATGACATGAGCCGTCTGCCGTACCTGCTTGTTTCTGCAACAGAAATCGGGGTTTCTGCAACAGAAATGCAGAGCAAAAATATATCTGCATCGGAAACCGGGGTTTCTGTAACAGAAACGGACGTTCATGTAACAGTAACGGGTATTTCTGAAGCAGAAACGCCCTTAAATAAAAGTAAAGTAAATAATTCTTCACTGCGTTCAGAATTATTACCGTCACCAACGACACCAACGCGCGCGCGTGAGAATGTGACAGCTTGTGTGTCAACAGGTCCCCCGCCCACGGGAGGAGAAAAAGTTGAAGTCCGGGAAGCCGTCCAATGGCTGAAGAAGCAGCGCGACTGGCTTTTGGAGATGCAGCGGATGTACGGCATTGATGCCACTACCCTTGGGAAGTGGCTGGACTCGTTCGTCAATGAATGTAACTGCCGTGGCAAGCAGGAGCATGAGAGTCTGAGTGACGTGAAGCAACATTTCAACGACTGGCTAAAAATAAAGATTTGCCAACGAAGGAAGAACACGAAGAAGAACGGCATGAATGACACCCCCAATGAGCCTCCGGACTACCGTAAGCAATGGATAAAGTGTCTTGCTGAGCTTTGTCAGTCAGTGTCCCCAGAAGAAGAAAAACAGACTTTCAGCTTGATGCGTTTCGAGAGTTTTGACCCTAAAGAGGGACTATTGATTGTTCAAGTGCCGACGAATGAGGTGTACGAAAAATTGGAAAGGGATTATGTATCGCAATTAAGCAAGTTTATAGCGAAGTATTTCGGAAGGGCCAGGTTGGGTTACCGTATTATCGGATCCGGGTAGCCCCTACCAGTCCGTCATATGTTATTTCTTTCTGGTGTATGCAACCCCGATAAAAGCTTTGTCTGTTTGACATTCCAATGTTTAACTGAGTTTAATGGATCGTCATCATAGTTTAACTGAGTTTAAATTCGGTGCCATAACGACTTCTTTGGAGTGTCACTTTGTCATTCGGCACGTAAGTTGCTTATAGCATAGTGAGAGCTGGAGTTCAAAAGACAAAGGCACTCAGAACATACGTTAAACTTAAAGTATAATTAGGAGGTATTGATTATGTTACCAGTGATGTTTAAAAACAGTTGGTTCCCAACAGTATTTGACGATTTCCTGAACACTGATTTTATGCCTCGTGCCAACAGTACAGCACCCGCAGTCAATGTCAAGGAGAGCGAAAAGGCCTACACAATGGAACTTGCAGCCCCTGGCATTAAGAAAGAATATTGCCGTGTGGCCATCAACGACGAGGGCAACCTTACCATCTCCATCGAGAACAAACAAGAGCACAAGAATGAGGACAAACACCATCACTATCTGCGCCGCGAGTTCAGCTACTCGAACTACGAGCAGAACTACGTGCTGCCAGATGATGTGGTGAAAGATCGGATCTCTGCCAAGGTCGAGGACGGTATCCTGACCATTACGATGCCGAAAACCGAGCCGAAGCAGAAGGTTACTAAGGCTATCGAGGTGTCATAAACGTGAATTCTGGTTTAACACATAGAGGGAGCAGCATCCATAGTGGAGGTTGCCCCTTTTTTCTTGCTTGAATCATTTGTGTTTATGTTGTACTACATTCCCAATCTATCCATCACATTCTCAGTATCAAAATCTGTAATGTTGGAATAGTTCAATCCAATGAGCGCATTGTGTATATGGAAATTTTTATCCTCCACTTGGTCCGTCGCTAAGTTAATTATATTGTCATAATGGGTATTGAAGTCATCAAGATTAACCAGCCATAATCTGTTTTGTTGTGCTTTCTCTTGTATTATTCTTGCAATACCTTCTTCATTATGCAGATAGAAATGTTCTGCATTTTTATTATCGTACCTTACTTTGCCATCAGCCGTCATCTCTAATTTGTCGAATGGCTGAGCACAAATAGATATAATTGGCCCCATATCTAAATCGAATCTGGTCTGCATATTCGTAATCAAGAACTTACGGCAGGTTGGACTATCAAGATAGTTCGTTGTGGTATCGATTCTTTCTTGACCATCGCTGTTTTCACCATACATGTCAAAATACTCATTTTGCGACATTGGCTTGACAAGTTTGCCATCGTCAAAGATTCCGTATCTTGCTTTTCCGTCAATATCAAAGCTGATGAAGTGACCAGTAAGACTATGCGTATTGTTTTTACTTGCCTCTCCCAGGAAAACCGTCCCATTTTCCAAGAACTGTAGACCTATGAAGTTTCTGTCTTCTTTAGGCTGGCGTCCAACGGCAATCCTGCAAACCTCGGCTTCTACTGGTGATACCTGCAAGCCTTTTCCTGTTATTGATAAGTAAACGTCAGTAGCAAATGGTGACATATCTTTATACAGTTTTCCGTCTTTGTAGTAGCCAAAAGTAAACTGACCTTTAGCGAGCTTGAATCCCCAGCCATTTGGTTCCCCTTCTAATGCACAACCTGTATAAAGATAGTCTGGGTACGATGCCCAAATGATGTTTCCAGTGCTCCCACCACGATAGAAAGAGCCAATTCTGGTATTCCCCTTTTCTTTAAAAAGCTTTATGCCATAGCCATTGGGCATACAGATGTCTCCCATTTGCAAAGCTTTCCCGCTATAGATAGATCCCTCCTTCAACGGAACATTCTTGACATCTGATACTCTCTCGCTTCCCTTGAATAATCCGACAAGTGAATCGCTGAATTTGAAGTCTTCAACTATTTGTTTAATACCAAGAGTTGTCTCTTTCGGTTGAGTTCTGAAGGAAATGTGTTTTTTTATTTCTTTAGTTTTGCCGCCAGGCAATATGAGACTTGCATTATAGAAATCATCTTCGTTAGGTTCCCAAAAATCATGCTCCTGCTCTGCAGATCGGGCACAACTAATCAAGTATTTCTTGTTCTCTTCAGAAAACGGGAATATGAATATATCCGTTTCTTCAGTTTCGTTCATAGTATATTTTACATATTTCGTGCTAAATAGTCTCATTATATGAGAAAGACCTCTATCCACCTTTACTGGATTTGCTTTTACTACAATAACGTGGCCGTCTGTGCCGCCATTGTTATCTTCAATGTCAATTATTACATACTTCATATTCGTTGTTTTTTTGCAAAAATACTAATTTACCATCACTTTAACAAATAAGACTACTCCACAAGCCTTGTGAAATGTGCATTTTGTAGCCCATCATAGCTCGTGGCATGTAGGGTGATAGGGATGCCATCTTCTCATATCGGGCTATTCCCTTTATGAACTCCAGCAGTAACGGCATGTCCTGCCGTTCAGCCTGACGAATCACGACCTTAATCTTCACGGAGTTTTTATAGGTATGTTACTGTTTCCTCAATAGGTTTGCGGCTGTTGTGGTTGGCAAGCGGTCCTGCTCCTTCTGCTGCATAGCCGAGGGCGAGGCAGGTCAGAATCTCTTCATTCTCTGGCAGCTGGAAAGTTTCGGCCATCTTGTCTGGGTCGAAGAAATTCACCCAGCAGCTATCCACGCCTACACTCTTTGCACAGAGCATCATGTGAGTGGTCACGATGGTGGCATCCTCAATGCCTGAGTCGTATTTCTGTCCGGGATAGGTAAACACGTTGTTCTTATCGAAGGCCACGATGAGCATAGTCGGAGCATCGTATCGACAAGGTGTGAGTGCATCGACTTTGTCCAGCCCTTCTGCCGACTGCACCACGTAGATATGCTGCTCCTGCAGGTTCTTGGCTGTCGGAGCCAATCGTCCAGCTTCCAGAATACTGTCTAATTGTTCCTTGCTGATCTGACGCGAGTCAAAACTCTTGCAGGAATACCTGCTTCTTGCTAATTCTAAGAAATCCATAATTATATTGTTTGAAAACTTATTATTTGCGCACAAATTTACGAAAAAAGTTGCTATTCTCGCTTAACTGCCATCAAATAAACGCCAGTTTTTATGCTATATTAGTTAAATCACGCATAATTCCGCTAAAAAATGACTACCTTTGCAATGAAATTATAACGGTAATTAATATAGAAAACAGATGAAACAACTATATGCAAGGGTGACACAGGAGATACCCGAAAACGATGATAAGAAATCCCTCAATCACGAGCTGACATACGAGATTGAGGTTCCCAACATTAAGGACAAATACACAGTATAATCCTAATCAAGCTACAATGACGGAAGACGAAAGCAAAAAGATTCGGGTAGAACTTGACCACGAGCAAAAGGTCATTCACCTTAGATGTTGGTTTTATGACTTCAAAGGGGTTCTGATAGCAGAAGCCACAGAAGAGGATAAAAAGAAATACTACTGCGGCAAGTATATGACCTATCCCATCGTTGATGAAGACTGGGAAGTCCGTGAAGATGAATGTATACGAGATGGCCTCAGGTCTCTTATTGTTGGTAAAAGAGGAGATACGATACCCCTTATTAAGCTGCGTGAAGTATTTGACTACAATGCAGAAGAGCGTGACTGTGACTATTCAGATATCCTCACTGATGTTGAACGCCACGGCATCACCGTTTCTAATCGTATGGAGGATAATCCACAGCAGGAACTCCCCGAAACGATTACGCTTGAAATAGACAAAATCAGGAAAGCTGAAGATATATACAGGATAGATTGTGACTGGGATGGGTATTATATACCCCGTAGGTTTTGCCATGTCGGGAAAGACGGCCAGTTGTATCAGCACATTGAAGGGAAGGAGAATGAGACCAAAAACCAATATCTAAGAATAGTAAAGCAAATTGCAGATGATGTCAATAGTATCTCCTGGTTCTTCAACAAGCATCATCTGAAGGTTCGTTGCCTAAGCGTTGTTTCTTATGATGAATCCCAAGTCGCCTCCGACCGGCGCATACCAGATGACTGGCACATTTCCATCAAGACGCTGGAGGATGATATCAACAGTGAGGTAGAACGTATGGAGGGAGAATTCCCCGATGACCACTATAAGCATAAACGCCCCATCTTATAAGTATGTCTGAGATTAAAGAAACCACGGAGAATTACCTTCGGCTGGCACGCGATGCCGTCCAGCAGAAAGACTATGATACTGCCACTGACTATCTTCTCTCAGTGCTTCAGCTGGACAAGAGCAACAGTGATGCTTATGGAATCATGGGTGACATTGCACTTTCAATGAAAGACTACAATGCAGCGGAAGGTCACTATTTCCGTCAGCTTGAGTTTGCTCCCAAGAGCTATGAAGCTCACAAGAATCTAGGTCGGTTGTATTGGAATCGTGCGGAGTACGACAATGCCATCAATGAGTTTAAGACGGCCATGCAACAGGACCAAGAGCATAGTCACGGTGACCCATATCTGTATCTGGCGTCTATCTATTATATTCTCGGGCAATACGAAGTAGCATACGAATGGCTTTACCGTCTTTCCTTCGAGGTGATGACGCAGCAGCCCCAGTCCGATATGGATTTTTTCAACAAGGCATACTATGGTATTACCAGCACTATCAACGAAAAGCTGTCCATCGACGATCTAGCCAGCCTTCTTCAACAGATAGAAGCCAAGTATAATGTCAGCATCACAACACAGCTTGTCGTTAATCCCGATGCGCCACTGATGCCATTCCGCAAGACAGGTAAGCAGAGTTATGAAATCGATTACGACCTTGATTCCAGTGACAAGTTCTACGAGGTACTCACATCATTGATACTGCTAGACAACTATCTTGGTGGAGGGCATTTTGACTTCCATCATTTCATGATGGTCACAGATGAAGGGAAAGAGCAATTCGAAGCTATGACCAGAAACACGATGGATGCCGATTCAACCCTGTCCATGGCCGATTTGCTTGACTATATGATGGTAGACTTACAGACTTCCCTGATTCGCATCTATACCGATGAGATTATCCACAACACCCCTGAGTTCAACAAATACCGCCCTATTCAATGGCTTGGAATGGGAAATGCCATCGGCCAGTCATACAACTATATCAGGAAGCTTGAACGTATCCATGCCCCTCGGATTGTCATCTACGTCCACAAGGTGCTTTTGTACATGAAGTCTGGTCCGCTTTTTGACTATTTCAAGGCCAGCGACAGAAGGATTGATTTCCAGTCTGAACTAAAAGAGCACAAGATGGGACGCGCCATCTATTGTGACCATAAGGACATGAGAGATTCAGCAAAGCGCAGGGATTGGTCTGCATTATATCGTTCATTTGTTAACCAGATCTGCCCTCCCCTCCGCTATTACATCAAACTCGAAGAGATATAAAACGCCACCTCATACTCAATTCCCTCGCGAACTAATGGGACTACATTCCCATGGCTTTAATGATATTACAGATTCCAGGTCATACCAGATGACTGTATATCGAGCGCATCGTCGTCCGGAACCTTGAAAGATATTCAGGGAACAGTCCTACAATGTAGGCCTTTTCACTATATTCCTTCAATCTTCATGACAGTTATTCACACAAGCACTCATGGATTCAATCATTTCCTTGGTGATTTCTATGTATCTGTTCTGGAAAGCCCTATGACTGTTGATTGCGCCACAAGGTTTAATTTTTCTTGTTTTAAGCCAGTCGTTAAAAGCACCAATTAATTGTCTTTTGGCTGAATACGCATTGTTATACAGTGATTCATACTCCTCCCATTGTCCTTCCATAAGATATTCGTTTGCTTCTTCAAAAGGTGTCGTGGTTTTCCAACATTTCTCAACAGATTGTTTGAACGTGGTGACAGATTGTTGATAATTGTCTTTTATACCTCTTTCTACTTCTTTTATGTCATATACTCTCGGCGCAAAATGGCCCTGACATAAATCGTTGGTTTTCTTCATGTCATTAAGGCGGCATTCCTCTATGGAATTTCTCATTGCGAGGGACATGGGGCCAGAACCGCTTCCGCCGAACCAATCCAATTGTACTTCCCTAATACAGAAATCATTCATTGCATGTTGAAGATTATCCCATGCTTGTATTTCTTTTTTTGACGTGCCATCATAGTCTATAATTTGCTGAGTAAAAACTGATGTCCGAAACATAAGGAATCGAAACTGCAATGAAAAGTTCACCATCATTCCTATTGTAGAAAGGTCTGCATCTTTTTCAAAAAACGTCTCTATTTCTAGAAGCATAGAGTCAGCCTTTATTGCATCAGGAAGATCTGCTCCTGCATGTATGGAGTCGAAAGCATGAATCAAAGTGTTCTTGCATTTTTCCGTCCATATAGCCCTGGCGTTATTAGCACCTTGTAAAGAGACAGAATCAATGTTCCATAAGACTTCAGCAATGTCTACCATTCCATGATTTATGGAATCATGGTAGGGGAACCAATAAGCCAACCTTTCGCTATCTTCCTCTCTCTCATACTTTTTATCATTATTTCTTTTTCCATCGTTCAGCTGTTCTACTACATCCCTGTTCTTGTGTGAACAGGACAGGATACTCATAGTCAGAGCGGCTAAGGAAATAATAATCTTTTTTCTCATAACCTTTTTATTTGTAATACTTTATGGAGTGCCAGGTGGTATGGGTAAATGTTCTTAGTTACATAGTTGGGCTAATCTTATGTTTGAAGACTTTAGAACATTATGCCGCACTCATAGCTGAAAAGTGTTTCTCGCTTAAACTCGAGAGCGCTTTCCAACTTATTGTTTTTGAATCGAATTTCAGTGTATTCCCTAATTAGGCCGCCAAATTCAGTCCAGAAGCAACATGACACATAATAATTCCCGTTACCAATGTAAATTTCCGGATTCAAGGTGTAATTATATAATATTGACTTGTCTACATTTCTGCCACCAAAATGTCTGATGTTAGCAATGTCTTCCTTGGAATAGATATAGTCTCGGCGGTCGTAGTTAGCGTGCCACCATAATGGGAGGCTATGCCTTAGTCTTGTTAACAGATATGCCTGCCAGGCTCCCATTGGTGTTTCTTCAAATTCCAGGATTTCAAATACATCATAATTTAGAGTACCGTCACTGTTCTTGATAAAAAGCCTACTTACGGCACCTGAACCTTCCCGCTTACACTCTTGAACATCAAGATACATGCCAGATGGTGCTTTGACCTTGCTTAGAATCAAAGAAATGTTACGATAGTTCTTGTCCTTGATAGTCTTTTGCAAAGAATGTGCTATGATGATATTCTCCTCTCCACACATGTTCCGATTACTCTTCACGGTCTTGGAGTAATCCCTCATGCATGACGCTTTCTGCTTCTTCACACTATTCTCTTTCTTTTTCCTTTCTTCTTCCATTTTCGTTGTCCTTTTTCTGTTTTTTGCTTTCTTAATGAGGATGTAAGGAACGAAGACTAACACTAAAGGAGCAAATATGACCATCATTATGATGCCCCCCCATTCCACATATTTTTCCCTTTTATCTTTCTTCAAGTATTTCTCCAGGCTTTTCCGTTCTTTCCTGTTTTTCCTGTCTTGGAATAAGCTGATAATGTATAATATTAGCAGTATTATCCAAGAAACCACATAAATGTAAGTGAATATTTTCATAATCTCCTTTTCTTGATTGTTATTTATAATCTATGACTGTTGTATGAGGTGCTGATGTTCTCATGGCGAGGGTAATTGCTTCTCCGACCAATGCAAGATCGGAAAGAAGGTAATGGCTTTTCCCGAACCAGGTTATTGTGCTACCTGCAATCTCGGCAGTTTTCAATAGGCTGCATCTGAATTTCATATCACCTAAACTTGTTGCACATCCGATGGCAAAAGCAGTACCAGAAGGACTTAGGTTGAATATGATCGGCCCTGCATCAATATCCATGCCGAACAGGCAGGTTCGGTCGTAGTATTCTCTTATGCCAGTAAATGGAAACGTCTGTATGAAGTTTTTCTTTAGGCACTCATATTGTATCTTGGCAAATTCTGTGTCTATCAACGAAAGATAGTAGCAGTTCAATGCAGAATAAGACCCCTTCACTGGTAATACGATCCTTGTGCTGTCATCATATTCTACCAAGAATGAAGCGACCAAACCGGTTTCTTTATCAGTCCATTCATTCTTGGCTTTTTCCATCCATCTGTCAATTGTTGATTTGTATTCTCCATTACTGAGGTGTGAATAGTCTGAAAGCGCAACGATAGCGACGAACATGTCTGGAATATAGATACACTCTTCCGGATATGTCTGGAGGTTCATCGACTTACTCTGGAGTATTCTCCGGTTCATTGTTTCACATATAGAGTGATATAGCTCGTCATATCTATTGTCCCCACCTATCTGTTTATACCTTCCAATCATCCATGCCAGGTGACTAAGGTAGGACACATGGCTTTTCTCTCCATCTAGGGTTTCCAATGGGTCTTCGTTCCATCGTGCTCTGTCGTATTCACGCAACTCTGGCGACATTGCAATGTCAATTATCTGACTTATGAACTTGATTGAAGTTTCTTTGTTCTGAGGATAGAGTATGGCGATGTTTGCTAATGCTGCCGATGTCATGGAACAGGTATATAAAGCCCATTCCCCTTGGAACTGCGCCCCTATGTTACTGGGCATTTCATCAAATAGTTCCTGCGGTGATGTTGCCACTTTGGATGTCAGATAGTTCGCACGCCGGATAATCTCCGCCTTTTCTCCTTCAAAAGAACCATGCCCACTAGTTGCGCATGCAACCCATATTACTTTTGTTACTACTAAGAGTAGGATGATTGAAGTAATAATCATTAGCCTCCTTTTTGTTTTTCTTTGCATGTTCTTTTCAGCACTTATCTCACCACAACCTTAGTTCGGGATGTTCGGCTACTACTTGGAGTATTTCCTCTTTCGTCAATTCCGTATTCGTTTCTTCATCCACTATTACACTGCGCACCGTATAGCCCGTTACTGTTTTCGTATCCTCGTTTACAAAGCTGTATACCGATGATGTGAGCATCTTCTCTGGCCAGTCCACGAAGACAAAATTAATCAGCAAGCCTCCCGCTAGATATGGCTCCACATTCCACACGACGAACTTTCCTCCCAATTCCTGCTTGTAAGGCTCCAGCCCCTCGTCTCTTTCTTTTCCGCTATGGACGTCATCCAGATAACGTCGTAGTGTGCGGATATACTCATTGTCCAGCCAGTCTTTCTCTTGAAAACCCCCAAAGCGGATGTCATTCAGAGGCTCTACAGTCCCTGTGTTTCCCGTATTCTCAGTTATATTCCGGGCACCATCACTCTCAGTTTCAGTAGTCTGAGTGACTACTTCGACGCTTCCATTCTCATTTGTGAGCTTTGCCTCAGTTTTGTTCTGTCCGCAAGCAGCCAGGAACACAACAACTGTTGCACCAACGGCTTTAGATACAATTGTATTTTTCATTGTCTTTTACTTTTAGTCCACAAAATGTTGAAACAATCGCCAGACAGGTGCTTTCCAATATAGGTATGCAGAGCCGTGTGGCACGAAGATGACGCATTTCTCTTTGCTTACGCCATAGAAATTCATTTCAAATGCTGCCTGCTCTTCCTCTGCGTCACTGCATTCTTCTATGAATGGTGGCACTTTGTCAGCCAGATGGATTGCGCTCAGTTTGCTGCATCCGCCGACGAATCGGAACGGCAATGTGTCGAGCTGGCATTGAATCTTCAGTATCTCCAGCTTCCCGCAGTTCTCGAAGGGTGCCATCTCAATGTGCTTTACGGTATTCGGTATTGTTAATGAAACCAGGTTCCTGCATCCTTGGAAAGCCCTTTCATCGATATATCTCACTGACCGAGGCACCTCATATTCGCCTCCCTTTCTGATTCGTGGGAAGCGGAAAAGTGTGTCACCTTCTTCCGAGAACTCCACCTCCTCCTGTTTAGGGTCATACCAGTAAGGGCTGCTGGGGTCTACCGGGCATATTTCTTCGTCATCTTCTAAGATTGACTCCGCCATGCTCTCGTTTATCTTTGCCTCTGCTACCTGGCTCTCTCTTTCAGGTGCTTGTGACAGTTTGTTTCCATTGACACATGCGGTCAGAAGCAGAAAGAACACGGCACCCGCAAAGATTTTTGAATTGTTTGCTTTGATTGCTTTCATACCTTCTTAATTGTTACGTTTTTGTTCAAATAATCAACTTGTACACTCCTGTATTCTCTTTTTTTCTATTTCCACACCAAGGGTTCGTGCAGTCCCGAAGAAACTGTTGACCATCAGTTTCAGATACTCCTCCAGATGTGGTATCTGGGGTACCAATAGGAAGTGTTTCTTGATATGTACCGCCACTTCGTCTGAATCTGTGATACTATAGAAGATGATGACAGACCCACGCATGTTTATATCGTTCACAACCTGCCTTACTCTCGCGAACTCGTCAATGTCGTACTTGGAGAAGCTGTGGCACCACGGCCATATCAGGTAGACGAACGGGCATTCGTCATCTGCATCCATCAGAAACAGGACACCTTGATACTCAAACTGGATGCGTCCCTCCTCCTTTTCTTTTGGCTCTGCTCCCATTTTCGCCAGCATGTTCATGGCCAGCTCCTTTGTCCTCGGTTTTTCTTCCATTATTCTTTGCTCTATTTGATTATGTTCATTCTCATTTGCCTTGAGGGTGTTGTTGGTTTCGCCTTCGTCCCCCTCTTCGTTGCAGTCCTCTTGGCTGTATCGGTAAATGCTATAGATAACGATTCCGACTATTATTCCAAAGATATGCCATCCCATACGTTGTCCTCCTTTCCTCAAAATAAGGGTAAATTATCATCAACTATTGACAGGTCCATCTTGTCTATCAAATTATTTATTCCATTTCCGCTAACCTGGATCTGCTTGAGGGAGGCTTCCTCTCTGTCAGCATAGTTTTTCAAATACAAGTACCCCCATGGCATGAGGTATTTCCGCTTCGTTGTCTTTCCCTTGCATTTAAGTATCTCCATGTTTACCATGTCATGCAAGTCACGCCCATGTTCATCCTGATAGATATAGTGGCGGTCATACCGGAACAAGCCGATAACAGAATCACTGCCATGGATGTCACAATACAGATAAATGTCCCTTAGGAAAGGTTTCATTCCTTCAATTCCCTCCCTGTCATTCCACACGCAAACGGTAATCACAATAGGAATGTTCCATTTCATAGCCATAGTCTTGTAGCTGGTTACTGGGCAGCTTTTTTGTTCTTCGCTCATCCAGAAAGAGCTGGCTTCGTCCACGAAGACGATCTTGATGCCAAATGTCTGTATCATTCCTTCTATTTCCGGTGTCAACGCGCTTTCTTCATATGTCTCTTTCCTGATGATATAGAGAGGAGCGTTTTTCAGAATGTCCAGATATGCCTTCACCTCATCACTATGCTGTCCATCATCCATAACCTTATGAACGTTTACATGCTCGAAAGAACAATAGTAAGCAGCCATGCAGGAAAGGAATGTCCTTCGCGACATGTTATTCAATACCACAAGCGCAGGAATATGCTGTTCGACAGCAATACGGTTAAGTTGTGAGACCACAAAAGCTGTTTTTCCACAGTCCTCCTCACCGCATATCGTTGTCAGTTCACCAGGATAGTAGCCTCCTATAGTACTGTCCAAGAATTTCAGTCCAGTAGTTATGGGGTTACCTCCCTCAACAGTTTCTTTTATTATTTCACTAATGTGTTCCATCTCTTATCTGTTAATATAGTCGTTTGAAGTAATCACCTAATTGATACCAGAATATCCTAGAGAAGTAATGACCGTTAACACTTATGATTCTGCTGACTTTAAACGTCCTTTCTTCACTAATGTCGAGTCGAAATGCCTGAATATACAGCCCTCCGTAGTAGTTGGAGTATCTTATATCAGCGATTCTACATGTAAAGACTCTGCCATTCCTAGTACAATACTCAATCTCAATTTCTTGATTCAGTTGCACAGCCCTATCTATTACCTCCTCTATGCTCATGGTTTAATAAGGTGCTGGATCGTTTATTGGAGGTGGTAGAATAAAACAAGCTTCACCGTAAGCGTCTATCCCGTTTGGCTGATTAATCTCACCGTTGAGCTTATCACCTCTAATCTCGCCTCCTTCTTTTAAAGGCATGTTACTTAACGAATTGTCCTCTGGATTCTCAAAGCGAGTGTACTCGCCTTTAAAATCTAGCAAAATTATGTCTGTTGCCCCTTTACGATGCTTGGCGATTATAATCTCAGCCTTACCGTGATAGTCGATGGTACCATCTGATGATTGATACAAATGGTAGGCTTCTGGACGATGAACGAAAACAACCATATCTGCATCTTGCTCAATGGCTCCAGATTCTCGAAGGTCTGACAACATCGGACGTTTCCCTTCAGGCCCTTCGCGCCCCTCAACACCTCTATTCAACTGACTCAAAGCGATGATTGGTATGTTAAGTTCCTTTGCGAGTCCCTTTAATGACCGAGAGATATTTGAGACCTCTTCCTGTCGGTTGTTATATCTCATCCCGCTTGCATTCATCAACTGTAGATAGTCAATCATTATCAGTTCTATGTTATGCTCGTTCTTTAGTCTTCGTGCCTTGGTCTTTAGCTCGAAGACTGAAAGTCCAGGTGTGTCATCGATGTACAGTGGAGCACCAATAAGGTTGTTGATACGTTTATCAAAGCGTTCCCATTCGGCAGCATCCAGATTTCCATTGAGGATTTTCTTTCCACCAATTTCACAGACATTGGATATCAGTCGGTTCGTCAGCTGCACACCTGACATTTCAAGTGAGAAGAAAGCCATGGGTTTTTGCTGGTCAGCGGCAATATTCTTTGCCATTGACAGTGCAAAGGCCGTTTTACCCATTGCAGGTCTGCCAGCAATGATAACCAAGTCTGAGTCCTGCCACCCACTAGTCACTTCATCAAGCCTATAATAACCTGTTGATATACCAGTAACACCACCGTCTTTACCAGCAGAAGCCTGCATAATCTTGGTCGCTTCTGCAATCAGGGGGTCTACGGAAGTATAGTCTTTCTTCATGTTTTTGCTTGCAATCTCAAAAAGAATGCTCTGCGCTTCCTGCATGACTTCATTTACGTCACATGTCTCATCAAATGCCTTGGTTCCGATGACACTTGCATAGGAAATGAGCTGCCTGGAAAGGTATTTCTCCGCAATGATGCTGGCGTGGTATCCGATATTGGCAGATGTGACCACTCTAGCACTAAGTTCTGCTATATAACCAGGGCCTCCAATCTCTTCCAGTGTTCCGAGCTTGGCTAGCTTTTCCGTTATGGTTAGAACATCTATGGGTTTTTCCTCCATGCTCAGTTGCTGAATAGCCGTAAATATCTTTTGATGCCGTGGTTCATAGAAACTCTCAACATGTAGCAATTCACAAACCTCCATATAGGCATCCCTGTCAATCATCAAGGCACCAAGGACAGCCTTTTCAACCTCAGGAGCCTGTGGCTGAATATGACCATATGCGAAATCCAAAGGCAACTGGCTGCTCTGACCCTGACTACGCTTATATTGAGTTCTTTGCCCTGGCATGTCTTATCTATCTGATTCCATCTGTTTCTTCTTACTTTCGGCCCAACGTTGGTTAGCCTTTGTTGTAGCAGACAAGGTTTCAACAACCTTTATCTTGTCATTATCATCCAGAGACTCAAAACGTTCTTTCAATTCAATGACAATGAATTTGCCATAGCCATTTTTATCGTGTAGATTCTCTATCAACTCATCGACATTCATTGCTTTTATCTTTCTGTCTCTTTCATCAATCCGGTCTTTGAATAAAAGATTAAAAATCGCTTCTTTTAGTGTCTTCTCATGCTCTACCCACTTGCTTCGAAAGAGATCTACTTGTTGTTTTCTCGTTAATTTGGGCAACATATCTACACACTTTCTTAACTCAGTCGCATCCCATCCCGAATAGTGCGACTTCTTCACCTGTTTGACAATGTACTCGTAATCAGTCATAGTTCATTTCATTATATGATTCTTAATCTTACCCCAAAATCCCACTGTTTTCTCCGGATCTATAGTGTCAGTCTCAGTTTCAGAGGATTCTCCCTGCTGTTCCTCGGTTTGCTGAGTGTTTTCATCCTGACTCTCCCCGCCGGTGAAAGAAGACTGATTGTCATCATCCATGTTCCAAGTAATGTCTGGTTCTTTCTCAGGTTCCTCATCAAGTGGTTCATTTGGACTGAAATAGTCATATTCCTTCTCCAACATGAATTTTCTTCCCTCTCGGGACAGCCTGGAAAAGAACACTTCTTTGCTGTTTCTCTCTTTCTCAAACATCTCGCTTGCTCCTGTGTCAGAATACTCATAGCTCATCCTGCTGCGAATACCCATGTCATCGGCTACGGCATCCACATCCTGGTTCGTGCCGATATATGCGAATACCCACCCCCTTGCCTTCAAATCTGCCACGAGATTCTTGATGTGCCGACCGCTGTACTCTCTTGAAGCGTTCTCATAGCCATCGGTGATGATGGTCACCAGCACCACGTCGTCATCCGTCACATGACGCTTCAGCTCATTCAAGGAACGGCCCATGGCATCGAACAGCGGCGTGCAGTCGTCAGGTTTGTAGTCTGTCCACCTTATCTTCTTACTGCTGTCAACAGCAAGACGGTTCATGACAGTCTTTATCCGAGCACTATTGAATGTCACCAACGAGATGAAATGCTGCTGTTCCTGATGCTCTCTTTGTGCATTGCTTATTGTCTGGAACGTCTCATTCAGTCCGCTAACTGCCTGTTTTGCTATAGCAGTCATTGACCCGCTCTCGTCAAGTATTATCAGGTTGTACACTCGCTGTGTCCCGCTACTATTTTTCTTTATGTCTTCCCTTTTCAAAATATTCACGAAAGACAACGGCAGAATCACGTTTTCCATCTCAACAGCTTCTTTGAAGAAAGGAGCAATATACTCATCGTCGAAGCCGGCTGCACCACACCCAATTCTGGGAACAAGGAAAAATGACTCCTTATGCGTTCTGGCATAGTTCAGGAACTTGTCTATATGTCTCTTCATGTAGGTTGAGACATTCCCGACAGCTTCCCCTCGGATGTCTACCGGGATGGCATAGCATTGTCCCTGAGGGCCTTCTGCCTTTCCCCATACTGCGCCAAATCGCTGCATAGCCATAGCTGCAGCACCTCCGGAATGACAGCCTACCAAGTTGCTGCCAAAAACAAACACTTGCCCTTCCTCAAGGCTTTCAACAAACTCCGGCGTATACGCCACATAACCTTTCTGTTCCATACTTCTAATGATTTATTTTGCAAAGTTATACTTTATTCTTTTCTTTTTGTCATCATTCCCGTTCGCAAGCCTTGTGAACGGGCAATTTACATTTCCATATTACATTGGCACGAACGAGATCAATCTTCTTTACTTCACCCCTTTTACCAGAAATGGAGTAGTACCTTGCGACACTTTTGGGCAATAGCTCGGAAAAAGACCTTCTTATTCGGGCGCATTTCTCGTTTATAGAGTTCAACATAGGGTTAGATACATCCTCAATGCTCTGCAACACCCTATCAGTTAGCCCTGCGGGTCTTAGCAAAAGATAGAACTGTGTGAGTTCTTCCCTGTAGTCTGACAAACATTTCAGCACAATTCCTTCAGGGTGCGATAGAAAAAGTAGATATACAGCCTTTACTAAAGGCTCCATTTTCACTTCTGTATTGGCACCATCATCCAACACAACCTTGTAGTCTTCTGTAACAATCAGCTGAGGGAATAATTCTTCTTCGTTCATTGCAGCCATGATTTCAGTTTCATCTACACCATACGCTTTTAGTCTGCGTATTTTTTCTTTCACTTCGTCCAAGAGAATGGAGCAACGGAACTGCTCCAATTCTTTTGAAACCATTAGTTGTATTTGCTTTTCCATTATAATGTAATTTTAGAATCCTAAAGCATCCATCATTGCATCATACTCTATAGGGTTAGTGGGCATATCGCCATACATACCATCTGTCAGCGCGTCCCAAGAGTCTTCTTCAGTCCATTCGTAGCCTTCTTCAAAGCCACCACACTCAAAATCTTCTTCGTACTCTTCCTCATAATCTTCATATGAGTCCTCAATATCTAATCTATTCATAATGTCCTTCTTATTATTGTATTAATACTATTTTTATTGTCTAACCAGCACGCTCTGTGCCGTCTGCTCCATCAGGTTTCTTTTCAAATATAGCTGTTTCTCTACTATTAGCTCATAATCGCATTTGTTCTCTCCTATTTTAATTGTTAATACGAATAATTCAAGAAAGGTAAGAAAACAGAATAGGATAATGTAGAAAGCCATAGATACTGGACTTTTTGACACCACTTTCAGAGTGGCTTCCAATTCTTCAATAAAGCCCGGTGCACGTTGGCCGACTTCTGCTCGTACAGTTTCTGCAACTTCTTTCTTGTCCTGTCGAAGCTGCTCAAGCTGGGTAGAGTATATCTGGATCTGGTCATTGTTGGCTTTCAACTGTTCTGCAAGAGGATTTGCCAAAGTAACGGTATTTACTGTTTGAGTCTTCACCTTCTGTGGCTTCCCATCCTCGTCAACTCCTATGATTTGCTCTTGGGTTGTCACATTAGTCCCTTTAATAACTGGCCTTTTCTGTAATTCTTCATTCAGGGCTATCGTAGCCAGGCTTAACGAATCCATTTCCTGCGATATACGTTGGATGTCGCTATCATAAATAGAGAGCCGCTTGGCTATTGTTTCTTCGATAACATCCTCCCTGTGTTCCTGTATTGCCTGTTGAATATCATTGCGGAAAATGATTTGATCGAATATGCAGGAGCCAAGGACTGCCATACATAGTGCAAGAAGCACTCTCATAAAACTCATCAAGCGAGCCTTTCCGACTGTTAAGATGATAACCCTTTCAACGCATAGTACAATGAACATGAAAGCCAATGCTATACATAACTTTAATATACAGGACTCCACATTGATATACCTGTCTGCAAAGCAAAAGCCAATCGTGCCCCAAAGTATCATCATGATGCAAATAGCTGATAACAGTTTTCTGAATTGCCGGTAGCTTGCCTCTCCACACTCCTTCAAGATGTTCTTGTCCCATCCAATCAGGAAACACCCGATGCTTGTCAGTGTCTTCATTTTCGTCCTCCTTATTCGTTATTGATAAATTTTAATGTCATGGCAGCTATCCCTTTCATGAATCCACGTCGATAGGACTCTATCATGGTCATCATCTTCGAGTCCCCTGCCTCCAACAACTTCTCCATATTCTCAATTTCAGACAAGTGTTCTTCGTATGTGTCGCGCCTGGCCTGTAACAGAGCTGCACTTGAAAGGGCGTAGGCATTTCTCGCATTTTCTATTTTAATATCGAGCATCCTGATATCGCCTTTGTACTTTAGAGAAATCCTTTTGAAAAGCATTTCCAAGTCATTACGAATAATTCCGACTTTTGTCTCACGATAATTAAGGTCAGTGTTAACAAGAGCGTCTTGATAGCCTTCCTCCTCAAAATTTTTGTGGATGAAGCAAAATATGACATCAATGGGCATGCCAGTACCCCAAGTTATCTTTATGAGATTGTTCTTTCTCTCATCATCCTTAGTGTCTTCAACTTGATTGTTGTCATCACTATTGGTGTCTTGTTTGACATTGACATCTGCAGGAATCACATCGCTGTTAGCTACCTGCTTACTGCTGAATAATTTCTTTAATAGTGCCATGATCGTAACTGTTATTTGATTTTTGTATTTTTGCTTAAACGGATTTATCCGGGATTTTTTATTCCTATGCGGCCATTTCTGAAACTGCCCTTTCTCCAATATGGTATGTCTCACATATATAAGACAAAATCTTCTCCATTGTCATACATGCCTGACCATCCCATTCACATTGTATTTCTGGATAATAGTACATCATCTGGTATTCGTTGCTATGCCATGATAATTGAGTACCATTAGGCAGATAGATGTAGACAATGTACGAAGCGTTTTTTCCAGTATTGTAACTGATGCCATATTTCCATCCAGTCTCATTTAGAAGGTATGAAACATCCTCAAGGAGGATAGTCTTGCGCTCGTAAATGACATTCTTTAATTTGTGAAGCTTCTTGGCAGTTAGATTTGCGAATTCCGTTTCGAGAAGCATCAATACTATTCGAGCCTCCAAGTCATCACTCTGCCTTACCAGATGTTTCATCATCGAGATGACTTTGCGTAATCCTATTCCAAGAGCATTCTCTCTATAATTTTCGAGTTTCTCCAAACTGATTTTATTTTGGGAATTGCTGCATCTTGATTTTTCTTTGTACAATTCAATACATTCTTTTACCTTATTCTTCAGGATAGGATTATGAGTTTCATCTCCGATTCGTGTTAAGTCAAAGACAGATAATCCGAACATGGAAAATTGAGATGCTTCTTTCAAGTTCCTTCTGTAGTTTTCTACTACCTTCCCTGCGGGTATCTTTCCTGTAAGGTAACCGTTGCGAAGTTTTTTCCCCACACCAGCAAGGATTTCGTTTGTAATCGAATCAGTCATAGTTGTCTTATTTATTTATGATTAGTAGTTATAACCATTTAGAGGAATAGCCTATACGATGCGGTAACCGCATTGTAGCCGAAACCATTAACGTATTCAACATCTTGAAGCATTCTTACATGCTCATTGTTGACTTTGTAGAACCTCTCTCCATTAATTAGTTTTACATACAATGTAAGACTAATGATGGAGTTGTCGCAAATTCTCTGCACAGCAACGTCTGCAATGTTGTGCCACTCTGGGATTTGATACTCTTCATTTTGATTCATAGCTCTTTTTGTATTAATTACACAATGGATTTGATTGTAAAAAAAATATAGTCCTATTAAGAAGCGTCCTTAATGTGTATTATATACACATTGGAGGCGAGCCCCTTATAAACCTCCCGCGAAGGGAGGTATTATATCTTACTTATTAAAATTCAAGACGCATTCCTATTTTCTTTGCTTTAGCATATGCATCTTCATCAAAAGTATACAACTTAGGAGAGCGGTACGGGTTTCCAGTCAATTTCTTGCCAGTTTCCTTAATATAACCTAATTTGAGCATTTTCTTAGGAAAATTCCTTCTATCCCGTAGTTTAATGTCATCTTCTGGGGGATCAAGAATAGCAATATATATATTCTGCAGCTGAGGCATGGTAAATTCTTTATCCAGAAGATGAAATCCAATTGGCTCAAAATGGATTCTCTGTCTCAACCTCTCCAGTGCTGTATCTATAATCAGTTTGTGGTCAAATGCCAGTTCAGGTAGGTCTTTCACTGGAAACCATCGTGCCAGTCTTGCATCATCACCGCCTTTAATCCTATATTTGTCTTTTACAACTAAGGCAAAGAATGCAATTGTGATAACTCGTTCTCGACTGTCTCGATCAATGTCGGAGAAGGTTTGCAGTTCTTCCATATAGATACCTTCAACATTCGTTTCCTCATGTAGTTCACGATATGCAGCATCTTTAGCGGTCTTATCTCCTGGCAGAATGAAGCCACCTGGTAAAGCCCACATTCCTGCATATGGTTCACCACCTCTTTGAATTAGTAGAAGATTAAGTTCTTCACCATCAAAACCGAAAACGACAGAGTCTGTCGTGACTGCAGGATGCCAATAAGGCGATTCCCATTTTTTAGTTTCTTTGTTATACTCCATTTTTGCTTTGCGTAAATTTTACGCTGCAAAAGTACAAACAAAAATTGAATGCCGCAAATTTTATTGCGTATTTTTTACGCTAAGACTCAATAATTTCGGGATTTTTAACATTTAGGATGTATTTCAAAGGTATAATGCCCTTAACCAATATCTCAGCTTGCATCTGAAGGTATTCATCCTCTGACATCCAAGAATTCACTTTTTGAGTAGCTGAAATATTGATTCTCTTTAAATCTTCAAAGGTTGTCCCATGTTTCATTTTTGGCGAAGTGGCTTCCATATCGGCAAACACAGTATCCTCAAAAGTCGCGACCTCTATTGATATTTTCAATAGGATTAAGCTTTTCCCGATTTTCTTGCGTTCATCAATTTTAGGAAGTCGTTTGCAAAAGCTTAATCGAGCATAGTCTTCCAGCCCCCATTGTGCATCTAAATCTCTGGATTGGGCCATATCTTCTCTGAGAGGCATGACAATAGCTTCATCCAGACATCTTTTGTATGACATTAGCCCTCCATGTCTGATGATTGACTCTAGTTTGTCTTCATCCGTAAAGTGGTAGAAGCAGTTTATGCCATTATCTAAAAGATATTGAATTATCTCATTTCGACAAGTTTTATAAGATGGTGAAATATGGTCTTTTTTCAGGTACGGAACTGGTTCTTCTTTGCGAATGGAAATATTGTTTAGAAGGTTTAAATATGTTTTTATAGATTCTGAAAGTTCATTTGTTTCAGTCTTTGCAAGAGCCAGCTCCCCTTTTTTATATTTTTCATGAACAAGCGTTGCGAGTGAATCATTCATTTTAAAACCTTTATTAGCAAGTTGATCGATATTGCCAATTTTATATAATTCTCTCGTATGGAACAGTTTTATTGCATCACGTGAATATACCGAATTCATTCCAAGTATATTATTTGAATATGCCATATAGTGTGCAGAATTCAAGTCTGCGAGTGTCATGAATCTGGCATCGCAATCATGAATACCTGCAAGGATTATATCAGAATAATCTTTTATTAGATTAGCCCTTAACCCATAAGCTCTAATCTTATGTTGAATCGCAATCGGTCGTACTTCGCTATTATAATAGACTTTTGCATCAGTCTCCCGGTCATGCCAATATATCACTCTTGATAAAAGATGGTATAAACTAAATAGAAACACTCTTGTTAATCGTGAGTTGCTGCTGTAAATAGACGACATTCCTCTTTCATCCATTGCTTCTACAATCGTATAGAGAATATTCGCACTTCCGTATATAGCTTCACTATTATTCCAAAATAAATTTGGTGAAGAAAAAATATGCTCAAATGCTTGGTTGGCAAAAGAAAATGCATAATCTATCATATTTGCCTTAAAGAGCTTGCAGAATATCTCGTTGATGATGTATGGGTTTGTAGTCGCCTTATAATTATCCAGGAATGCGCTACAATCTTTTTCTGTAAGGTCTTTCTTATAAAAAGACTCATTCGCTTCTGTAAGAAAGTGCTCAATGGCTATATGATCATCAATTTGATGGCTATGGTTGACATAGTGTATTGCGTCCTTATGATCGTTCATAATCCTATAGAACCTTTCCTTGATTGTTTCAAGTGTGAAGTTCTTATCAGGATTATTCTGTCCCGTTGCATTCAGGCTTAATTGATATTGACAAATCTTGTCATATAGGTTTGTTGCTTTAAGATCATCATACAGAAATTTCGGAAGTCCTTCCACTTGCCATATAAAATGGTCAAGGTAGTCAATTTCTTCAACTGTCATATCCAAAGCCCATTGAGGGCGTGGATTCCATGTCAGCACCTTGTTTATGTCAAAACGTTTCTTGCCATCAGGAAACTGTGAGTCTGCATATTTTTTCTGATAAAGGCTATATTTTGCACATAGCGAATCAATAATGGAACGGACACCTGGAGTGTCCGCACCTGTTTGTGCCAATAGCTTCTTGTACTCTGTAAGTAATCGTCCTAAATCGTCATCATCATTCCATTCTAAATACTCCAAGAGGCCCGGCACTTTCTTTATGTAACGAGCAAAATTTTTCAGCTTGTCTTCATTCAGACAATATGCCCATTTATAAACCATCTCAATATTGAGGTAGAGGACGATAGTTCTTATTCATGTAGGGAGCAACCAGAAGTTGCTGGAAGACTTGCTTAGTGATTGCATAATCCATATGGTCCAAAGGTCGTATCATTGCGTCGCACAACTTGCATATAGCATTAACTTCGGATTCACCACATAGTCTAAATGCAATCCAAAATAAGACGCTCATATCGTTCAGCAACTCGAAAATATAGGTAAATTCCAGTTCTTCAAGAGCTTGTGAGTCTGATTCCGCCTTGGACGCCAAGTTTTCAAGTCTTGCCGTGCATACGGTACCAACTGCTTCGTTAGAATTTGTTGTCATCCACCGTATCAAATTAGCATGGACTTCCGTGATGGCCATCTGACCATAGAATTTATGAATCTCTGTTGATGCTTCATTATAATCGTCAAAATCAGGCAACTCGTCTTTGGAGAATGCCTCAAAGACAAGTTTAGTAGTATAGGCTCTGTACATTATGTTTAGAACTATCTTATGCGGATATTCCTTTCGGGTATATTTGTTTCTCCAACTAGAGATATTCCCAAGAGCCTCATTCAGTGGTGGTCTTAAATCTATCATAATACTTATTTATCTATGTTTAAGTTAGGTCAAACCAAGGTTCCTATAGATCCAATTGTCCCTCTATGTCTTCATACATGTCATTGAGGTATTCTTCGCCAATGGAGATGGAATTTGCTTTAGAAGCATACTCACTTTTATTATAGTCGTTTAGGAAATTTGCCACTTCATTAGCGGATGGTATATGATATGGCAGAGTCGTGTCAATGAGGAATTTCTTCTGTTCCTTATCATAGAATTTCTGTAATAAGAATATCATGATGGGCAACCTGTTAGACATTGCTCTGTCACGTCGTACATAAGGTGCTGATGGTGTCAATCCTCCCAGTCCTACTAGGCTTGGGTCAGGATTGGCTCTATATAGTTCATCTTCAAGTGCTCTCGGCTTTTTCAACAGCAAGCTGAATAGTGCCGGAAGGGCATATGTGTTTTTCTTTTCCTTGAAGTTCTTGACAATACAGTAGAATGCATTTTGAGCAGCTATTTCATTGACTTGAAAATCACCATTGTTAAAAAACAACGCCATCTTTATGAAAGCCAAACCGACAGTTTGTCCATCGCTGCCTTTAATTGTTTTTAGCTTGTGGCTATTATATCCATGAACCCTGTTGTACAATTCAATTAAGTTATTCTGTAAACCTTGCTTGTTTCCAGTTGCGTATGACAAATTGACATTTCCTGCAATCGCTGCCATTTGAGTTGAAAAATCATCATTATCATCTACAACCATTTGCAAGCTTGAGAAAGGTACCTTTTGAACTTTCGCATTCTTTAATGCTTCTAATAGTCGGTCTTCCTCCTCTTCGGCTTTTCGTTTCTTATCAGCAGCTTCTTTTTCTTCGCGTTCCTTTTTGGCTTTTGCCTCTCGTTCTTTCTTTTCAAGTTCTACTCTGTGATTCTTGGCAGCTTCATATTGGTCAATCTTCAATTCTACAAGATAAGTTTTATAATTCAAAGTAGACGGTTTGAACAATGATTCGTCGATTTCCAATAGCACGTCGGATGCTCTGTTTTGAACTTCTTTGGCCAACGGGCTTTCTTTGGACAAGATGAATTGTGTCTCCCCAGAGGAAAACAGGCTGGCAAAGAATCCTTTTTCTTTTCGAGTAACAACTAGAAGGACATCTACATAGTTATCGAATTTTACGGTAGTAGTCCTAATGATTCTGTATCGTCCCATATGAATTATTCTTTAATAAAATTCTATTAGTCTGTCAGGATTTCCAAAAGTGAATGATACTTTTGCGACATTATGATTAATCGTAAAGACGCTTGCAAATATCGGTTCATTTGAATCGTAATATTTGTGTCCTCTGGTATATCCAAGCACAGAGGACAGCATTGACAGTGATGCGTTTTCGACATTCGTCCGCTCTGCTGCAATGTAGAACAAAATCCTTTCTCCTGACGTAGTTGCTCTGTCGAACTTCATTTGGGAAATGATTTTTTTCGGCATGGGATTCCTATCGATAAGGACGTCAATACCTACTTTTCGGTTCAGGAAGCCTCCTTTGTTGTATTTGAAAAAGATGTTGAAGTGAACTTCCCCTGATGCCACCATTCTCCCTGCTTTCCATTCTTCATACCTATCCACTGGGAATTGGAATTGTTGAAATGAGAAATCCTGGAAGGGAGGCCAGTTGTCAAATTGTGCCATAACTTTTAAGATTTAGTGTTATTATATATATTTTAAACTGTAATATTATGCATTTATATTTTAACTATTCATCCATCTCTTTCGTTTAGCCGTCTCAGATATAGCAATGCCATATCTAACTTAATGTTATCGAGATTATTCTGGTCGTCGTTAAAAAACTCTTTTGCAATATCCGTCAGCAAATCCCAGTCAACCCATGTATGCGGTCTGCGCAATGATTCCGCATTGTACCATGTCACTTCCTGTAGGACTTTATTTGCAAAGAAGTCCGCACATTCTTTTCCATATTTGGGTTCAACGTACTCCAAAAAGGATTTCATGTCTAAAGTCCCGTCAAGGACATATTCTCCTGCCCCTTTCTTACCATAGGCTTTCTTTATGATATTGTTGTTCCTGCGAACATACACATAATACTCAGTGTATTCGTCATCACGTTCATTCTGAGCCCACTGATTCAGAATGAAGCTATTATATGTTTGCTTAAGTAACTTTATTGAAAAAGAATCATTGGTTTTCTTAAGTTCGTTTTTGGTAATACCTGATATTTTCCGAGGAAGTTTTTCCTTGTCAAAAAGGATGTCGTCCATTATCTCACAATACTTGGGATTATTATAGAGAGATTCCAAGTAATTGATTTGTTCATCTGAGAGGAATGGGAACATCACGCCTATTCTCACAAGGTTCTGAGCCACCTCTCTTGAATCTTGTGACAATTCTATTATGCAAAACATGTATTTTTGCATTAAGTCGTTGAGCGTGTCAACATCTTTTGCTCTTCCATATAGATATGATATAGCTGGGATTACCGTCTCATTCATTGCCTGACAGCCATGAAGGAAGAAATAGGTGTAGAAATCAATCAGCCCACCAAGATTCTTTGCTTTAGAACACCTGGAGCACTCTTCATGACGTTCCTCAACAGACATCTTTTTTATTTCTTCTTCACTATATCTCTTTTTAGTATCAACAGAATTGGATGATTGTTCATCGCTGTAGAAATCATTAAAAATATCTTCAGGATTATCATCTTCGTCAATACGGATGGAACTGTTAGTGACTGTTTCTTCGGAATCATCAACATCGAAAAGGTCATCTTCATACATAAGTTCCTCATCGTAATCATCCTCTTCCTCATCTTCATCATCATCTTGCCCCAAAAACTCATCTAGAGGCACGAAATCATTCATGTCATATTCTGGGATTAAGTCTATAGATTTGTTCACGAGTATTTCTTCTCCATGACTATCTACGATAGTATCTTCCACGAAATCTTCCTCATCAGGTTCCCAAAATGACTCTTGCTTCTTAGGTGAATTTGCCATAGCAGAGAATTCATTGGCCATCTCATCAGAATAAGGGAAAGCGAAAATAGCAGTCTCATCGGATTCTGTCTGAGAGAATTGAGCAAATCTTGTTTCAAACACTCTAGACATCAGCGTCGTGGTATCTTTTACAGGATTCGCTTTTACTAGAAGGACATCTCCATCGGAAGTGGCCTTTTTTATGATGGTTTCTATTATTACGTATCTCATTTTTATAATTCAGATTCAATTAGTTTGGTGTATCTATATTCTATTCTTACATTCCTGTCTCTCATATGCAAATCGCAATGGGTAATGATACCATTCGTGTAATGGATGAAAAAACCATAGGAACTATAATCAACAGGTTGCCATCCAAAAGGGGTAATCGCATACAACGGATAACCCCGTAGTTCAATGAAGCTGTCCGTACTTTGAACAAATCTCATTGGTTTGGCAGACATCTGGGCATTGGCTGTTTCATTATTAAAAATCTTAACGATATAACCATCTCCGGGCTGTATGTCATACCCATCACATCCATTTTTGTTCAGTTCAACTATTATTGTCCTTAAACATTTTTGAGGTCCCATGACAGGTGTCTCATATTCATATCTTTGATGCTCGTTAGATTTGTATACAAACATATCAGGGAGTTCAGCAATGATCTGGGAATCTCCGTTTAAGCTTAGCGAGTTTCCGGTTTGTCTCCTGAATATGGCGGGAATATTTGTGTGTTGTGGCATCAGCTCATTATTCACCAACTCATTTCTTAGAGTTTCAGTCTTATCTATGATGTAATTATAGATGCTTACTAATCGCTCTGTCACATCATCATCTCTAAGAATCTTGTGGAATAAAGAACTCTCCTCCAGTTCGCATAATAAATTATGTATACCAGCTTGTATGTCAGTCTTGAATGCCTGATAATTGGGGGAATTAACAACTTGTGGATCGACTTTTGAGTTTAAATACAAATCAAACGATTCCCAATAGGCATAAAGAGGATATTTATATTTGTCAATATCATTCTTCGCATCTAATACTTTTCGGTTGCCTGTTTTGTCGAATAATTTGTTAAGAGAAGCCTGTAAAGAACAAAGCTTGTCATGTATTATCTCGAGATCGTCCGTTGATATATCTCTGAGTATCTCAGGACTGTTTTTCTCTATAGATTCAATGATGCCAGTGTCTATAAAACAAGGATTAACTGCATTTGAACTGCTATTCTTTACTCCAGGATAATTATTCTCGATATGAATAATTATATCCCTCAAATCGTCAGCTCCAATCAAATTAGGTGGTAAATTCTCAAAGACGGAGTCTCTAATAACTTCATCGACTTTTACCAAGCCTTCTTTAGCCACAGCATATGCCTGGCTTATATTGCACAATTTGAGGTTACATATAGAGATAAAGAAATACACCTTTGGAAGTAACATGTGAACTTTATTTTCATCAAACGTCATCTTAGTTAGCATCTTATAAACTTCCACAAAAAGTTTTAGAGACTCGACGACGCCCTTTATTTGCTCAGGTGTTGAAGCATCACTATAGAGTTCAAAATGATTTACTGCCACTTCCATTAATTTGTCAGCATCATACCTGTGTGATGTTTTTAGATTGGAAATAATTGATTCAGCAGTTTTAATCTTATCTTGCTCTTTGTACACATGTCTATAGGGCTGTCCTATTTCAATTACAGTACCATAGAATTCAATTACCCTCAAGGGGGTGAGCATTGTAAAACGAATCCCGGAAACAGTTGAGCCAGTAATGAACAGTTGGCACTCAACTGGTTCGGTTGGATCTGCAGATAAAACTTCATGGCTGTATATAATACGATCCAATATCAACTCCTCAGATTCATCAGAAAATTCAAAGACTGAAGAACTGCTAATTTTCAAATTGCCAGTTGAAGAAATATAGAAACGAATATTGCTTTTGCTTGCTTCTGCCATAATATCCGTTTCAATGACACCATTTCCGATGCATTGACCATTGCTCCACTCTTCAAAACGAATTGCATGAAACAAAAAGCTATTTCTATATAACTCCATATACTCCATTGTGTTATTATCTCAATTTGTCTTTTCTAAACCATGTGCCAAATAGAAGTATTCCAAGAATACACCACTCTGCTTGATGATAATAATGAAACAGAAGCGACAAATTTCCCTTAAGAGTATAGGATAACATAGGAGGTGAACAGCAACGATTGATGATGCTGTTTTCTATTGTCCTGCTTATTTTTCCCCATAAAATCATATTCGTTGCAAAGTTACGAATTATTTTTTAATTATATCCATTTTATGTTTTCACAAGCCTTGTGAAATACTTTTTTTATAAATTATTAATGCTCTCTGCATAATATTATAGTAGTCAAAAGCAAGGCGAGGTAAGTCTGGCAAGAGGAATATTCTGCCTTGGCTGCGTCATCTTGACCACATTTTAACTGGAGCGTCGATAATGGCTAAATAAGCCACGGTAATGGTCCTGCCGCGAGGGTCACGGTCAACTTTGGAATATGACCTGCTAATGTATTTCTATATCCTTAATCATAGCTACAGGAATCTTCCTGCCATCAGTCAGTTCTACGACACGTTCGTAATCGTCTATACGTCTCACATTGCCGGCGATGGTCTGATATGTTCCTCCCGACTTGCGGCTATCAGGCAGGAAGTACTCGATTGTCACCATAGGGTTTTCAGTTTGCCTGGTGATGAGTAAAGCCATTTTGTTGTCTAGCTCCTTACTTTCGGACTCTCCTATGTCTGCCCATTCATCCGTCACCCTCCCCTCTTCCCTGATGGCAGCATCGTGGCCAGCCACTGCGGCAAAAGGTGCAAACTGGGCAGCCCGGGCCATCATCGACATCCGAGGATGGCGTTTCGGCTCATAATGTGGCAGATTGACAATATCGTCGTAGTCACCCATAAATCTCAATTCACTTAGCCCTGTGTCCTCCTATTTGTTCATTGCGCTCCTTGGCAGTGGCTCCTTCCTCGAAGTTCAGGCCTCGAAGGATGGCGTTCTTGCCGAAACGCTGCTTAATTTTCAGCTGAGCCTCCTGTATACGGCGCTCCTTTTCTATGGCCGCCTTCTCTTCCGCTTCTTGTTTGGCCAGCGCCTCATAATCCGTAAAGAGGTCAAGCTGTTGGGGAGCCGTGTTCATATTGGCAGAAGACTCACTCACAACATGGTTTACCGTCACATTGAGTCTGCGAACTAGCAGGTCTTTGTTCACGATGCGGTCAAACAGCTCCACAACAGCATCGGTGATGAGCTTTGTGGATGATGTCTGCCGCTGCAGGTTGGCCGTTCCATGTGCATGCTTCGGCACCTGCCTGCCATAGTAGTCGGTCGTCACCTCGCCATGATACCTGGCGCGAATGTCAGGGTTCGTTAGGCTCTCACGGTCATAGCCGACGGTCAGCACCAGCTGGTCGGTCACCAGACGCTTTGACACCAGTTCGAGCGCCATGCTCTCAGCCATCTCCTGTACCACCACACGGGCTTTCTGGAAGCTGTATGGCTCCTGCAATACCTGCCCGTTGCTGAACGAGTTGGTCTCTGGCCTATAGGCTTTCACATAGTCCATTGTACAAGGCTCCCAGCCCCATGCATGGTCTATCAGCAGCTCCGCATTGACGCCAAAGAGCCGATACAGCAGGTCTTCGTTCTGAACGGAGAGCCGTGCTAGCTTTCCCATCGTGTCGATGCCATATAATGCCAACTTCTCGGCTATGCCTTTTCCCACCCTCCAGAACTTCGTCAATGGGCGATAGTCCCATAGCTGCTGTCGGTACGACATCTCATCCAGTTCCGCTATGCGCACGCCGTCCTTGTCGGCAGGGGCCTTCTTCGCCACAATGTCCATCGCCACCTTGCAGAGATACATGTTCGTGCCGATGCCAGCCGTTGCCGTGATGCCCGTCTGCGAGAGCACGTCGCGTATCATCCTCATGGCCAGCTCATGAGCCGTCAGCTTGCAGCTCCCCAGGTAGGCCGTCACGTCCATGAACACCTCGTCGATGCTATACACATGGATGTCCTCTGGTGCAATGTATTTAAGGTAAATGCCGTATATCTTGCTGCTCACCTCGATATAATGCGCCATTCTTGGAGGGGCCGCAATATAGTCTACTGCCCAGTCAGGATGCTGCTGCAGCTCAATGTCCGATGTGGATTTGCCCGTCAGCCGTCGGCCCGGTGACTTCATCTGCCGTTCATAGTTCACCTCGCGGAGCCTTTGCACCACCTCAAACAGTCGCGCCCGACCTCCTATTCCGTATGCCTTCAGCGAGGGAGTCACCGCCAGGCAGATGGTCTTCTCTGTCCTCGACACGTCAGCCACAACCAGATTCGTGGTCAGCGGGTCAAGCCCTCTGGCCACGCACTCCACGCTGGCGTACATCGACTTCAGGTCAATGGCAATATATGTCCGTTTCTTCTCCTGCATCTGCATTGGCTAGTTGAAGGCTTAGTTCTTCCCTTTGTTGATGGTGTATATGCCAAGTGCCGCGAGGACTCCGGCGACGGCATATTTCGCATGGAACGTCTCACCAAGGCACAGGCACGAAGTGACGGTTCCCACGATGGGAATGAGAGAGTTGTATATGGCCACTTTCCCCACGGGATTGCAACTGAGCAGCTTGTTGTAGAGTGCGAATCCGAGGGCAGAGATGGCGATGAGAAGCAACAGGCAGACGATGCCGAGCATGTTGATTTGAGGCAACGTACCGCCAAGTGCCAGTCCTGGAATGATGAGCAGCATCCCTCCAAAGGTGAGGCTGTAGCCCGTACCTACGAACACATCCACCCTTCGGCTCAGTCCGCGTGTCATCAGATTTGAGGATGCGCCACAGATGGCATTGAGGATAATCATTCCGTCACCCAGCCATGTGAATTGTCCGCTGTCGGCTCCACCCAGATTCAAGGCTAGCACCCCGCTGAAGCCGATAGCGCAACCCAGCATCTTTCTGGCCGTCAGCTTGTCACTCTTGAAACAGGCGCAGGCCAGCAGCACCACCAGGAAAGTGCTCAATGAGTTGAGGATTGCCGCCCGTGAACCATCGCTGTGCGACATGCCGACGTAGAAGAAGAAATAGTGCAGCGTGGTGTTCATCAGTGCAAAGGCAAGGAGGAACCACCAGTCGTGCTTGACGTCCATCTTGAACGACCGCCCACTGCTACGGGCAACGGCCAATACGACCAGACCTGCCGCAGCAAAGCGGATGCCTGCAAAGAGCATCTTGCTACCCGTCATGTCTGGCGTAATGCCAAAGGCACTGAAGCCCACCTTGATGAGCGGAAAGGCCCATCCCCAGGCAATCGCGGCTGTCAGCGCAAACGCCGCCACCCAAACGGGCCGCTGGAATATGGATGTCCTCGTCTCTTCCATCTGCTTGTGTCAGTCCTCAATGAAGTTGACCGCTTTCTCTCAGCATCCACTACCGTCAATGCTACAGGATGCGCCGGTGCTGTCCTCTGGCATTGGCTCAAGTCCGGCATCCTTGGACGACAAGGTAACGGTGCCGTCTTCCAGCACATAGCATGGAATGCCGACATCGCCTATCCTCTTTGCCTCGTTGAAGGCAGGATGGGAATCTCGCAAATCGAGAAACCGCTTCAGGTTGCTCACGTGCTTGCCAATGTCAATCACTTCATAGTTGGGATTACCAACCACCTGCCTCTCTACGTACTCACAATACGGGCAGGTCTGCATAACAAACATTTTGATCATATCCTAATAAATCTCAAATTTTGGTACAAAGTTAGTGATAATTCCACAGATTCCGCTGAAAAAGGCTAATTTTGCACATTATTTAAGAAATGCACTGTTATGAGCAATATGGAAGAACAAGGCCGCAAGGTGTCCATCGACATTGTAAAGGCAAACATCTTTGCCTGTGTAATTCTAGTGGTGTCAACCATTGTTTTCTTGGTTCCGTTCTTCTGGATATGGAAGGACAGGAAAACTATTAGTGAGCTACTGGGAGGTTTCGGTGACTGGAGCATCACTTTCCTTCTTGTCCTTGTGGGTATCGTTGTTCACGAACTGGTACATGGTCTTACCTGGGCTTTCTTTGCCAAAAGCGGCTGGAAGAGCATCAGCTTCGGTGTGATATGGAAAATGTTGACTCCTTATTGCCACTGCGACGAGCCGATGCGCATCTCAGGCTATATGGCTGGGGCCATGATGCCGTGTCTCATCCTGGGTGTCATCCCGGCCGTTCTTGCCCTCTTTGTTGGAAGCCTTCCCTTGCTTGCTTGGGGAGTATTCTTCATAGCAGCTGCCGCTGGTGACATCTGGATGACGTGGCTACTGACCAAGGAGAATCCGAAGAGCCTTGTACTTGACCATCCTTCCGAGGCTGGTTTCTACATCATTGATGAAGAAACAGAATAATTCTGAATGGTTGTGAATACCGAGCAAGAACTAGTATTGCATAAGAAGCCTTTCCATCAACTAACCACGGATGAGCTGTACGAACTATTGAGGGTGCGCAGCGAGGTGTTTGTGGTGGAACAGAACTGCGTCTATCAGGATTTGGACGGCGATGACCAGAAGGCCATCCATCTGCGGCTGACACTGGAAGGCAAAACCGTAGCTTTAGCCCGTGTGTGTCCGGCAGGGACTCACATGACGGAAATCTCCATCGGAAGAGTCATCACCACCGAACGAGGTAAAGGCTACGGCAAAGAGATCTTGCTTCATGCCATTGATGCAGCCACTGAGCATTTCGGTGCGACTCTGATAGACATTGAGGCACAGGAGTATGCCAAAGGTTTTTATGAGAGTGTAGGGTTCAAACAGTCATCCGACACCTTTATGCTCGACGGCATCCCACACATCAAGATGACTTGGAGAAAATGAATGGTGTGCGACAATGAAACTTTCATTCTTTTTTTTACGTCTAACAGACAAAAACAATTAAAAGTAAATGACTATGATACTATCAACAACCCCACAGATTGAAGGTCACACCATCCGCGAATATAAGGGTGTGGTGACAGGTGAAACCATTATTGGTGCCAACGTGTTCAGAGATTTCATGGCAGGCATACGCGACATCGTAGGCGGGCGCTCAGCCAGTTATGAAAAAGTTCTCGCCGAAGCTAAAGACACTTCCATGCAGGAGATGATGCAACGTGCACAGGCTCTTGGAGCCAATGCCATCGTAGGCATCGACATCGACTATGAGACCATCGGAGCGAATGGCTCTATGCTGATGGTTGCCACCAGTGGAACGGCTGTTGTTATCTGAAGCAAAACAATGAAGACGTTAGGGAACATCATCTGGGTCGTATTCGGAGGCTTGCATATCGCCTTGGAGTATTTCATCGCCGGACTGATACTGATGACAACCATCATCGGCATACCCTTCGGCTTACAGAGTCTTAAACTCGGTATGCTGGCCATCTGGCCGTTCGGTACAAAGGTGAAATGGAAGCCATCTCAACCAGGCTGTCTGAGTATCTTCATGAATGTGCTGTGGTTCTTCGTTGGCGGCATCTGGATATGGCTCACCCACATCTTCTACGGCCTCATATTCTGCATAACGATTATCGGCATCCCGTTCGGAAAGATGCACTTCCGGCTGGCAAAGCTAGCCCTCTCCCCATTTGGCAAGGAAATCGCGTAATCAGATGGACAAAGACGAAAAGCGACAGTTGCGACGTCAGCGTCTGATGGAAAACAAGGCCTATCAGACGATGGAGGCTTTGACTCGCTATATGGACCGCTATCATCTGGATGCGCTCATCGGAGTCATTCCAGGCTGGGGCGATGCCATAGCACTGCTCAGTGCCGTGCCTTTCGTCTATTTCTCGACCCGTGTCATCAAGAGCGTGCCGCTGACACTTGCTGTCCTCAACAATGCCCTTCGAGACGTGCTGATGGGCATGATACCATTCTTCGTCGGCGACATCATCGACTTCTTCCACCGTGCCAACATCCAGAATATGCAGATGATTCGGGGATTCGTTGACGGCGATGAAGCGATGATCAGGCAAGTGAACCAGCGAGCCTTTCAATCAGCCGTCGTCTTTGTCTTCCTGCTAATGTTCATAGCCCTTATGATATGGGCACTCATAAGTTTCGGCAGCTATTTGTATTCGTTGGTATCATCCATCTTCTGAACTGCCAATGTTTAACTAAGTTTAAAGGATTGTCAGCATAGCTTAAGCGAGTTTAAATTCCGTGCCAGTTTGACTTTCACGATTGTCAATCTGGCAAGGATTGGTTACAGGCATGTACTTTGCTCTATTATTAGTGAAAGCCAAAGCAAATAAGCAGAGGCGATCAAGAACATACGTTAAACTTAAAAGTATAATTGGAGGTAAAAGTTATGTTGAACGGATTGATGAAAAGCAATGGTTGGTTCCCAACAATGTTTGATGATTTCTTTAACACTGATTTTATGCCTCGTGCCAACAGTACAGCACCCGCAGTCAATGTCAAGACCTCACCATCGCCATTGAGAACAAGGTGGAACACAAGAATGAGGACAAGCATCATCACTATCTGCGCCGTGAGTTCAGCTATTCGAACTATGAGCAGACCTACATGCTGCCTGACGATGTGGTGAAGGACCAGATTTCTGCCAAGGTTGAGGATGGTGTCCTGACCATTACGATGCCGAAGACTGAGCCACAGCAGAAAGTCTCTAAGGCTATCGAGGTGTCATAACAGTGAATTCTGATTTAACGCATAGAGGGAGCAGCATCCATTGTGGGTGTTGCTCCTTTTCCTTTAGTTGTCCCAACATGTTGTAATTAAAAGCCGTCAGGAAATGCACTGCATCCCTTAAAAGGTTCTTTACCACTTTGAATCAGCTAAACTATGGCTCTGTTTCATTAGTGATTAGTATGCAGTCAGCGGTTACTACTGGTCTTGGATATTTATTTGAATATGAGTGTCGTAGCCGTAAACGTTACAATTGCTGTGTTGCTGAAGAAGCAAACATTTCTACAGGTTCGCTTTTCGCTGAAGAATTAACAGTGAAGATTACCTCTGTAAAGAACCGCTTCTACAATGATGGAGGTGCGGTTCTTTGGATTGTTATGACGTAATGCCGCACTCAAAGTTGAAATATGCCTCCCGTACGCTATTTTTCCCTTCTAGTCCTGAGTGTTTTTAAAAATAATATTTTTGTCATTATTTGTGGAAAAAAAACGAATTAGCTCAATTTGACTGCGCATATATAGGCTACTTTTGCAAAAAATAGATAGTATGTCAAACCAATTAACTTTAAAAATGAAAAAAATTTTATTGATGTTTGCAATGATGCTACCGTTAGCATCCATTGCTCAGAGTGAGCAGTCCTCGGAGAACAAGTTGACTAAGTTCGAGCAATTCTCCTCTAAGACAGGTCGTATCTCCAAGTTTGTAGATGTAAAAATGCCCAATCTGCCTCTCAGTTTTATGGGAAGTGTCCAGGCCAGCGTTCGGACTGTCATGGGTGATGGTGAAAACCACTACTTCTATCGTATAGAAGAAGAGGAGACTAATCGCAGCATCGCTCATATTGCCATGATTGAGTACTCCGATTTGGTGGAGATCAACAAAGCCCTGAACAAGCTTGTCAGCGAAGTGGATGCCGACTGTGCCGCCAATCCTGACTATCTGGAGAACCGGTTCATCACAGAAGATGGCTTCCAGATTGGCTATTATGTCTCAAAAGGCAAGGCCAGCTGGTATTTGAAGCTGGAGCGTTACAGAAGTAGTACTGTCTACATCAAGAACATGGAAGTTCTGACAACGAATTTCCCTGCCGCTCAGCAGAAGATTGAAGAACTGATGGCTGCAGGTAAATAGTTGCACGACCATGAAAAAGGCGTTTTTCCTATTTTGCGTGGCTGTGCTGGGTAGCACAGTCTACGCACAAACCATCTTCCAGACAAAAGATGTCTGGAAGTTCAACAAAGCTGTAGAATTTGGATTTCAGGGAACCCAGATCGGTCGAAGCAGTGACGGCTTCAGTGAATGGGGTATGGGAATAGACTTCACCTGTTATGGAGTATATCTTGATTACTCGTTTCTCATTAACACCCATGAGAATGATGTCCGTGTAGACAAATGGAATGATAAGCGTGGGTGGTCCTTTCATGCAGGTTATCAGATACCTATATCTAAGGCTTTCAGGATTATCCCTCAAATCGGCTATGTAAGTGGCGACTATGGCGTTACAGATGGATGGAACTGGACTGTCACTAACAATGGCATCAGGAATCATTTTGACAGCAAAGATAGCTTCAGCTCATTTGACTATGGAGCCAAGTTGGTTATCAACCCAGCTAAATACTTCGTTTTATTTGGCCAGGTGACCGCCCACACTTTTGGCATAGGTTTAGGATTTGAGTGGTCACTGTATCAGTAAGATAATAGTGTGCAAGGAATAAGGTGATTAATATCTAAAAGAGACGGTTGGCCTCACGGCTTGCCGTCTCTGACTTTTGTGGTAAAAATTTAGCATTTGCTATTATTCCGCGTCCGAGAAGTCTGGCAGGAAATTCATGATATAACATAACGGAAGAATAACCCAGCGATGCATCACGCGCGTGAATAACAAAAGTAGAGTCTCACGACTCGAATTTCAAGAAGTCGGCCAAAACTTAATATACAACCTCTTGGGTTGCAATCACGTCCTGTATTTCTTTTTCTTGCGGAAGCCCATAACAAACTCCCACTTGTCATCGTAATCAGTAGTCATGAGAGCCTCTCCTGCGTTTGTTTCCTCTGCCAAAGGGATCAAATCCTTTGCCATTTCTTCTATATCACTTCTATCCATAGTTTATATAGCTTTTTCTTTATTTATAATGTGATTCCAACCTGAGGAAGTAATGCTATAGCATCCTCCATGATGTCTGTATGGTCAAAGGCCAGAGTTGGCAACTCTGACAAAGGAAACCACTGCGCCTTGGCTGCGTCATCCTGCCCTCTGACTTCTGCGGGAGCATCTATGATGGAAAGATAAGCCACCGTGATGGTGCGCCCGCGAGGGTCTCGGTCTACCTTTGAGTATGCGCCAATCTGGTGGATGTCTGTCACAACCAGTCCCGTTTCTTCCTCCAGCTCCCTGATAGCACATTGTTCCGTTGTCTCGTCTATTTCCATGAAGCCGCCGGGAAATGCCCAAGCTCCCTTGAACGGTTCGCTGCCCCTTTGTATGAGCAGTACCTTCGGAACTATTTTTTGGTAATGACCACGCAGTCTGAAGTTACGGCTGGTCTTGGATATTTGTATGAATACATCATTGATAATCAATTATTGAATGACTATTGTCGGAAACAACCATGCCTATTTCTGAATGGGGTGTATCTTGCCGAGGTGTTCCAGCATTAATTTCTCACCATTTATTCGTGCTTCATCGTTTATATATTTGTCTGTCAAGTAGAGAATACGCTCACAAGCACCGACATTGAAAATGCCTTCGACAATCCGCTCAAGAACAGGCGTCTCAAGTTCAGGTATTTCTTTGTCTAAAGCGTCACCTATGAATTCCCACCAATAGTCAGCAGAATGAATCTTTGTTACCTCTAACATGGGCGCAACATCAAAGTATGTATGTCGGGTTTTGCCATCTTTATCTTCATGCATCTCAGTGATATAGGGCGCACGAACTAAGAAATAGGGCGTTGCCCCTTCTTTTAACAACCGAACTACTTCATCCTCCATGTGTTGTATGCCACAGTTTGTCAAACGGATGTCTTTTTCTGTCGCACCATCTTTCAGAAGAAACGCTTCATCTTCACCATCGATGTATGGATTGTCGCCTGGCTCTACCATCCAATTCCAGATGATGAATCCAAATTGTTCATAAGGTGTACGCTTTATGTTGGGAAACAATGTTTTATGAAAATGCCACGTCTCTTGTACATGTAGCTTTGCCAGATAGTCATTATTTCTCATGGCGTCGTACATGGCATAGGAAAGCTGGTAGCTGTCTATATCGCCTTTGTCTGACAAACCTCTACGTTCTCCTGACCAGTGAGCAAGTTTTACGGGAGCATTTCCACTCGACGCTATCAGCGAGCGTATTTTGTCTTTGTCGCCTGTCAACACAGCAACAAGGGCATTTCTCTCTTCTTTAGTTTCAATACTTATGCTGGACATATTGCTGCTCTTATTTTATCTAAACGAGTCTTTTTAAAACAATCGACGAATTATTATGACGGTAACTAAAGACTCTTCGGCCATTAGAATATCTGTACTGTTTTTTCCTTAGGCAGTTACTCAATATTTTGGAAGGATCATGGCATCCATCATCTCATCAGTAATCAGCCTTGTTTTACATTGAAGTGGAGCCAATGACTGCATTTACAATTTATTAAAAGCCTCTATGAGCATCTTCATACCTTCCGTAGCCGTTGTCTTGAAATGAGTGAAGCCCAGTTCCGTGCATTGCTCCATCTCTCCTGGGTCAATGACGAACTTTGGCACCTCATGGTGGGCGTAGTTGATGAATCCTGCTGCCGGGTACACCTGCAGTGATGTCCCGATAACCACGAAGATGTCTGCATATCTTACATATTTGATGGCCACATCCATGCTGTCCACATATTCGCCAAACATTACGATATAGGGGCGCAACTGTGCGCCGTCCTCTGCCTTGTCGCCCACCATGATAGGTGTTGTCAGCGGGTATTCCTTCACACAAGTCGTTCGATTGTCCATCGAGCAGACCTTGCTCAGCTCCCCATGCAGGTGGATGACCTGTGTCGAGCCAGCACGCTCATGCAGGTTGTCGACGTTCTGCGTGATGACAGTCACCTCATGCTCTTTCTCCAGATCTGCTATCATGCGGTGAGCCTCATTCGGCTCCACCTCTGACAGCTGTTTCCGTCGGAAGTTATAGAAGTCCAGGCATCGCTGCGTGTCATTATAGAGTGCCTCCGTACTTGCGAGGTATGCCCATTCCTCATTTGTCCACAAGCCATCTTTGCCGCGGAAGGTGCTCAGTCCGCTCTCCACGCTGATGCCAGCACCCGTCAGGAACACGATATGTTGTTTGGTCATAATCTGTTTTTGAATTGCATTTATAGTCCAGATTTCCTGATTTCCTCGTCAAGTGCTTTCGGTAGGGCATGGCGGTTGAGGAACATATAGGTGGTGTTCAGCGCTATGTAGTCGCGTGACATATACCATGTACCTTTGTAGTCGCCGCTTTCGCCCCAGGAGTTCTTCACCATGTAGTATGGCTTACCCTGCTCGTCAACAGCTTTGCCGTAGATGAGCATCACATGGTCGTAGGTAAATCTCCAGTCATCCCATTGCTCCTGCCGCATCTGCTGTGTCGGCACGATGCCATCGGGAAGCATGGCTAATCCTGTCCGTGTAAAATCGCCAGAGACGTCGCCTCCCCACGCCACGGTAAAGCCAGCATCCAATGCCTTATCAACAGCCTCCATTAACTGTTCGATGGGGATGTTGTAGCTGGGTTTCAGCCTCCATTTATATGGGGCTTCGATGATAAACCACTGATTGAAGGGATGATGGGTAAAGCTGGTCAGGCTTACATAGTCGTCAAGGTCAAGGCCAAGGTTTTCCGCAAACGACCTTGGAGTAAATGTCTTTCCTTCATAGACAAACGACTCAGGGCAACTGCCTATGTACCGATCTATTACAGCCTGTACACTGTCGCGCCAATGAGGTAGCGGTTCCTTCGCATCCCTGCGCACGGTGCCGCTAACCCTTTTCTCCAGTTCAGGGAAGAACACCTTGAAGTTTGCAAGCGAGTCGCCCGTCAGCGATCCAGGTGCGGGCATGGCGTTCTCAGGACAGATGCCATGATGCCTTATCACCTCCAGCACATCGTCGCAAGAGCCTCCTTCTGAAATCTGGCTGTAGCCGTGCATCCGTACATAGTGAGTAGCACAGTCCATGTAGTCTTTATTTACTACGAACATCTCACACAGGTCGTATGTCTTTCCCGTCTTTCGTAGTATCTCGCTCTCAAAGTAGCCCAGCGTGGCATATGCCCAGCAAGTGCCGCTGCGCCACTGGTTTTTCACTGAGGTGACAGGATTCTTCTTAACTATGGTGAATGCCTTCTTTGTGTTCGTTGCAATGGCTTCTCTTTGCAGATTCTCCTGCGCAGACATAGTAGTCGCCAACAGTACGGATATTATCAATATAACCTTTCTTATCATGGTTTATTCAATTGTTTGTTTCCTGTTCAGTATTGTGCTTAGTCCTTTGTGTTCGCCGCTGTGGACGATGTGGTCTCGTTCTCGGCTTCCAATGTTCCTTCTGAGCCTAATAGTGACGACCCTTTAGGTAAAAAAAAAGTCATGGGAGCGGCTTTCTCATAGAAGAAATGGTATAGTTCCTTTCTTCTCTTCTCCCTTTCTTTCTCCTGCTGTCGCTCCTTCTGCTCGCGAGCCTCCTTTTCTCGAAAACTCTCCAGCATCCCCTTCAGGGCATCTTCTATTTCCTTCATATTATCCATTCTTTCCTACCAATTATCTCTTGCTTTGCCACGCTCAGCCATCAGCTTCCGCTTCTCGTTTTTCACATTGTCCACTATGTCCCTCAGTTCTTCACGGTCACCATCTTCGAGCAAGTCCCATGCTGCTTCGCTGAACTCCTTTCTGTAGAACGTCGTGTCAATCAGTTTTTTGATAATCCAGGGCCTTTTGTGACGAAATTCCGCGTAGACATGTTGCATTTCCTCTGGGAGCATGTCACTGACATTGAACATGACACCACTTGGCAGCCCCCAGATGGCTTCTGCCATGCTTCCCACGATGGCGCCGAGCGTATCTGCGTCTGCTCCGAGGCTGACGGCCAGGCGCACGGCATCCACAAAGTCCGTTGCCATGCTGATGATTTTCAGCGCAACGGGCACCGTCCCCTGACACGTCTCGTCGAAGCGGTTCAGTACCGATGCCTTCGGCATGTTGATGTCATAGCCAGAGAACTGTACACACTCTTGAAGGATCTCGTCGATGTGCATGGGTGCAGACTGATAGGACTTCTTGTTGAATTGTAAAGCCCTGAAGATGGCCAGTGCTACCGTCTGTGCCCCTTTGATACCCTCATCATGGTTATGTGTGGGGATAGCCGTGGCCGCTGCTGCGTCAAGCACGTCATCGATATACTCATACCAGTAGGCCACAGGACTGACGCGCATTGCAGCACCGTTACCAAAGGAGTTGGACGGCTGAGGGTTATTACTGTGTACCCACTGCGCAAATCGTCCTCCATAGCCTCCCATAGGATGCGGGTAGCGGTTGCACCAGTCGTGCATGCTCTCACCGAAATCCCTATGATGTATCAGTGCATCTGCAATGGCTACTGTACAAATGGTGTCATCTGTAAAGCTGTTCTCCTTTGACAGCCACTCAAAGTTATAGTCGTTGGTGGGGTTGAACTCCCATCGGCTGCCTACTATGTCACCTATGATTGCTCCTAACATATTATTGTTGATTATTTATTCAAACATCACCCAGCACTTCGTAGATGTCATCAAAAGGCTCTCCCTCATTGTAGATTTCATCCAGCTCGTTGTGCTCATCTAACATCTCTTGTGTATAAACCCTTCTGTCAAACAACAAAACTGTACAGCCATTTCTGGTGTCAAAGCGCCAGTCATGGCCAAAGGAATCGAACCAGTTCTTGTCAACCTCTGTAAGAAGGTAATGGGCACCAATACCCACTTCACCGTATGCTATTTTGCAGCCTTGACCAGCCTGTATCTCTTCTGAGACACATCGGTTTTGACAATCAAACACCTTATAGAAACGATTGCCATTATCATCTTCGCGGATGACTGCCTCTTCCCTATTGTTTCTTAAGTATCTCATATCTGCTTAACCAAAGGTTCTATTATACTCAATGCCTTCTCATGCTTTGCCACTATGCTCCAATGGCCTCCCGCCCTGCCCCGTTGGAGGTTGTGGGAAAGGTCGTTATATTTAACATGTATGGCAATGTCGTTGCCAGAGGAAGCTATCTGCTCCACATACTCTTCATAAGCCATCTTGTCCTTGTCGTGTGTCAGCAGTCTCAGCGCATCAACGATATTCTCGTCAACGCCGCGCCGTATCAGTTCTTCAAACGTAATGCCAGAGTCTTCCACGACATCGTGCAGCAGACCGGCTATCTGCTCCTCACGGTTGCGTCCAGCTATTGCCACTATCATTGGATGCAGGATGACAGGATTCCCGTCAAGGTCTTTCTGTCCTTCATGTGCCTCAATGGCTATTCTAAGTGCTTCTTCTATCGTAATCATATTATACTATTCTACTTGGAGGTTTTCACTCTTTTCTTCACCGTCACTTGCGAAGGGAAGCAGTAAGCAAGGTCGCCGCGCTGGTTGATGGTATTACGCATGTTTTCTTCAGTACGAGGCAGGCGGCCTTTATACACAGTTTGCTTTCCCCATTTGACAGTAACAGGTTTGTTGAGGTTGATGATGCTGTCATTGAGATAGAGCGTGACGGAGGTGTAGTCCTCAGTGTCAATGTTGATAGTATTATCTTTGACTGAGACACGCAACTCAGCCCCTTTCTTTGTCTCTTCCTCTGGTACGCCAAGCCAGTAGAAATGTTTGTGTCCACGGTCACCCTGTACCCAAGCCACTGTAGAAGGATAAGGGTGACGATGATACTGGGCCATCCACGGCAAGGCAGTCTTATCTTCAAGATCCATCCAGTGAGGCTTTCCTGGCAGTATATGCGTCTCATGAATGAATCCCGTCGGGTCGGACTGCTGAAGGGAATCCATTTCCAATCCACGCTGTGCATTGACACGGTTGCGGTCGTAGGCAGCATCGTCACCACCACACCATATCATGAATGGCAGGTTACGCAGCGACAGCATGTTGACATCGCCCGGGTGTCCCGCCATCATCGATGCTGCTGCCCAGCGGTCGGCCATGCGCGGTGCCATACGCCAGACACCATCGCCTCCAGCAGAGTACCCCAGGAGGTAAACCTTGTTTGGGTTTACATGATGAAAGACAACCATTGTCCGTATCAGCTCATCGAGCATGTCGTCGATGGGGGGCTTGAACCACATGTCCCAATCGTCCCATGGGGCGCGTGGAGCTACATATATCCCTTCTTCAGGCTGGTACAGTCTTTTCTGGTTCTCCCACTGGCTGTCATTGAGGGCCGTAGGTGCGTTGCCGCCGCCGTGCATCGAGATCCACAGGCTTCTTCCGTCAACTGGCTCCTGTCCGTAGACTTTCACATCATAGCGCATGTGAAGACCATTTTGGGTTATGCAGTTTGTCTCATCGTTCTTTTTCAGCAGCCCTGTCTGGTCGGATAGCCATTCTGCCACAATCTGGTCTCGTATCTGCTCCGCAACATCCCGAGACAGTGTTGTCTGCTGCGCCTTAACATTCGGCATGACTGCAAACAGCAATAGGATGACGCTGATGATTCTTTCTCTTTTGTCCATTCGTCTTATAGTCACTGTTTTATAGCTTTACATACTCTGTATGCTTGATTCTTGTGTTGTTAGGCGGTCCAATTTCTTCATACCACACTCTTATAGTTGGATTTTTCCTTGAACGTGTTTTGGAGTCAGTCGCTTCCCCATATTCATCATAGGTGAGCTGTTTGCCATCTTTCATGACTGGACAACTGAATATCTTCCATCCTTTTTTCTTGGAGTTATAATCCTTACCCAACTCCTGCTCTGCCCACACTCCAAATCGAACAGATACATAATATTCTACCGCCCCTTCTGTCTTCAAAGGATACGGGGAATGTTTTCCGATAACATCATTGTGAGTCATTGCGATTAGTCTGCCCTCCTTGTCTACTTCAATCTCAGATATGTAGCTACTACCACCATAAGTGGCAATGCGGAATTTCAGGACACACGGTCTCTTTCCGTATCTCACTGCCAGTATGACAAACATGGCAATCATTAAGAAAATGATAATCAGTATAATCATCATATCTTCTTATTGCTTCAACTGTTACTCAGCGGTTTCATGTAAAGCTTCATTCGTCCTCATACCCTTCTTCGTAGGCCTCATTCTCATCATCATCTTCATAGTCATCCGCATAGTTCATCCCCGGATGGCCAGCCAGACGGTCTTCCTCTGCCTGTGCAGCGCCTTCCTCAAAAGCGTCTTCGACATCGCTCAAAGGTTCGCTTATAATCGGAGTCGTAGGCACTTTTTCTTGCTGTATTTCCTCCTTTTGTTCTGAAGGAACATATTCATAAGTCATGGTTGAAGGAGCCGCCTTCTCTTCAGGCTGTGCCACCGTCCCCTTGTCTTTCTGGTCGCAGCCTGACAACAGGGAGCAACCTAATAGGATTAGCAGGAAAAATCTGTTGCTCATCAGTTATTTCATTTTATAGGTAGTCAATATGAAAAGGAAACTCACAGTCTTGGCATTTACATGAGCCGTCTCGGTATATGGTCACATTAGGACTGCCACATTCTGGGCAATATACATCGGAATGATTGTCATTATAAGATGTTAAGCCGCCCCTGTATTTTTTCATGGTTTGGCTACCATGTTTATAAGTGCGGCGTCGCCTGGGCACTCCGAAGTCTTCCGCTATCAGTGCAATCAGGCAGAAAACAATTGCTGCTATAATGATAAACGTCATCATGCTCTTATCACGTTATTTCGTTAAATTTGGTCTTTGTTTTCCAATATATTTTTCCGTTGGCCCGTTTGACACGACTCATAAATTCCGGGAGTTTCATTCCGTAGGAACGTAAGATGTCGTTACATTGGAATATCGCGTCATTGATTTCGGAGTTTCTCGCTAAATTCTCTCCTCTTGTATAAACATATCCGGCCTTTTTTACCTCAAACCGGGTAAGTCTTTTTTCATCAACGATGGTCAGGACACGTTCAATGGTTTCTTTGGACATTTTGAGGAATGTCTTTTTCCTGATAATAACCCTCTCTTCCAGAGTTCCTTTGTTCGGGTCTTCAAAAATGATGTCGCCGAATTGGATGTGTTCAGAATCACTGAAGTCTATCTCATCGTACAAGTCGCAATACAAGTCTATTAGATAGAGCATATTGCCTATGGTCTCTTTATCGACATCAGGACATGGAATTTCCGGGTGCTCGGAAACAATGTCTTTAACATCTTCAATGTTCAGTTCACAGAGAATATAACGCCACTCTTCATTGTCAGGTATTATGCATGTGTATATTTCCCCATTTTCATCTACTGGCCTGAAGGAATGTGCAAAGCCATACGTCGTTATGGACTGACGAACATCTTCAGCCATGTCCTTTATACCGCACCAAGTGTTATCGATTATGATTGCCATAGACAAAAGTTACTTTCTAATTCTTGAGTATGGCAGTTTTATCATAGTCAGCCCACATCAGGCGCAGCTCCATACAGTCATTTGTTTGTTCAGGCTTCACTCCTGGGCATGGTAGTTGGCTGCTGCCCGCTTGTATCCTCCATGTCCCAAGAGGCCTCTCGTCAGGACAGGCATTGTTGATGTCCTTTATGAGTGCGTCTACCACCCAAGAACAAAGCATGCCGGTAACGATGAAAGAGTACCCTTCGGCGCGTGAGCCATTCACATGGATGTTCACATCCACCTTTGCTCCAGCGCAAACCTTCTTCACTATTCGTTTGATTTTCTCGTCGTCGTACATATCATGTTGTATTAGTTCAGTATATTATGCAAATATCAGATTAGTATACACACTATCCAGCTCGCAAGACCAATCAGAGTAACTACAGTGGTTACCATTCCCAAGCATCCCCTTTTCTTTTTCAGAGCCTCTTCGAGCTGCCTTTCTAGTTGTCTCTGCCTGTCTTTCGCATCATTGAGATCTTTGGCCGCTTGCGTGTTCTGTGCAGTCAACTTCTGCAGTGACTTGTTCAGTTCACCGTTAGTTGTTTGCATCTTCGTCAAGCTCTCTTTGAAGTCTTTTGCCTGTTTTGCATTCTCCTCTGTCTGTTTCTTCAGCTGACCTTGGAGTTTGCCCATCTGTTCAGAATTGGTTTTTGTCAGCTCAGTTATTTTCTTCTGTAATTCCTCATTCTGCTTGTTGGACTTATCCATCTGCTCCTTCGCCTGAGCCTGGACTTTGGCAAGAGCATCGTCATTCTTCTTTTGTTGTGCTTCCAGGTTTTTCTTATTCTCTTCCAGTTGTTTCTGGTGAGCCTTGGCGTTTTCCTCTTGAATTTTTTTCAGGTTTTCAGTATTTGCCTTACGCTGTTCTTCTGCCTGCTTATTCAGCTTGCCAACTTGTTCAAGCAACTCCTTGTTCTTCTTGTTTGCATCTTCAATCTGCTTGATGAACTGTTTTTTGATGTCCTCGATGAGTGCTGCACGGGAGTTGTTACGCATGGCAGAAGCATTCTCATGAATCTCTGAGAAATACTGCCCAAGACCCTGCGGTGTCGAAGTCCAGTAGTCAGCCACTTCGCGTAAGAATATAGTTTCCGGTCTATGTCCCACACCTGATATGAAGGCTGTCCTCAGGCTCACGACGGCTTCGATGACCTCGGGCTTGTCTACGTCCGTATTAGAGTCAATGCCGCCGCCACGATAGATGGCGATAGCATCATATCCCTGTCCGTCCAGGCTTCTGATGATGTTGCATAGTGCCTCTGTCTGTGTGAATGTCACCCTCGTCTCATCGAAGTCAAAGGAAGCTCTCGCTGCACGCAACCCATCTTCAAAGTCCCCCTGTGTCCTTGTTCCTTGTGCCAGGATAAGTGCCACCTTCGGTTTCCTTTTCCCTTCTATAATTATCTGGCTGAGAACGGCCTTGACGTTTTTCAGGCCGGAGGCAAGTTTTTTCTTTCTGAGGTCAAACAGCTTCAGCTCGTTCTCTGTGATGAACTGGTCTTTGACTATCTCGAATCGCGTGACATTGACTACAATTTGTATGGTACCGTTGGTAAATGGGTTTAGCTCAATGATGCCGCCCACCTGAACGAGACTGTTTGACTGTAGGCGGCTTCGGTCTTGCCTGTTAATCTTCAGTGTGACGGTCACATTTGTATTGACATCCCTCAACTCGTCATAGAAAGCTGCCCATCCTGGATTCTGGTTTGGCTTCTGAATGTATATGCCCCGCAGCCAAACCACGCCATTGCTCTTTCCTCTTTCAAGGAATGAGCGGTAGATGCCCACTAACTCCACTGGAGTATAGTAGCTCACTGCGGGAAGGTTCTGTGTATCGTTCGGCATATTGATCAATCTTTAAAGTGGCACTCCTTCATTCATCCGCTTCATTTTCAGAGTCCTCATCAACATTTTGTATATTGTATCCGAGTTCTTTGAGTTTATGTCTAAGGTCTGTCTTTTGAGCTTTTAGGTATGATATTTTCTCTTTCTTGGATTCCAGTTTCTTGTGCAAGTTCTCAATTTCCCTTTCAGCCCGCATGAGTTTGAGATTGAGAGAAGCCGTTTCCAGATCCCATTGCTTGTCACTCATCAGAGCGACCACATCATTCTGAAGGTCTTTCTTCTCCTGGCAAACCTTTTTATAGTCGTGGTACAACATCTTATACATGCCTTCAATGGGGATATCGGTGTTAATATTACCTTTCATGCTCAGTTGAGACAAGATTTTGAGGATGTCTGTAACAGGTTCCAATATCTCCATTTTCTTGACACCTAATATATTGACATGAGGGAGAATCCCCTCTATCATATACTGGGCTTCCAATATCAGGTCTCGGGCATCCTCTAATTTGGTTATTGCTTCTTTCTTGTCCATGTATGACTCTTGTTTTAGTCGTCTAATATTTCTTGTTTTGTCCTCCCATGGGAACGGATATGATATGTACTCTATTCGCTTCCCACTTCTCTCTGTCAGATAATTTGGTCTTTCTGACTTGTGAGGCAATAGACTCTTTTGAATAGTCTCTCCCATTCTTAGCAAGACGCCGCAGAACATAATCAGGGAAGTCCCACTTGGAGCGGGTATATCCTTTCTGACTATGCATAGACGATTCCTGCGCCAAGGTAAGTTCCGGGTTGACTCCTTTTTTTCTCTCCTCTTTCCTTTTCTTCTTTTCTGCCTTTTTCTTCCTTTTCCTTTCTATATCATCTGGAGTCTCGGCTCTTTTCTTTTTCGTTTGCTTCTCTTTGTCATACTCCAACAGCGGATGGTCTTCATGAATGATACGATCGAAATAGCTTTTCACTTCCTCATTCATTATTATAGCCCTGATGTCTAACTCCATGTCCCTTGAAAAAACGCCAAAGTTTCTCTCTACCAAAGCAAGTAAATCGTTTAGACTGTTCTTGTTTTGGATGGGATTAAAACGTACTATCAGTTCTTTGAATGTCATTGCTTTCTGATGGTTAGTATATATAGTTTCTTTACGGTGATTCTTTGATAGCTATTGGACTTCGCCCTCGCTATTCTGGGCATCTCTGTTGCTTGTATTCATAAACTCGTCTATATGTTCTTCCATCTCATGGTAGAAGAAATGCCTGTCAAGGAATGTCAGCTGTTTGACTGCTCCCAGCTTGTTAAAGTAAGAAGTCAGGCTGTTTGCAACATTCTCCATGCTGGTGATATATCTTTCATTATCCTTGATGAACTGTAGGATGCCAATAGCAGCTTCTTTATGCTGTATCACCTTTCCGACTCCAAGGCGTATGAAGCGTAAAGTGTAGTTCTTGAACAGCATCTCTGTCAGCTCAAAACGCTGGTCTCTGTCCTCATCAACGGTGAGATGGACTAGCCACCACAAGCCTCCAAGCCCATGTCGCATCAAGCCATTCTCCATCGTGAAGTGGTTGATAATGCCTCTTTTCAACTCTTCATCGTCTTTTGAATCCCTCAGATGCCATCTGTCCCTCATATAGGGAAAGGCGTCGGTAAGGCATAGGGACTCCCAAAACTGGACGTTGATGGCCTGTAGGGGTGTAAGTGTAGGATAGGCATTGTATATGGCAATGGCAGACTGGAAGTCACCGTCTGTTGTCGCTTTCAGTTGTCCCAGCAGGTTTTCAGGATGCTTCACTTGTGGTGTAACAAGTAAGAAGTTCTCGTCATAAGGGAACATATCTTCTTTGAAGCGGTCAAGGCCGATGCCCTGTTCCACCTCTTCAAAGACCGTTTCCAGGTATGATTTCTTTAATATTGTTTGTAATGCCATGTCTAATCTGAGTTTACGTCATTGTTGATGAGGTAGTTGAACAGTCGTTCATACGGCTTTCCGAGCAGAATCTGAGTTAGCTTGTCCACACGCCAGTCTTCAGGTGCCTGTTCCTTGAATTCTGACAGTTCCGGCTCGGTCTTTATACGATAGTCTATTGTCTGTGCCCATTTCTTTTCCGGGTACTGCTCTATCCTGCACAGTGCATAGGTAAGAGAGTTGAGCACTACTGAGGCATGTAGGATATCTGCTTTGCTGTTCACTGCCGGGTTGCTCTTGTACTGTTCGTACAGTGTCCTTGGCAGCCTCAATTCTATCTTATCTTTATTCAGTATGGTTGAAGGCCATTCGTCATCGGTAGGTACTATCTCCATGAAAGTGCCTACCGCCTTCAGCTTGTCATATTTGATGTCTGCAATATAGAAGAACTGAGAGAACATGCCGAGCAGGTCGCCTGGCTCCATGTTGAAGGTATGGCCATAATAATCTGTATGGAATCCCTTGTTCACATAGTCTATGATGGGCTTTTTAACCGTTATTGTGCAAGCAAAGTTTATACGTCCGGCCACAGCCCTGCGTGGAATGTCAATGTCGAAGTGAAGGCTCTTTCCCTTGTAGCAGGTTCTGAATCGGGTTGCATCGCAGCTCACCTCGCACACATAATCCGCATAGTCTTTTTCAACAAGCTCCTTTATCTCTTCATTGTCATAGGCGAGGTCTATGCTGAAGTGATAGTTCATCTTGTCAGTTGTCAGTTCCACCTTCGGCTCTTCCGGGACTGGCAGAATGTCGTCGAAGCTGCCCAGCACAGGATATGGGAATGTCACATTATTTAAATTCATAGGCCGTAAGTTTTATAGCATGTTTCATCTCGTCAGCGAACTTTAGTTCCACGATGTTGGACTTTCCTTTTTCCAATCGCAGATTGGTGATGATATTACCATCAGGTGTCCCCATTGATGATTCCACAATATCGATCGTCTCGTCATTCTCTTCCCCTCCGACAACGATTTCTATCTGCCCCCGTTCCACATCGAAGTCCGATTTGATGATGATGGAATGGACCATTGTTCCATATTTGCGTTCAGCCATCACCCTGTATCGTACAGGGATGTTTTCCAGGAACTCTCCAGGCGTCTCGTCCTGACTAGGTGTAAAGCCAGTCCTGTCAGGGCTGCTTCCCGTCCCTTTCCGCTTCTTCTTTCCTTCTTTGCGCTGATGTCCTCCCATCGGCCCTTCCGACTGTTGTTCTCCCCCCGTGGGCGGTGTAACAGTGATGACCTTGCCAACCGCCTCTTTCCTCTCGTTGTTGATGGTGGGCTTTGGTGGTTCTATGATAGACACAGGAGATGTGCCCTCTTCTTGGACCTCTTTGCTTGGCTCGCCAAAGAACGGGTTGTCTTCTACATCCTCCCTTTCAGAAGCGACGAGTTCTTCAGGTACGAACAGGTAGTCCTCCAATCCCGTAACGCCTAACGGCCCGCCATCATCTGTCATGAAAAGCTCCTGTAGGCATTCTTGCATGAAGGTATCTATCTCATCCATGATCATCTTTCCGGAAGTCCTGTTCCTTCTTGGCTCCCATTTCCGATGTGACGGATCCTCTATGCTTTGTAGAAGTTTGTTTCCATGATTATCTGTACAGATAAAGACGGCGTAGTAGCCATAGCTGGAGGAGTATTTTCGATAGCGGAAGATGAACATGCGCTGTTTGCGCAGATGAATGACGCCATCCCGGGCCTCTTTGTTCTTCCACACATAGAGGGTCACGTCACCCAGCAAAGGAAGTTCACGGTCTATCCTCAAAAAATCCTTCGACGTTCCTGCATTCTTCACTGCCTCATAATAAGGTCGCGGGTTGTAGTTGTCGCCATTCTTGATTCTGTCTGACATTTCAGGGAAGTGTGCCACCATCAACTCATCAAGTGTGGATGAGTTGATCGTAATATCTGCAATCTCAACTACCAGCCTCCCTTGTAGGATTGCCATCCAGAAATTCCGTAATGTTGATTTCACCATCTCGTCGATGGCCTCCTGCTGTTTCTCCTCAGACCCGTCCACTCCCATGATGTAGATGTCTGTACCCACCTCCTCACGTTTGAATTTGTTGGGAATGTCTGTCTGTACTGAAGCCGGACACATACCGTCTTGGTTGTCATAGTAGCCATAGTGCTGGAACTTCACTTCTTTACCTTCCTTGTTTCGGAACAGATGAGTGCACAGTCGGGCTGCACCTTCGAAGAAGGTCTTTCCCGTTTCTGTCATCGTTGAAACCAATACTGTATGGATGGGTGACATCAGGAAGTAAGCAGATTTTCCGAAACCGAATGAACCGCCAGACGAGTCATCGTCTTTCGCCGTTACGCCAAGAGCCCGCATGAAAGCATAGAATGGCGAGTTTGTGTCATCCTTCCTATAGTCCATGCCTTTAGTGTTGTAGTCAGATACTTTGATATAGTACAGTTCACCTTGCCCCGTGAAAGTCCGCTCAAAGTGTTTCAGCATCGGAGCATATTCCTTCTCTGCTTTATCCCCATATAGTTTGATGACGCCTACTATGTGTTCCCTCAGTCCATAGAACCCCTCATACGTTTTTGCACGTAGTTTCCCAAACTCAAAACGCATTCTTACCGGCTGGTTAGCGTCTGCCACCACATCGAGGGAGTTTTGTATGGACTCCCTGATAAGTGATGGGTATGGTGTGGCGATAAAATGCTCGGCAGCAGCGTTGTTCGGCCCTATGTCCTGGCTGGCATAGGGCTGTTCGGCAAAGTGCCACTGACAGTTACATTCAAGAATATTCATGATGACCTTATTATTTTACAATGGTTGCAATCAGCCCTCTCCCCTCAATCCGTTTCTCTGTCACATTTCGCACATAGAACTCAAAGCCCCAGCAGGCATCCCCGTCGGTGTCCTTAGTTTCGTATGTTTTGATTTGTCCAGTTATTTCCGCTTCCAGCACAAAAGGATAATCCCTCACTTCAAAAATCACCTTTTTGTACTGTCTGATGATGAAAGGACAGTGTCCTTCGTGCTCGTCCCAAAAGTGCCAATCCTTCTTTATATCTTTAAACGCTTTTTGCACGCATAGTTTGCCATTCTTATGCTTAAAGATTTTCCCAGCGAGGTCACCATCCGAAATAGCTCTGTGGCATTTTTGTTTAGTACCATTCTTGAAGTTTCTGTATGTGTTGTAGCGAATCCAGATTCTAAGCGGCGACCGCTCAACGTCATTTGGTTCCAATTCTTCTGGTAGATTGACATTTCCCTTCCTGTCTACGCTTTTCAGGAAAAGCTCGACTTTAGGGTCGGCATTTATTGTTTGGACAGGAACTTGTGAAAGCAAGTGAATCCCCTCGAGGTTCGTACATCTGCTCAAAGCAACATAAACCTGTCCGTAAGTAAAGGCCTTCGATGCCTCGATGGCCAGCTCGTCGAATGTCAGTCCCTGACTCTTATGAATGCTGACGGCCCAGGCAAGCTTCAACGGGTATTGCTTGAAAGTCCCTTTTACCCTGGTCTTTATTTCTTTTGTTTTTTCATCAACATAATATTCGTTTTGCTCCCATATCGCCTGTGCAACATTTATGGGTTCGCCGCCATCGGGCCTAACCTTAATATGGAAATACGATAATTCTTCGACCCAGCCCAATGTTCCATTCTGATATTTCTTACTTTCATTATCATTGCGCAGGAACATTACCCTGACCCCCTTTTTTAGATAGAGATCTTCAGGGACGGGTGTTTCCCCATACCATCCTTTGCTCTTTTCTCCGCCAAAAGAATACAATTTTGTTCTGAGTTTACCAAACATCTCTTCGTTCCATTCTTTGGTCATTTTGTTATGAGTCATCACCGTCAAAATGCCATCCTTTACGCCTGGTCTGTAATTTGGTTCTACTCTATCGTCCAAAAGTTCAATATCCTTTTTTGTAAGTTTTCCCTTCCTTACGTGGTTCAGCATCTCTATAAACTCAGGGTCGTTCTGTCTATAAATGACTTTGAGTTGTATCAGCTTATAGCTCATTTTCTGCAATGCTTTGCAAGAAAAGAAGTAATATGAGTTATAATATTTGCTAAGTTCTGTTTCATCTTCCCTCGTCACCACAGGGCTTAGCTGATACAGGTCGCCAAACATTACAAGCTGAATGCCGCCGAAAGGTTTCTTTGATTTTCTGTAATGCCGAAGCACCTCATCAATAGCATCAAGCATGTCGCATCTCACCATGCTTACTTCGTCAATAATCAGTAATTCTAGTCGATTGATAAGAGCAATGCCGCCTTCATCCAACTGGAAAATTTCTTTGTTCTTATGGCCAGGAAGAAACAGGAATGGTTTGAACTGAAAGAAATGATGAATAGTAGAAGCTTTCACATTCTCAGCTGCCACGCCTGTAGGGGCTATGACAGCAAGAGCCCTTTTCCCCTGGAGCTCTTCCACGATTTTCCGAAGCAGGGTAGACTTTCCAGTTCCTGCTTCACCTGTAATGAAGAGATTTTCTCCTTTCTTTATGAGGCTAAAAGCCCTTTTGTTATATCTGTCTATTACCATTGCTATGATGCTGATTTTAGCTTATGTGGTTCTAACTTATTACATTCTGTGACTTTCGTTTTTGGTTTTTATGCAACAGGATCTTTGTCAAGTCCAACAAAGTATTCTGAAATGGCATACATAAAGTCTTGCGTCAGAAGGTGATAGTTTGAGGGGTCATTTTTATAGGTGCTATCATTGAGAGAAAGGAGTTCTTTGTCGGTCATCAGAATCTCTCGTATCTGGTCACAAATTTGTTCATATCCTACGAGCTTATGGGTGAACCTGTACAGAGACGGATATTCGATACCTGTCTCATTCACGAAGTTATACCATACTGTTTCTTTGTATATATAGTGTTTAGCGGGATATCTGAACGCAAGATACACAGAAATGGCGTGTACATCCTGTTTGTGGTTCTCGTTTGCCTTGAACTTGTCTGGATGTTTTTTCTTGTTTCTCTCATGGATGCTACCGAACTGTTCTAGAAAATCATTAGCACGGATAGCCAGGTCAATAGTCTCATCAAAGAGCATTGAAAGCGCGCTTCTTACGTCTTCCTTCGAGTCTTCTAACCTTGCGTTTTTCAGGAGCATGGACTTTGAGAAATTCATTGGCCCTGAGACTAGGTTCTGTTCTTCGCTGAGAGCCTCTTTGAGATTTGTTGCCAAGTCATCTTGTTTAATGTCAAACTTGCTTTGAAACTGTTTTGTTGCCGTCCACTTATAATCCTCTCTTCGAGAGACGAACCCCCACCATTTCTTATACCAATTTATGTAAGGTAAAAGCTTTTCAGCCAACTTCTGGTCAGGGACGGCAGAGATAATTTTCTCCTTACTTAAAGATGCAGAACGATTGCTGGTCTTTTTTTTCACCGCATAAGTTTCGTTCCCGTATTTAACTGGCTCAAAGTTTACTATACTGGCAAACGTCTCACATAATTTCTTTTTGGGTATGATTTCACCTTCTTCAGTGATACGCTCAATGACTGCGAGGTTTGACACTAACAACATTTTATCGGTTTCGTCAATGCTGTCAAGCCATTCTTCTGACAAACCTTTCATAGCAGCCTCCTTATCAAAATTTAGAAAGCGCATATGACTTTTCAAAAATTTCTGTATCTGTTTCAAGATACCATTTAACTCTTCTGGTTTTGCATTTTTGAAATCAGCATGAATGGCCGGCGTTGCAGCAGTGACAAGTAGCATATCAATGCTAACAGGTTCATTCCCTAGCAGATAATTTGCTGCATCTTGATTCATGCGCTGTTTTATGATTGATACGGGTAATACGTTTGAAGCCATATTGATTCCTTTATAATCTAATTTCTAATAATATAGGGCAATGGTCAGAGCCGAGTATATCAGCAACAAGACATGATGAAACTACATACTCTATCAGTTTTTCGTCAACTAAGAAGTAGTCAATGCGGAAGCCTTGGTTACTTTTACGTTGGGCATCATCCTTGGAGTAAGCCCAAGCAGTGTAGTTGCCACTCCCGCTCATCTGTTCCTTGGTGAGCGGATGTAAAGCACGGAAACTGTCAACGAGATGCTCTTCCTGAAGAAGGCGCTCAAATGCTTTATGTTCCTCAGGGTAGAAGCAGCCTGCCTGTTTCGTTGCTCTGCCATCGAATGCGTCTGCGTTGTCTCTGACCATATTCATATCTCCACAGATAATGACTGGTTTTAGCTTCTGCAGCTCGTGGATGAACTTCTGGAACTGTTCATTCCATTTCATGCGATAATTGAGCCAGTACTTCTCCTTGTGGTATGAGGAAAAAGGCCAGTATGAGTTGACCAGGAAGAACTGCTCCATTTCAGCAGCAATGACTCGTCCTTGATAGTCGTACCCTTCCAAGGGACGGTCGAATGTCACTGACAATGGTCGTATGTCATTGCGCATGTAGATTCCCGTACCATAGTAATGCGAAATGGCAGCGGGATTCATGATGGAGTGGTAGCCTCGCACTGGGAAGGTCTGCTGGTCCTCACGAACCTTTATTTCCTGTAGGCAGAAGATGTCAGGCTTCAGCTCAGCCATCGCCTTACGGAAAGAGGGTTCGTGAGCGCGAAGAGCGTTTATGTTCCAACTTACTATTTTCATTGGAGCTGTTTAATGATCGTCTATTACAACCAGCTTATTGCCATCTTCATTCAATGCAATCTTGTTCTTGAACAAAATCGCTTTGCCGTCGTATATTGCAGAAATGTCGATGCCGGCTTCCTTCATGGCATCTATGAGAGTCATGTCATACTCGGCACGGGCAGACGTCCATCCTTTGTTTCCCACTTGTGCGTTGAATTGGTCTATCAATTCATCTATCTCTTTTCTTGTCATAGTTATTATATTTTAGATTGAAGTAAGGTCCCAGATGGTAACGAGACTGTCAAGGTCTCCGTTCTTATCACCTGTGGATGTTATAAAAATCACATCTAGCCGTCGCCCTTCTGCGAAAGCATCTGAGAATTTGCGTCGAATGTCGTCTATTGAAGCACTCTTCCCCATAAAGTCATAAGAGCAGTTTGGGGAGTATTGTGTGATATATTTGGCTATTTTCAGCATCTCCAGGTTCTCCTGCATAAGCGCAGCGTTCTCACCGCTGATGATACTGAACACAGTTGATTCACCGAACACCCCCCAAATCTTCTTGCCGTTCATCACTGGAACGTAAGAGTATGATCTCTCTTTCATAACATTGATGGTAGGAAGTACTTTGTCGCTCAGCTGCCGTTTGTATATGTCTTTAAACGGAACGGCAATATCACCAATACCATTCATCAGACTATTGCATAGCTTCCCAAACCTTGTTTTGAATTCGTCGGTCAACGTTATCAGCTGCTTACCATCGTCACCATTGGGATTATGAGTAAGCACGTTTCTTACAGTTCTGAAGTACCGTAGCTCTTTCTGCAGTTTCCTGTCAGGGTGTGACTGTTCAATATCGCTGATGCCTTCATCGTATCTTGAATCGGCCCAATCTTCTAACTTCTTGTAAGATTCCAAGAACTCTGTTGTATTATACATATAGCCTATTTCGATTTATAAAGTATTTCATCCAAAAATTCCTCTATTGTATAGACCCTGTCATTCACACATTCAAAATGAATTGGATAGAGTATTTTGGCATATTTTTTAAATTCAAGGTTTATCAGGAAACTTGTCATTTGGTTAGGCAAGCCGTGGCAAGTGACAGCATAAGTGAAGCCCGCTTCTCTTAGCGGAGTCGTGAGCAAGCCTATTCTTTGTTTTTCCATACAGTTCACCGCATACGGTAAAACCTTATTCTTGCGAGCCTTGAAGTCCTCCTCTGTACGATAATATGTTTCTTGCCATCCGTCCATATTCGTTAAATTAAAAGCAAATTCCACAATTAAATTTCTTCAGCACCTTGTGCTTTTCGCGCCCAAAAGTAATTTTGCCGTCTTTCTTGAAGGTGATGGGTACGGATTCGAGTACCAGCCCTTCCCAGTCATTCCAGTATGGGCATGACACGATAGCCTTGTCCTCTTCGATCATGACTTCCGGGTGTGGTATTTTCTCAATAGGAAGAATGACTGCTTTCTCGGCATGGATCGGAATGACTGTGCCTTTATAGCTTTCCCTGTCGAAGAAATACTCTCTGCGGCCATAGCCACCGTGCCAGAACAGCGGGAGCATCGACTGAGAGACATGAAGGAGGTACGACTGCCAGGCACCCATTACAGTATGCTGCACCTTCAAGCCTTTGAACAGCTGGAGAGCCAAAGGCAGCGTAGCATGAGGATGAGCAGTAGAATCAGCATCTTTGCCTGGGTCGATGTTACCTTCATAGCAATAGAACCATGATTCGTCGCCCATACCTACAGAGTTGGCGAGCTTCAGTCCGAGGTGGTATCCATCACGCAGTCTGATATGGTCTAACACCTTGAAGAGCGAATCTTTTGTCTTCAAGTCCTTTCTTTTTGCGAGATAGTCTATCTTATTTAAAAAGTTAATGCCGTTTTGTTCTAAATCATTCATTTCAATATCTTACATGCTTATCCAAGTTTGCACCACTCAGTGTTACAGTTTTTCCATTCATATACTGAACAGTAACAGATGAGAGCTTGAATGTTTCTGCGACTCTTGAATAGAATCGGTGATTGTCAAAGTTATATCTACCTTCACAATCATTTATTCTTTCACTGCTATTTTCAAATGAAGATGGGCACGGACCGATGGGACCGATACCCTTTGCAGTCCATACTGTACCGCCTCCAATTTCGTTTCGGCATTTATCACCCACAGCATTCTTAAAGTATCCATTAAATGTGACATACTTAATAGTTTGCTGCGTGCAGTTCGTTATTGAAACACTTAGTTCAATACCACCAGCAGAATCAGAATCCCAGTCAATGTCATGGATTATAAAAGGCTGGTTTTCTTTATATGCTTGAATCAGATTTGCGGTCACCTCTTCCAACCTTCTTTGGGATTCTGCAAGCCTGACCTGCATAACAGAATCAATAATGACTCCCTGTTGCTTTAGCACCAGCTTTACCTCTGGGTCATCATAGGCAGGCAGTCTATCGAAGTCAATCTCCGAGTCGTTCTTGAACGTAGAAGTTCTGGCACGCGAAGATTTGAATGTACCATAGTTGTAATCAGAGTAAAGCGCATAGTAGTTCATGTCGCCCACCTTTGAGTAACCGACGACCCTCACGGTATCACCACTTTCATAATTGCTGGCATGGCTTTCTATTGGTTCAGGTGTGCCGTATGACAAAACTCCCATCACCTCACCTCTTAAAGCCTTGCCGCGATACAGCATTTTTGCTTCTGCTTCGCGCTGAATGATTTCTCTTTGTTTCTCAGCCAAGAATTGTTGTACGTCGGGGTCGTCTATAGATGGCAAATACCTTGTATCCATATCTTTAGAGAAAATATACTTATTGCTCGTTGTTCTGTAAATACCGGCAAAGTTCGTGCTATAAAGAGCATACTGATAATTTGTTGTTTCACCTTTATATCCCACAATATAGACCACATCACCGTTTTTCAGCTTATAGTCCGTTCCTGAAACAGGAGTGAAGGAGTAGGAAGATGAGACCGTAGTCCATACCTCACCTGCAAAAGCCTTCTTTTTCTGGGACTCCCTCTTACGATTCTCAACATCGTTCTGCAGCTTTTGCCTTAGAACCCTCGCTTCGTCACTCAAAGCATTCGGTAGTTTCTTCATCATCTTCTCGGTTGCCTCAAACGGAATGTTGCTGCAACTGATGACGTTTGCATAGTCAGCAGTCTCAACGAGGAAATGATATTTATTGCTTTTCTTTTTATAGGCGTGAATTGTAACACTATCGCCAAAAGCGAAAGAATGTTCAATTTCTGAACTATAATAGGTGTTCTTACTTATAGTAATCGGTTCCGTCACTATTGTCTTTATCTGTGCGCTTGCTCTTGTAGCAATGGCCAGTAAAAGTAGCATAAGAATTTTATTCATAAATCTGTTATTTTAGAAGTCATTATTCTTGCCCATCTCCAGCTCGGTTATAGAAATCATGGCGGCGAAGACATAGAGGGACACGACGATATGCAGAGCTGCGTCAATCTCCTCGTCTTTGATCTCCGGTGCAGAGTGTGCTTCCTCGTTGCGCCACGCATAGAGGTTGTCGTAATAGGCGCGGAAGTTAGCATACTTCGGGTCAGTGTTGTTATGCAAACGCTGGAGCACGGGGAACTTGCGCACGGTGTTCACCAGCCCTTGACGGCCATTCTCATCAGCAGGCACCTCTTCGCCCTCGCGCATGTAGTAGATTTTACGAAGGAAGGCCTCAAACTTGTTCACGAGGTTGCCGAAGTAAATCTGCTTATAAACGGGCTGACTCTCTGAGCGGTAAACAGAGTTGAGAATGTTTGCCGTTGTCTTGTTCTGTCCGTCAAGCTTCTCGATGGTGTGTGCCTTGAGGATGGTGAATACAGCATCAATCACCTCCTCCAGGTCACGGTAGGCATGGCCGCACAACTGCGAGAATTCGTCTGCCATCTTCTCAATCATCACTTCTTTCAGAAGATCCTCGTTGTATTCAGGTTGCTCATCTTTGTGTGTAAACTCAAAGATGAAGTCGACCAGTTTTGTAAAGAGGTCATTGGAGAATGCCGGGTTGTTCTGAATGACATCCATCAGATTGAGGTATTTGTCAACCTTTTCGTAGGCGATGTCTTCAAAACGGTCCTTCAGCGTCGTTATCAGCATATCTACGGTATTACTTGCGTTGAAAGACTGAATAACTGACGGATCATTCAGCAGCTCATCAACGATGGACTGTATCAGTTTGTCGTTGTCTGTCAAGAATCCCGTGTACGGCTCGTTGATCTCCTGAAGGAAGTCATGCAGCGTCACTTCATCCTCTTCTCCTCCGTTGCGGACGCTTCCTGCCATGCCGGCTTTCAGAACGCCCTCTTCCTCGGGCAGTTCGATGGCACCTTCCTCACACAGCTGCACACGGTACTTGTCGAGGTCAATCTTCGACAGGATATCCACGGGTGCGGTGTCCTGGGTATATGGCAGGAACTTGTAGAACAGCTTGCAGAAGATGTAGAACTTCTCCAACTCCGGGTCTACAAAGTTCATTAGCTGTGCCAAGAAGCCATACTGGCGCACATAGCGGTTTACCAGCTTGCGGTATCTTTCCTGTTCTTCCTTCTCCAATGTCTTCACACCGTTCTCAACCAGCGAGATCATCAGCGGTGACAGCTGCTCGATGTTTTGTCCGCTTGCCACGATGGAAGCGACGCGCTCCACCTGTTCCTGTGAGAAAATATGGAATTCCTCAATGTCGGACTTGTAATCGTAGAGCCTCTGAGGCTGCATCTCCCCTTCAAGGAATGTCTCTTCATAGTACGGCTTAAAGGCCGTGAGAACATCCTCATGCTTGTTTACGAAGTCAATAACAAGCGTGTCTTCCTTTCCCGGATAGCAGCGGTTCAGTCGGCTTAGCGTTTGGACACACTGTATGCCACCCATCAGCTTATCAACGAACATCGTGTGCAAAAGCGGCTGGTCGAAACCCGTCTGGAACTTCTCTGCCACAATCAGCATCTTGTATTCAGGCTCCTCGAATTGAATCTTGATGGCGTTGTCCCGCAGTCCGAAGCCATTCATCGATTCCTCCGTGTACTTGTTTCCATCCAGCTCGACGGTTCCAGAGAAGGCGACCAGCGTTTTGAAGGCGTCGTTGTAGCGTTCCTTCAGCAGCTTGTCAATGGCCATTTTATATTTCACGGCATCGGCGCGGCTGCTTGTCACCACCATTGCCTTTGCCCGACCCTCCAGTTTCTTGGCTGTTCGGTCAAGGAACCAGTTAATCATCATGTCAGCCTTGTAGTTGATGACATACTTATGCTCGTTGACGTACTGCATGGCCAGGGCAAGCGCTTTCTTGCGGTCATACAGTTTCTGAAGTTCTTCCTCAGTAACCTTGGCACCCTTCTGAAGCTCGAAGAGCGTCTGGAAGGTGGTGTAGTTCTGCAGCACATTCAATATGAAGCCCTCCTCGATGGCCTGCCTCATGGTGTAATAGTCGAAGGCCTTCCTTGTAATCTCGCCTCCATCTGTTACCTCATCGCCGAAAAGCCGCAGGGTGCGATCTTTTGGTGTGGCAGTGAAGGCAAAGTACGAAATGTGCTTCATCTGCTTCCGTGACACCTGAATCTTCGCCATCACCTCGTCAACTTCTGTTTCCAGCTCCGGGTCGTATTCATTCACCATCTCTTGAAGGTGGCTGTTGTCCGTGAGTGCCGTCGTCACATCTTTCTGTGCTTCCTTACCCATTGCCGTGTGTGCCTCGTCGATGATTACGGCATAGTTCACGCCGGCGAGCGATGATATATGCTCGATGGCAAAGCTGAACTTCTGTACCGTGCTCACGATGATGCGTGAACCATCTTCCAAGGCTTTGGCCAGTTTCTTCGAGCCACGGCGAATATCATTCACCGTTCCCGCCTTATCCTCGAATGCTTTCACGTCGTCCGCGAGGTTGCGGTCAAGCACGATACGGTCTGTAACCATGATGATGCTGTCAAAAACAGGGGTGTTATCGACATTCATCAGGTTACTCAGCTGGTGCGCCAGCCAAGCCATCGATTTCGTCTTACCCGATCCAGGGCTATGCTGAATGAGAAAATTGCGTCCCACGCCATCCTTGCGGATCTGTTTGATGATGTTATTCACCACTCGGCGCTGGTGATATCGCGGGAAGATGGTCATGAGCGGTGCGCTAGGCTTCGTCCTGAACTGCTTGATGAAATGCTGGAGAATATTCAGCAGCGAGTCAGCCTGAAGCACGTCCTGCCACATGTAGCACGTCGGGTAGTCTGGGTCGCTCTCGTCGACTGGGTTGTGTGTCTCTTTGTTGAACGGCAGGAACACCGTATCGTCTCCATTCAGTTTGGTAGTCATCATCACCGCATAATCATCCATTGCAAAATGAACAAGGCAGCGACGCAGGAAAGCATTGTTGCGGTCGCGGTCATTTTTGTACTGGTCCATCGCGTCCTTTACCGTTTGGTCAGTACCCTTGTTCTTCAGTTCAATGGAGATAATCGGCAGGCCGTTTATGAGGATGCACAGGTCAATCTCATTGTCGCTGTCATGAGGAGCCAGTGAGTAGCGCATCTGCCTCACAACGGCAAAGCGGTTCTGTTCATACAAAGCCTGATTATCATCGTGGAGGTTCATGTCTGGCTTGAACTGCACGAATTTGAACGTGATGCCGTTAAATTTCGCGCCCTCGCGCAGCAGCTTGATGTAGCTTTCACCGCGTTCAATCTTGCGGTTTAGTTCTTTCACTACAGCCTCGACTGCCTCCTTCTCATTATTGTTATATACGCGCATGGCACGTCGCCAGCTCTCTTTCTGTGCTTTGAGGAAAGCGGTCAGCATCTGCCAGTCCACGAGATTCTTGATGTCGAAGTCCGTTGGTTTCCTTTCGACATACAGGGGACTTCCAGCCAGATACTCTGTGATATGTTCCTCCAGATATGTTTCGTTCAATGGATTGATAGGCATAATATTATCTTTTGGGGTTATTTTTCAAGTTCATATATGGCGTACATCCAAAGGATTTCTGGGCCATCATTATCCAATTTATATGTGATTTCCTTTCCGTCAGGCGTCTTAAAGGCATCCCATCCGTAGTTTTTTACCTTGTAGGTAGCCGATAACTTACCGTTCTTGAAGGTAATTCCCTTAATCGGCTTCAGTTCAAAAGAGTCTTCCTTACAAATCGTCTCGATGATGTAAGGGTCGTTGATGTCCATGGTGAACACCGAGTCATCCTTCATCAGCATTTCCCAGGACTCATCCGACAGGTGAACGGTCATGTGTTCACCCTCCAGTGTCGGGTAGTTCAGTTCCACCTTATGGGCTGGCGGCAGGTTGTCTTCGTCGAGAGGATAGTCAAAGAGGCCAAGTTTCCCTTTGACCCCCTCGATAGGCTCGTCAAACAAAAAGGCATTCTCCAGCTGCCAGTGAATTGACTCTGCACCAGCCCACAATGAATTGTTGTCCTTGTCGAAGCCAACCACATCGACATAGCCGATGATTGCCGACGTAGGCAGTTCGTTGTACTGGGGCAATATGCCAAACATCTTCATGTTTGCCAAAGCTGAGACCACTTCAAGGTTAGGATTCGTATCGTCAAAATCTTTAGGCACTCGTTTTGCTCCGGCATGAATTAGAATCCTGCCAGGAACATCTTTCGGTTTCCATGACCTGTTTTCCACATCCTTCACCCCCGTACAGATGATGGAAGCCCAGGGCTGTTGTACAGATAATGTTTTCATAGATATCTATCTTTTACTTTCAAAAGCTGTTTTGATGACGCTGCGCCAGCTGATTGATTTGTGCTCAATGGGGCCATATTTTTCGCGAAGCTCCCGTTTTTTTTGAGACCTCCACTTCTTGTTAGCCTGTACATTGGCTTGTTTCCGATAGCTTTTCTTTGAGGTTGACATAATCTCAATTATTGAGTCTGGGTCTGCAGGTTCAAAAAAACCTTCAGCAGAAGATTTGCCATGAGCCAGGCGCATGTGCCTATTCAGGCTCTTCTTGTTTTCATGAATGCCAACCTTTCCGCAGAGTTTACATTTTACTTTCATACTATGCTATCAATTACTTTCTTGGCGAGTCATAATAATCGTAAGATGGACTGCTGCTATCAGCACAACTCTTAATAGACCCGAAAAGGGTCAATAAGACTCCACCACCTATCAGAATAGCCATGACCGTGCATCCTATGCTTGACTTAATGCTGTTGTCTGATTCGCTCCAATCTCCTGATTTGAATATTAGATAGAATATACCAATAACAGCAGCAAAGAAAATTAGTATTTTCATTTTATATGACCTTTCTTTTACCTGTTACTACTTCAGTGATTAGCGAGGAACGATACTCCTTAAGGAGGGCGATTTCATCATTGCACTCTTTAAACATTTTGCTGATTCTCTGTAATTCACCAAAAATTAAAGAACATATTTTTATTTGTTCATCAATGGGAGGAAGAGGAATGATGAAATTAGATATTTGTTCAAAATTCAGTTCGTCTCTGTTGCCTCCTGTTTGACAAGCTCTGATTTCGTTTTGAATATGAGATGAAATAATTGTATAATGTAAAAATTGCGGATAAATTTTCTCGACGATTGGCCTTATTTCACAAACATGCTGATTGACATTTGCTTTAATAGCTCCATCTTGTATCAAACATGCTCTGCCGATTGAACCTCCTGTAATATTAAGGAGTATATCATTATGCTTAACCTCCGAATATAACATTTGACGATGAATAATCTCAGGTATATAAGCTATATTTTCTGTAAGCAACCCCTCGTTGTAAACATTTTGGCTCCTAATAAACATTATCCCTTCAGAAGTATAAACTTCAGCTCCTCCGAGTGGAGTTTTCCCGCTTCCAATTCTTTTGACAAGCCACTTAAGTGGACATTTCTCCCAATGCTTTGGTATTCTGCCAATCCATTCGATGCCAGAATCTTTGAATTCGACATTTTTTCTGATTCCTTTCGTGACGGCTTTAGAGATGATGGCTGTTCGTAGTTCTTCGAGCAGTTTGATTTTATTTTCCCTTGCATATATGATATTGTCTATACGACTAGTTTGTTCGTCTAAGTATAATGCGATGTTTTTTTGTTCAGCAAGAGGAGGAAGTATAATGCTTGAAAGTCCAAGGATATATTGGGTGATACTATAGACCTTGACACCCCCAACTCTTGACCTTATTTGACTTCTCCAGCAATCGGTAGTAAAAAGGTATGCAAGGTATTTATTATCATTGTTCTTTGTTTGAAAAAGAACGGTATGATACCCCCCATATACATTGTCGCTTGTATCATTATAAACGACATTTCCAGAACCGTCAAGATCCTCAGAGGTGTCTGCAAAGATAAAGTCCCCTTTCTTAACCAAAGAAGCTTCGGAATTAGCTATAGAATCTGGAACGAATCTTATAAGTTCGTTTCTTAAAGAGGTGCCCTTATTGAGCTTTGAATGGACTTGTCCATAACTCACTACAGGTTTCCCCTCTGAAATAAGGTCTGCCTTTGTAAAAGAAAGCCCTTTGTTGAACTTACCATATCTTTTTAGGGGCATAGATTCCCAGTGGCTCGGAATTTTTCCAATCCACTCTACGCCTGAGTCCTTATAAGAATCGTACTGCTTCATGCCTCTTCGTCTATAAGTTTCATCACATCAGCGTCCGTTTCCTTATCTATAGCGAGAATATCCTTCAGTATCTCCTCCGTCGAGCGCAGCGGCTTATATTTATAGAAGATACGCGTAAAGGGGAACTCCACGCCCAGCTTGTCTTGTGATCGGTCGAGCCAGGCATCAGGAACAAAGCGTAGTACCTCCGTCTCAAAATACTCGTCGATGTCCCGTTTGTAGGGAATCGTCTCAGTATCTTTGAGAGCCGGGTCTGGAGAGAAACCGCTGTCAGGGTCGTGCGGCTTCACGTAGACTTCGGGAGCCGTCTCGTCCACGACAGCCAGCTTACGCAGTTTGTTCACGGTAGACTGTGGCAGGTTCTTACGATTAAGTATACGTTCAGCCTCCGAGAAGAACTCCTCATCATTTCTCTGTTCTGTGTCATCATAGTTATCCAGGATGGCATCATACAGAGCCTTGTCTGCCTTGGCGATGGAATTATCTGCTTTCCACCGCATAATCAGGTTGCACACATCATTATAGTGCAATCGCAGTGGACGTTGAACGGTCACCAGCGTATAGCGGAAGTCATCATAGTCAAGAAGTTTCGCCACCTGTACCTCCTCTGTCGTTTCCTGGTTGATGATACGATAAGCGTTCTTGTATGCTTTGTAAATAGACAGAATATCCTCAATGCCTGTCTCACTCATTTCTACGCGTTTGTTACCAAGGCTTCGTTGCATCGGCTTCGAGAAGATGTCATGTACGGCATTGATGAACAGAACCTTATCACGACGTGATTCTGGGCGGTTGTTATCGAGAATCCATAGGTACGAACTAATTCCTGTACCATAGAAGATTTCACCAGGAAGAGCAACGATAGCGTCGAGCAGGTTTCGATCAAGGATGTAGCGACGGATGTCACTCCATCCCGAACCTGCGCTGCCGTTGAAGAGCGGTGAACCATTAAGGACGATGCCTATACGGGCACCGTTTCTGTCCATCTTGTGAATCATGTGAAGGAGGAACAAAAGCGAGCCGTCTGAGGTAGAGGGCAGACCAGGAGCGAAACGACTGCCCGGTGTCTCAGCCTCGTTTCTGATGAAAGACTCCACTTTCTTCCAGTCCACGCCAAAGGGAGGATTGGCAATCATCACATTGAACGTGGCTCCCTGGTACTGGTCATCATTTAGTGTGTTACCCTGCTTTATCTTGCTGGCATCATCTCCCTTCATCAGAATGTCCGACTTACATATGGCATATGTCTGTTCGTTCAGCTCCTGTCCGCAAAGCTCAACTTTCATCTGTCTGTCAGTTTTGGAAGTCAGGAAGTCTTTGGCCACTGTCAGCATACCTCCAGTACCGCAGCAAGGGTCATATATGGAGAAGTTCTGCCCCTCGGTGTAGATCTTGTCTTCCTGTCCTGTCATCACCAGTCCGACAAGCAGGCGGACGATTTCGCGGGGTGTATAATATTGACCCGCCGTTGCTGCCGTCGTTTCCTTTGTATAGCGGATAATCGTCTCGAACACCGTTCCCATCATGTGGTTATCCACTGACTCAGGGCTAAGGTCAGCATCCTGCACGAAACGCTGCGTTACCTGATAGAGCAGCCCCTTTCGGTCCAGCGTGGCATAGATAGGAGAGAGGCCCTTCTCTTCGCCTCCTGTGAAGTTATAGAGAATGTCCTTGATGTTCGGTGAGAAACCATCAAGGTATGTCTTGAAGTTATCGCCGATGGCGGCGGGGTTTGCCAGCATCTTCTTCAGAGACAGCCCCGACGTGTTATAGAACGCCAGCCCCGACTTCATCTTGAAGATTTTCGGCAGGTGTGCGTCTCTCATGTGTTCGGGAAGCTGCTTCAGGCAAGCGTCCAGCTTCTCCTCGTTCCCTTCAAACACACAGTCCAGACGACGAAGCAGTGTGAATGGTAATATTACCTGGTCTACATCTTTATCCTGGTAGTCATCACGAATAATCTCCTTGATGTTCCAGATTACTTGTGCAATCTCTTGTGCAGTCATATATTTTCTGTTTTTATTTGCAAAAATACTATTTATACCCTCAGTCAAATTGAGGGATTTCTATTTTTTTATTTATTCCGACCACCACTCACTCGGATATCTGTTTCCAAGTTCATCCTGCCAGTCCTCTGTTCCCTGCCGTGGCGTGCCAGCACAGAAATTAGCAGCTCCCGATGGTGATGAGCCATCCTCAGGCAGTTCAACATCTTGTAGCAGCTCGTAAATATCGCCTTTACGAGTTGCCATTTTCTTATCAGCGAACACCTTCGCCCTTAATTCCCGAATACATTTAGACCCGGTGTCTTTTTCCCTAAATGCTATTTGGCTTTTGGCAGCAATCACATAACGCTTGGATTCTTTATAGAACAGAAGCTTTGAAGTGGCGTTCAGTTTCTTTTGAACCATTGTAAACACCTTGCCGTCCTCTTCAGAGGGCAGAGCTTCCGGGCGGTCAAACACCTTGCAGCCATAGAAGCGTGTCAAAAACTGAATATCCTCGAAAAACAGTTCCATTTCATTCTGTTTATCCTCTGACAGCGGTGGCTCATTGATATCCTTAGTGTTGTCAATGATATAGTTTCCTGCCGCTATAGCCGCTTTCCAACCGAGATATTCCAAATATAAAGCCTCGCTAGGATATATCTCATTAGACTTCGACACAAACACAAGAGCCGTGTCCCAGAAGTCTTTCTTCTGCTTATGGTCGTTCACGCGGTTAGTGAAGTCATTTGTCTGTCCGACGTATGCCACGTTTCTCATTTTCTTATCCCGGCCAAGTAAAATGTAGAAGCCATACCGCTGAAGGTGAGGTTGTTTCTTCGCAATCTCAGTCACCTTGTCACGAGGTAACACAAAACACTCACATGATTTCGTGCTCCCCATGTCAATAATTCTTGCACCATCGAGGGTTTTGTCAAGCAGCTTTGTATAAACAGTCAATATAGCCATAATTATTCGTAGTTTTTAACCATTTCTTTTACGATTCCAGATAATTTCTCCCTTAATTCTGCAGGTTTTATGACGGTCGCTTTTGAACCCATTGCAAGAATCTGCTGGGTTAGCTCATAATTGGGTATCACCTTAAGAGAAACCACGGCATTTCCTTCTTCGTCCGTCTCTATCAAAGATTGAGAATGATGGAGCGGCTTCGATTCCAAATAAGGATACTGCTTCCCGTCTACACGCAGCAATACCTCTACAGGTTCTTTGTCTGGCATGATACTGACTCCTATCACATTGTCGTAATACTCCGTGAAGTCAATATCGGTAGGAATAAACTTGTTGCCTACCGTCTCAACGGAAAGGATTCGGTCAATGGCATAGTTGGAAATGCACCTATGCTGTTCGTTGTATGCAATCAGGAACCATCGGCTGTTATACTGTTTCAGGAAATACGGATGCACAGACAACTCCATTAGCTTCTCCGTGCGATATGTCTGGTACTTGATCAGTAGCGGTTGTTCCATACGAATATAATCATGGAGCTGCGAGAAAAGATCCATTCCCCGAAGCTCCTTATTGTCATCGAAAGCCATGACTGGTTTTGCATCATTCCCCATCAGAAGCTTCGAACGAATGTTCAGACTCAGTTCCTCGACCCATTCAAAGCCTTGAAACGACTCAAACTTTTTGAGGGTTTCAAGTGCCTCATACATCTCAATGATGTCCTGTTCTCCGATGGGAGCCTTGAAAATAGAGAATCGCCTATCCCTGTAGTGATAGACGATATTCCTTCCCTTGCGCTCGGACACTATTGCCTGATGCCAGCGGTTTGAGATAGCCACAAAGTCATTGAGAATAGTATTTGGCGAGGTCACCTCCCGGTAGCCTCGCAGTTCCAGAGCGGCATTGCATTTCTTCAGGATCTGCAATACCGTGTAGCCCTTGGAATCCTGCAAGCACCTGTCGATAATTATTTCTCTGATTGCTGCATTTTTTACGTTAGCCATTTTTTCTGCCTTAGGTTTTGTTTGCGCTACATTCATATATGAACGTGCGCGAAAAACAGCACAAAGATATGCATTTTTCTTCAAACACAGGCAAAAATCAAGTAACTAATAGACAATTTTAACATAATACCGCAATTTGTTTGAGTGTATCATTGTAACTTTGATGAAAATAATGCTATTTAGCAAAAAGTAATGCCTCATACTTATTGTTGAATTGTATCGGATTAGTGGAGCAAAAATCTGGCGCGATTTTGTGTCGTTGAGGATAGGATGTTTTATTCTGGGAATAATCGCCACAGTCCAAGTCAGATCACTTCAGAATTCTAGTGGCAGCTATGCCTTAAATGAAATTTTGACTTGACCAGATGGACGGGAAGATGGTATCCTACGAACATCTTTTGAATATCCACAGCATATTTGCTTGTACTCTCAAGGAAATTGATATAGATTGCGCTATTTTGATTATCTTCTGTTGAACTTCTTAACCAGAACACAGGGTAGCCACCGCTCTCTTTGTCGTGTGTCCCGAAGTCCTTGTATCCAGCTCCTTTAAGTGTCAGTACGTTTCCGTTGAGACCCACAAATTTAGTACACTCATAACCTTGCGGGCTAGTCACCTGTTGAATGTTGCAGTTCGTTATCAGCTCATACCACTGGTCTTCCGATGGAATGTCTAGTTTTTTCGCTTCTACATACGGCAGGTATTTTGTTTCACCTTCGTACTGAAGGTAGTTACGTGCCCATAGTGTTCCACTAGGTAGTCCAAGATCAATGAATTTCTCGTCGGTGGTACCATTCGCGCAAGGCAAGCTGTCTTGGCAGTCATTATAACCTGCGTGGTAGCCACTGACATATACCTTTGCCATTGCTTCCGCAATTATTTCTTTCATGTTTTCAGCTAGAAATAATGCAGCTTTTTCTTCTAAGGTGTTCATGAATTTAAATTTTACTTCTCCTTTACTTGTTTGTTTTCATATATGATTTTTTAAATCGGGTGCAAAATTACTATTAATATACTCACTGAAATTGCGCCAATATGTGTTTTTGTATTTTCTCATTAAAAATTTTCAAAATTGAAGGAAAATAATGACGCTAATTCACTTCATCTATTTGTGCATTGATTAAGGGAAGCAGACTATGGGTAATACCTTGTCATGCTTCCCCTTACAACGCCTCGCTTCTCAGCCTTGTCATGCACCAGTGTCATCGGGCTTCTCTGAGGGGGGTGCCACCTCATCGCTGTCGGGCTTCCCTGCGTTGAGTTTTTCCAGTGTCTGGTTTACCTTTGTCTGGATGCCTTGGAACAGCTTGCCGAGTGCCATCAGTGTGTCCATGTCCAGGTCTTTAATACCGTCGCCATCCATGGTGACAACTGATTTGCTGCCTTCGATCTGCACGTTGAAATTGAATGTTGCTTTCATGTCTTCTTTGTATTTAGAGTTAAACAATCTGCCGCACGGTTGTCCCTGCGACGGTGCAAAGGTGGGACGAAAAAGCATGACTACTCTTTTTCATGATGGCAAACTCCTGATTTAACACATTTACGACCGCTTTGGTCTTCAAAGTGTTAAATCAAGAGTTTGCAAGGTGGATTTTATCTTGCTCACGTACAAATGCTTTCCTTTGCCCCAGAAAATCGTATTCACCAACAAATATTTTAATCTATGACAGTATGTATTGCAGAAAAGCCGAGCGTGGCAGCGGAGATTGCCAAGGTTCTCGGCGCGAGAAGTAAGAAAGACGGCTATTACGAGGGTAATGGTTATCAGGTGACATGGACCTTCGGCCATCTGTGCCAGCTGAAACAGCCTGACGGCTATTATGGCAGCTGGAAGAAGTGGGACCTGGCCATCCTCCCGATGGTTCCCCCTAAGTTCGAGGTGGAGCTGATTCAGGATGCCGGTGTCAAGAAGCAGTTCAAGGTCATCAAGGACCTGTACAAAAAGGCTGACCTCATCGTCAACTGTGGTGATGCCGGTCAGGAGGGCGAGCTGATACAACGCTGGGTGATGGAACTGGCTGGTGTCCGCTGTCCCGTCAAGCGTCTGTGGATCTCGTCGCTCACCGAAGAGTCCATCCGTCAAGGTTTTCAACAGCTCCGTGACCAGGTGGACTATGACCGCCTGTATATGGCTGGTCAGGCCCGTGCCGAGGGTGACTGGCTGCTGGGAATGAACGCCACCCGCCTCTACACTCTGAAGTATGGCGGCTTTAAGCAGGTGCTCAGTATTGGTCGTGTGCAGACCCCCACGCTATCGATGATTGTTGACCGTGACAAGGAGATTGAGCATTTCATCCCCAAGCCTTACTGGGTGCTGGCCACCAAATACCATGACACTCATTTCTCTTGTACCCAGGCCCGTTTCGACACCGCTGAGGAAGGAGAGTCGTTCCTTCAGGCCGCCAACCGCTATCACCTCACCGTCAAGGATGTGCAGCGGAAGAAAAGCAGCGAGCAGCCGCCCCAGCTCTATGACCTCACCTCATTGCAGGTAGACTGTAACCGCAAGTACGGCTTCTCCGCCGATGCCACGCTGAAGTGCATCCAGAGCCTCTATGAAAAGAAACTCACCACCTATCCACGTGTCGATACCAAGTACCTCACCGATGACATTTTCGAGAAATGCCCGTCAATTATCCATTCGCTCACCACCATCTGCGCTGGTGCCCGTCCTCTTGATGGTCGTACCTTGGAGAAGAGTCGTCGTGTCTTTGACAACAGCAAGGTCACTGACCACCATGCCATCATTCCTACGGGTGATGTCCGTGCCCTTGCCACGCTCAATGAGCAGGAGATGAAGGTCTTCGGCCTTGTCGTCCGCCGTTTCGTCGCAGCCTTCTATCCTCCTTGTGAGTATGCCCAGACAACCGTTCTGGCTGCTGCCGGAGACGTGGCTTTCAAGGCCACTGGCCGTACCATTCTCAGTGAGGGCTGGCGCATGGTGTATGCCGCCGACCGCGACGATGAGGAGGAAGAGCAGAAGGACGATGCCGACAATGCCGTCCTCCCGGAGTTCACCATTGGCGAGAGCGGCCCGCATATCCCCAGCCTTACCCAGAAGCTGACCACACCGCCGAAGCGCTATACTGAGGCCTCGCTCCTTCAAGCCATGGAAACAGCAGGAAAGCTCGTTGATGATGAGACGCTTCGTGATGCCATGAAGGAGAACGGCATTGGCCGTCCTTCCAGCCGTGCCGGTATCATTGAGACACTGCTGAAGCGTGGTTATATCCGTCGCGAAAAGAAAGCCATCATTTCCAACCCTGCTGGTCGTGACCTCATGGATGTCATCCAGGCCAGGATGCTGCGCAGCCCTGAACTGACAGGCCAGTGGGAGAAGAAACTGCGTGACATCGAACAGGGATGCTTCACCTTGGAGAGTTTTATGGATGAACTGCAGGCCCAGCTTGTCAGCATCATCAAGGAGGTGCAGGCAGACACCTCAGATAAGAAGATCTCCTCACAGGCAGAGCCGACTTCCAGGGCGACGTCATCGCGGAAGTCCACCGCTGGAAACATCGCTAAGAAGGTCAAGGTCGGTGACCGTTGTCCCGTCTGCGGCAAGGGCTATGTACGCAAAGGGCCTTATGGTCTCTTCTGCAGCGAGTATAAGAACAGCGGTTGCAAGTTCAAGCAGAAATGACAATTAAAGCCCCGTCGTTGTGTATAATCAGTGACGGGGCTTCCAATGTCTGGTGGCATGTTGTATGTCTCTAGTGTGAGCCATTGCCTCCCATTCTCATATCTGCTGGTCGTGGTCATGGAACCAGGCATAGTCCAGCCATGAGTCATCGTTTTTCTTCTTGCGACGCCCCTTCTTCTTGTCTTTCTTCTTGCTTCCTCCGAACATGCACAGGAGGAGCAGTAGCAGTAGCAGTTCCATGTTCTAATAGCGTTGTTTAGTTAGACATTCTTACTCTTGAAAACTACTGCAAATTTACTAAAAATCCTTGAATTTACCAACTTTTTCTTTAATTATTTTGTTATTTAAGAAAATATTTATATATTTGCAGTCAAAAATAATAAAATAATTATTGAAATAAATAAAAAAAGCCATGAATAAAGAAACCAGAATCATCTCCTTCGCCAATCACAAGGGAGGCGTCGGAAAGACCACCACTACCGCCAGTGTTGGTAGCATCCTCTCCACCCTGGGTTTCAAGGTTCTTCTCATTGACTTGGACGCACAGGCCAATCTCACCGTCAGTTTGTTGAAGGAAGAGCCTGATGACAGTATCTATTACGCCCTGACGGGAAGGGTGGACAATCTTCCCGTCGTGCAAGTCACAGACGCCCTCTCCATCGTTCCCTCATCATTGCAGCTTGCCACCGCAGAGATTGAACTGACGGCAGCGATGTCCCGTGAGCGCATCCTTGCAGGGCTTCTGGAGCCGCTGAAGGACCAGTACGATTTCATCCTCATTGACTGTCCTCCCTCCCTGGGTCTGCTCACCCTGAACGCCTTCACTGCCTCTACGGAAATTATCATCCCGCTCGTCGCCGAGGTGCTGCCCTTCAAGGGTCTGACGATGATCAATCGCTTCACCCAGCAGGTGAAGACCCGTCTGAACCCTGCAGCTCATATCTTCGGCATCCTCCTGACCCGTTGGGAGAACACCAACCTGAGCCGCCAGATTGAGCAAGGCTTGCGCAACGAGCTTGGTGACACCGTCTTCAACACGAAGATACGCAAGAACATCACCATTGCCGAGGCCCCCTTGGAGAGCAAGAACATCATGGACTATGCTCCGAGGAGCAACGGTGCCATTGATTACAAGGCTTTCACTTATGAGTTACTGGCCCGCTTAGGCATCGCCATCATGTAATCTCCTATACCATTCACCTTTAGCAAACGAAAAATCACAGAAAACATATGAGTAAGTTTAACCAGGATTCTATGGATGCTCTCTTTGGCGGTCTCGTCGGTGAGTCTGCCAAGACAGAGCAGGAAGAAAAGAAGCAGAGCACAGCTCCCGTATCAACCCCTAACGCTACCAAAGAAACAACCAGTCGTCGTGGCCGTCCCTCCGGCGTGAAGAAAGAGTCTGTCTGCACCGTTGTTGACGTAGACCTGATGAACAAGGTGCGTGCTATTGCCAAGAAGGAAGACCTATCCATCACCACTATCTTCGAGGTCGGTCTGAAGATGGCTATCCAGAACTACGAGGCTAAGAATGGCCCCATCCGTATCAGGCAGAGCAAAAAGAAAGATGTAGGCGACGTGTTCGGTTTGGAGTAAGGTTACAGCCAGAACACAAACTTTGTTCCCCTTGTCCCTTCGCCGTCATAGTCGCAGGGCAAGGGGGACTGGCTGTTAAGATCGCTGACTGCATCTTCGTCAAGGTGGGTCGTCAGTTCAAGTTCAATGGCCATTCGTCTCTCACTATATGCCAAGTTCCAGATACATTCACCTAAGACAGCATTTACCACTGTCCTAATCTCATCCTGTTGCCGCCAGATTGTATCGAAGTCTATATTATTCACATCTTAATAGTCGTTTTATCACCTCAATATCTTCCTTTCTATTACGGAGAAGCTTATGTTTGGAGTCGTGCCTAAAGTCTGAATACTTTATCTCTACCAGTTTGATACCATGTGCGGGGAGAACATCACGCCGTCTTTGGTCATACATTGCACGTTGTTCATCACGGTGCATTCCGCTAGCCGGGCAGTATTTATTTCCAAACATTCCTTTCTTGAAATGCTGAATCTCCATGTATTCCACAACGAGATTCAAAGGTTCATAATAAGCGTCTACTTTTAAAGCTGCCCCAGTGTCGTCTTTCAGGAATTCAAATGTAGCTTGATGAATGGCTTCTATTCCCAAAACTTCATTACAAAGACCGATTACATAATATTCATCACTATTAGTTCTGCTGTTGCTTCTTTGCGTAGTGGGTCTATTCCCCGAAATGTCATGGTGGCCAACAGAAGTATAGTCAGAGGCAGAAAAGAACCAATTGCGGTTAACGGCTTTTTGCTGCTTGATTACAAATGGAATTAGTGACAATTCGTTAGAATCGTCTAATTCTCGTAATAACTTCCTTATGGGCAAACCATTCCTTTCGTTTTTATGGAATATCCCAGCTTCTATAAACAATGGCATGAAATCCTTTGCCGGGACAACACTTGCTCCAGGATTATTTGTGAAGTAATCTTTGAGGACTTTATTTATTCTCTCTATACGTTCTTGCTTGTTCATCGTGTCGCTGCTCTTGTATTTATCTTTTTACCATCCTTGCTCCAAGTATAGATCCAGGAACCTACCTGACTGGTAAACGACTCGCCACTAACGGACAGTACCTTTCCGACAGTTGATTCACTCAGGGTCTTTGTCTTTTTCCCATTGGCATCATAAATATAGTACCATGAGTCGCTTTTCACTACAAAGAACGTGGAACTGAACCCCTGTAGCTCTCCGATAGCGCTACTGAGGTTTTTTATTTTCTTTCCGTCCTGGCCAAAGATATAATACCAGTTCTTCGTCGTTTCGATATAGCTGATACTCTGTGCCTGAAGGTTGGCTACAGATAACAGCAAGACAATGGATAATAACAGTTTCTTCATACTACTGGCTCCAGATAATTCACTTTCTTTCCTGTTTTCTCTGCATAGGCAATTTCACTCCTGGTACTTTCGCCGATATATCCACCTACGTTGATGACAAAGATCTCATCTGCCAAATCGATTTTCCGTTTGTGCATATCGTCGAGCATTTCCTTTGTACCAGGTTTCCACACCTCTTCATCACCAGAATGTCCGAATAGGCCAACGCTAATGACAATGCAGCCTTCAAGCGTCAATCGTTTCTGGGTCTCGATGAACTGTTCCTTGAAACGAGTGCTTCCGCATAGAGTGATGACCTTGTAGTTCTGTATCATATGCTTTCAGGATTATATTTGAGCGCATCAGACGGCCAACCAGTTACATTCCTGCCTGTGTCAAGTAAGCGAATCTCACGGATGTCATCATCAGTCAAAGTGAAGTCAAAGAGGTTAATGTTCTCTACCATCCTTTCCTTGTGAGTCGTTTTGGGAATAATGATAACATCATTCTGAATCAGGAACTTCAAGGCAATCTGGGCAGAAGTCTTTCCATTTTTCTCGCCAATACTCACCAAAGACTTGTTCTTGAAGATGCTGCTTCTACCTTCTGCCAGCGGACTCCATGCTTCCAAAGCCGTGTTATATGGTTTAAGGTATTCCATCATCTTCCGCTGCTGATAGAGTACATGAGTCTCGCACTGGTTCACAACAGGCATGAATTTGGCACCGTTCACAATCTTGGGGAACGTGTTGGGATAGAAGTTTGAAACGCCGATAGCCTTGAACACACCTTGCTCATAAAGTTCTTCGAGTGTGTGCCACATGACAGTTGGGTTTCCTACAGGCCAGTGAATCAGCATCAAGTCTACATATTCCAGTCCAAGTTGCTTCATGGAATGGTCAACCGTGCGCAGCGTCTGTTCCCTTGAATAGCAAGAATCACAAATCTTTGTCGTTATGAATAGTTCTTCACGGGGAACGCCACAAGCCCGAACTGCATCACCCACGCCTTTCTCGTTGTAGTACATAGCTGCTGTATCAATGCTTCTGTAACCTACACTGACAGCATCTTCAACAACCCTTTGTGTGTCTCTCTCTGGGATATTATAGACACCCAGACCAACTATCGGCATTTTCAGCCCATTATTCAAAGTTTTGTACTCCATACGCTATCCAAGTTTTGACATGAAACGCTCCCTGTCAACAACGAATCTCAGGTGTGTACCTTCACCAAGCAGCGTTTCACCAGAATAAACAGACACCTTAAACTCAATCTTTTTGCCGTCAACCTTGGTCACTTCGGCTGTAGCAGATACCATATCCCCAATCTTAGAAGGTCTGAGGTGTGAGGATTCAATATGACCACCAACAGTTGTGCAACATTCTGGAAGTTCATCAGCAACGGCAAGCATGGCAGCGTTCTCCATCAAGGCCATCATTGCAGGGGTAGCAAGGACAGGCATATCTCCAGACCCCATCTGAATAGCGGTCAAGCCTTCACTTACTGTCAGTTCGCTTGTATGTTTCAGACCAATTTCTATCATCTTTCTATTGGTGTGTAATCAATCTTTGCTTCCTCTTCGGTTGCTTCGAGCTTCATAATCACTGGCCGCAAGCCGTCATTGCAACTTACAATGGCTACACCTGGCTCTTTAATCCAATCGCCATAGTAGAACAGTCCTTTGTCTGCACCATGAGCCAGCGCAAACACATACTGATAGATTGCCTTCCATGCTTCATCACAAAACCCTTCAGGCTTTGCATAGTCAGCATAGAACACATCACCCACTTTCATCATCGGACATGCCTTCAGTCCGCAAATGCCATATTCTTTTGCCAAGTCCTCATTCAGCATTGTTTTGAGGATGGTGATTTTCACTTTCTTCATGTTGACTGCGTTCTAATCCGGCACAAAATTACTAAAAATCGGCTTAAATCTGCCATTTTGCAAGTGAATGTATGTTATTTCGGCAATTTTCTAATGAAAATTGAGTAATTTTGTCCCCTGATAGAAAGAATAATGATTCTTATGAAACAATTTGAAGATCAACTACGCCAGGACTTGCACCAGTTCCTTCAGTCAATGAAAGAGATTGATGCTCGTTTGCCTGAATGTCCCGATGTCGAAGAGAAGTGGGAACAGATAGCAAAAGCCTACATTCCCGACGGCATCAAGGAGTTCAATGACTTCCCATCCGCTTCCCTCGGTTGGATGATGTATATTGGAATGGCCGTCGCTAAGTTCTGGGATGCAGAATGGGAAATCTACTCAAAGATTGATGACCTTTACGCCTACATGAGAGACAAGAGGGACTACGATGCAATGGATGAATATATCCGTGAAGATGTATTGTTGCTTAGAGGCGTTGACTATACCGTGTTGGAGAAACTGGTTGGTGAATGTGCCTCTCGTGTCTACAATGCACTCCGTCATCAGAACATAGAACCAGGAACCCAAGAGGCTTTCAATGCCTACGTTTCCTGTCTGCATCAACTCTACCTGTTTGGAGCCGCTATGCAGTTGAACAGGATGGGCTATCACATGACTAAGATGAATTAGGATGAATGATATGCTAAGAGACGAACTTGTTAAGATAGCTTTGCAATGGCAAGC
>CACYYG010000010.1 GCA_902778535.1 uncultured Prevotellaceae bacterium
TTGATGTCGAAAATAAGCATTTCTTTCCTTTTTTGTTGCAAAGATATGCTTTTTCTCGAATATTGCAAAAGAAAATGCCAATTTTACGTAGCATTTCGCTTAGTATATAATAATAGCAGACACCTCACCCGTCATACGACTGAAGGAAAACAACAAGTAGCTTTCCGCAGCGATTTGTTAATAAAAGAAAATTTTAGTAACCCACGTGGTTACTGTCAGTAACCCGCGTGGTTACAGGCAGTAACCCACGTGGTTACTGTTTTATCACAAAGCGCTATTTTGACCTGAACAACCTATAGAGTTTCTTTCTGCCTGCAATGTCAATCAACGGCACCGCTCGGCTAATCCATCATCTGCTAAACAAATCGGCAGCTTATTGGAGAAGTTCTTTCTGTAATCAGTATTCGTCGTTCTCCGTGCGGGCGATGATCTCGTTCTGCAGCTGCTCGGTCATGTCGTTGAAATAGTCGCTATAGCCGGCGACGCGCACCAACAGGTCGCGGTACTCGTCGGGATGCTGCTGGGCATCGTGCAGGGTGGCGGTGTCGACGATGTTAAACTGGATGTGATGGCCGCCGAGCTTGAAATAAGTACGGATGAGCGACGCCAGCTTCTTCTGGTCTTCCTCACGTTTCAGCAGGGCTGGCACGAAGCGCATGTTGAGCAGCGTGCCGCCGCTCTTCGTCTGGTCGAGCTTGCCGAGCGACTTGATGACCGCCGTGGGACCGTGGGTGTCGCTGCCGTGAGCCGGCGAGGTGCCGTCGCTGATGGCGAAATGAGCCAGTCGGCCATTGGGTGTGGCGCCGCAGACGGAGCCGAAGTAGTTGTGGCAGGTGGTCGAAAGCATGTTCAGGTGGGTCTCGCCGCCGCGGGTGTTCGGCCGTCCCTCGATGGCACGCACGAGGTCGTCGTACACACGCACGGCGATGTCGTCGGCATACGGGTTGTCGTTGCCGAAGAAGGGCGTGTGGTTGCGGATGTAGGCACGCATAGCCCCCCCTACGGCTCCCGAGGGGGCTTCTTTAGTGTCCCCCTCGGGGGACGAAGGGGGGGCTTCCCAGTTATTTCTGCACGCCTCCAGCATCTCATCCATGGTGTAGCGCTGATCTTCGAAGACGTGTTTCTTCAAGGCGGTGAAACAGTCGGTGATGGTGCCGAGACCGGTACATTGGATGTAGGTGGTGTTGTAGCGTGCGCCGCCGCTATAGTAATCCTTGCCTTTCTCTATGCAGTCGTCGATGTAGAGACTGAGGAACGTGGCGGGGGCATAGAGCGAGAACATGCGCTCGATGTAGTTGTTCACCGCAAGCTTCAGGTTGACGAAGTACACCATCTGACGGTGCCAGGCGTCGTAGAGTTCGTCGAAAGTCTGAAACGAGCGCGGGTCGCCAGTCTCCAAGCCGATGTGCTTTCCCGTCTCGGGGTCGATGCCGTTGTTCAGCGTAATCTCCAGAATCTTCGGCGTATTCAGGTAGCCCGTCAGCAGGTAGGCTTCCTTGCCGAAGGCACCCACCTCGATGCAGCCCGAGCAGCCGCCCTCGCGGGCGTCCTCGATGGTCTTTCCCTCGCGCACCAGTTCCTTGATGTAGGTGTCGGGATTGAAGATGCTGGGATAGCCGTGTCCCTGCTTAATGACCCTGATGCCTGCCAGCAGGAACTCATCGGGCGTGTTCTTCGCAATGTGGATGCTGAGCCCCGGCTGCAACTGGTGCAGCTCCTCTTGTATCTCCAGGATTATATACGACAGCTCGTTGGTGGCACTGTTGCCTTCACGGTCTACGCCGCCAATATTGATGTTCGTGAAATCGTTGTAGGTGCCGCTTTCCAAGGCGGTGACACCCACCTTCGGCGGTGCCGGCTGATTGTTGAACTTTATCCAGAGGCAGGAGAGCAACTCCTTGGCAGAGTCGCGCGTCAGCGTGCCTTCGGCAATGCCTTTCTGATAGAAGGGAAAAAGGTGCTGGTCGATGTGGCCGGGATTCATCGAGTCCCAGCCGTTCAGCTCTGTCACGGTGCCAAGATGCACAAACCAGTACATCTGAATAGCTTCCCAAAGGTCACGAGGCGCATGGGCCGGCACCCAGCGGCACACCTCCGCAATTTTCTCTAACTCCTGTTTGCGCTGCTTGTCATGTTCTTCCGAGGCCATCCTTTCGGCCAGCTCAGCATGCCTTTCGGCAAAGAGAATAGCGGCATCGCACGAAATCAGCATTGCCTCCAATTCCTGCTGCTTGTCGGTGGCCTCGGGGTCGTAGATAAAGTCCAGCTCACGCAAGCGCTTCTCAATGCGGGCTTTCACGTCAAGCAGACCCTCGCGATACATCTTGCCGTCCATCGCCGTATGACCGGCGGCGCGCTGCTCCATGAACTCGGTGAAAACACCGGCATGGTAGGCTTCCTCCCATTCTTTCGACACATGATTGAAGATGCGCTCACGCTGCGTCTTTCCCTTCCAATAGGGAATGACCACACGCTCGTAGGTGTCAATGTCGGCCTGCGAGATGTGATACGACTGCAACTCACGCGTGTCAAGCGTATGAAGGTCTTCCACCGAGTGGCATGTCAGCTCAGGAAACGTGGGCACAGCCTTCGGCTTCGGGCCGCGCTCGCCAACAATCAGCTCGTCGGGTCCAATATAGATTGTCTTCTTTTTACATATTTCATAGAAATTCTTGGCCCGGAGCACAGGCGTAGGCAATGTTCCATAGTGCTCCTTGTAGAACTCGGTCTCGATGAGCGCCCGCTCAATGGAGAGCGTTGTCGGCGTGTCGAGGCTCTGCTGGCGCAGACGACGTATGCGGTCGTTCATGCCGCCGTTGTTTTCTGGATTCTTCATCATGTGTTATTACATCTGTTTTTGTTTTTCTGCACTTTCCCGGGCCATGCTTTCAGCCAGGGCATTCAGTGCGGAACATTCATCGCGGGTGATGCGGCGCTCATGGGCGGTGCCGGTGGCAACGGTGAGCAGCAGCAGGTGACCGTCGGAACAGTGATCTATCAGCTCGCCGGGAGGTTTGTGATAGTCAGAGAATGGTTCGGCGCACAGCTGGATGCAGAAGAGTGCCTCGCGGAAAGCCTCGTCACGTACAAGCTTCTCGTAATCGCTGATGAAAGGGCTGACGAGAACGGCTCCGCGGCGCGCTGCGAGGATGCATCCGTTCATATAGTCGCGGCGCTGCTCATCGTTGAAGTAACGGCGCACATGCACCGCCACAAGGGGCGCATCCAGCAGCCGCACCTGACCGATGGCCGAGAAACTCCGTTGCCCAAAGCGCACGTCACGCTGGACGGCAAAGAGGTCACGATGCTGCCGGCGGAGCATGAGGCGACGCGGGTTGTCGCGGACATAGTCTATCATATTCTGCAGCTGGCCTTCGTGCATCAGCAGGCGGTCGTGATAGCCTTTCTCCCAAAGGGGGCGCAGGGGGGCGTTCTCTCTGGCTTTGCCCTCTTCGCGCGAATACGCGCTACACCCAACCTGGGGGGCAGAAGCATCCGGCTCAGCGGGCGTGGCTGCCAATGCTTGGCGGTCGGGTGCCCTGCATATTTGCGGGGCCGCCAGCGGTGCAATCCCGTTAAAAGCCTTGGTGCAGCCAATCATAAACCCTCGTATGACATCTCCGAGCGCAATATCCATCTCCTTCCTGACGAAGAGAATGCCATGAAAGTGATCCGGCATCAATTGCCAGTCTATCAGGGTGATATCTCGCACACAGGGCTTCCCTGCCTTCATGCTCTTCTTCTCCGCCAGCTGGCGCTGGAGCACCGGAATCTGCTCCCAGCAGCGCAGCACCACGCATCCTAAAGCTGTCGGCTCAATGGCCGCCTCGCTCAAGGAACCGCCCGTCAGCCTTCCTAACAGTGGCTGGCGACCTTCGGTGCAGAGGGTGATGAGATAGATGCCTCGACCGTGGTAGTCGTGGTGCAGGCTACGCTTGTGCATTGAGGACACTTCGCGGCTGTCGCGGGCTTTGGGGATGTAGTTCAATAGATGACGAGGACGTATTTCATTCTCCTTTTCAGGGTTTTGTCATTTTGAGGTGACAAAGATAGCGAAAAAAAACAAGCGGCCATTCTTTTTCTCTAAAAAAATAAGACCACTCCGAAAAATAAGTATGCTTTTTCGATGGATTGCCGAAAGAAATTCGTAACTTTGCCCCACAATTAAACCACTTAAATTGTCAATCTAAAAAAAATCGTAAATCACTATGGCTTTTTTAACAAACGACAAACTGGTCATCGTCGGCGCAGCCGGCATGATTGGTAGCAACATGGCTCAAAGTGCCCTGATGATGGGTCTCACCAGTAACCTGTGTCTCTATGACGTATTCTCACCCGAAGGCGTGGCAGAGGAAATGCGCCAGAGCGGCTTCGACGAGGCTACTATCACCGCCACCACCGATGCCGAGGAGGCATTCACCGGTGCCAAGTATATCATCTCTTCAGGCGGCGCACCCCGTAAGGAAGGCATGACACGTGAAGACCTGCTGGCCGGCAACTGCAAGATTGCCGAGGAGCTGGGCCAGAACATCAAGAAATTCTGCCCCGACGTGAAGCACGTCGTCATTATCTTCAACCCCGCCGACCTCACCGGCCTCGTCACCCTGCTCTACTCAGGCTTGAAGCCCGGACAGGTGACCACACTGGCAGGCCTCGACACCACCCGCCTGCAGAGCGCACTGGCCAAGAAGTTCAATGTGCTGCAGAGCGAGATCAAGGGCTGCGCCACCTACGGCGGACACGGCGAGCAGATGGCCGTCTTCGGCAGCCACGTCACCATCAAGGGCCGCAAGCTGACCGACATCATCGGCACACCCGAGTTCCCCGCCGAGGAGTGGGAGCAGATGAAGACCGACGTCACCAAGGGCGGTGCCGCCATCATCAAGCTGCGCGGCCGCAGCTCGTTCCAGAGCCCGTCGTACCTCAGCGTCGAGATGATCCGTGCCGCCATGGGCGGTGAGCCGTTCCGCTTCCCCGTCGGAACTTATGTGAAGACCGACAAGTACGACCACATCATGATGGCCATGAAGACCACGATGACCGCCGAGGGTGCCAAGTATGAGGTGCCTCAGGGCACAGCCGAGGAGAACGCCAAGCTCGACCAGAGCTATGAGCACCTCTGCAAGATGCGCGACGAGCTGGTCACGCTGAACATCGTGCCGCCCATCAGCGAGTGGAACAAAATCAACCCGAACCTCTAATCGAGCGAGGGATTAAGTGTCAGGAGTTAGGAGTTGCTGCGCGATGCTCACTCCTAACTCCTAATCATTTACACCCAACTCAAAACACCCAACTGAAAAGATGTTGCTACAGATAGGAATGATTGTCGCTGGCGTGGTGCTGGTGCTGTGGGGTGCCGACCGCCTCACTGATGGTGCGGTGGCGTTGGCCGAACGAATGAAAATTTCTCAGATAGTCATCGGACTGACTATCGTTGCCGTAGGCACTTCGGCTCCTGAGTTCTGCGTCAGCCTGGTGTCGGCACTCAAGGGCACGGCCGACCTGGCCGTAGGCAATGTCGTGGGCAGCAACATCTTCAACGCCATGCTCATCACGGGCGTGGCGGCCATGGTGGCACCAATGACCATACTGCCCTCCACCGTGCGCAAGGACATCCCCATTGCCGTGGTGGCATCGCTGGCACTGACCATCATGGTGCTCACCGACGGCGACCTGTCGCGCCTCGACGCTGCCATGCTGCTGGTGGGCTTCATCGGCTTCATGTGGCTGACACTGCACGGAGCGAAGGACAAGGGCAGCGACGACACAGCGCCCTCGAAGACCCTCAGCGTGGGCCGCGCCCTGCTGATGCTCGTCGTGGGCCTGGCGTGTCTGGTGGCAGGGTCGAACATCTTCGTCGACGGCGCCACTGAGGTGGCTGCCCGTCTGGGCGTCAGCGAGGCCGTTATCGGCCTGACCGTGGTGGCCGGCGGCACATCGCTGCCCGAGCTGGCCACAAGCGTGGTGGCAGCACGCAAAGGCAACAGCGGCATCGCCATCGGCAATGTCCTGGGGTCGAATGTGATGAACATCCTGCTCATCCTGGGCGGCGCAGGCCTCATCTGTCCTATGACAGTCGTGGGCATCACCACCGTCGACTTCGCCGTGCTCACCGGCTCCATCCTCCTGTTGTGGCTCTTCGCCAACACCAAGCTCACCCTGGCCCGCTGGGAGGGCGTCGTGCTCACCGTCCTCTTCTTAGCCTACATGACCTGGCTCGTGGCTCAGGTGGTGTAAGAAAAAATAGAGGAAAAATGATTCCGTTACACAAAAAATGATTACCTTTGCAACGTAAACCCTAAAAAGCGCGACAATGGCACTGAACACGAACAAGAACCTGAAGCTCTACTATTCCATCAAGGAAGTGGCTGCAATGTTCGACCTCAACGAGAGCACGCTCCGTTACTGGGAGACCGAGTTCCCCTATCTGAAGCCGAAGACCACTGGCCCGAACAAGGTGCGCCAGTATTCGGAGAAGGATATTGAGCAGATTCGCCTCATCCACAACCTGGTGAAGGTGCGTGGCTTCAAGATTGCCGCTGCGCGCAAGATGATCAATGCCAACCGCGACGGTGCCGACCGCAAGGCTGAGGTCATCACCCGCCTCATCGACATCCGAACTGAGCTGCAGGCCATGAAGCATCAGCTCGACGGGCTGCAGTAGCAGAAACCTGGATAATAATGGCAGACAGCGACAGTGACTTCGGCCACTGTCGCTGTCTTTTTTCTAATCAATATTTACTCAACATTAGTCAGACAGAAAAGAACTCTATATATTGTTCAGGCCAAAATAACGCTTTGTGACAAAACAGTAACCACGTGGGTTACTGCCTGTAACCACGCGGGTTACTGACAGTAACCACGTGGGTTACTAAAATTTTCTTTTGTTAACAAATAACTACGGAAAGCTGAATAAATTGAATTCAGCTTTCCGTAGTTATAATTGACTCAACGTAGAGAAAGAAGTATTAACAATAAGATGAAACCTACTCTGCAGGATTCCACTGGTCGGTATGCATAAACACATTTTGCAGCGTCACTGCCTTCGCTTCCTTTTTCGTCAGCTGGCGGCTCCATGCTGCCCTCTTGTCAGTGGCAGCACCTTCGCCGGTGTTTTCGAACTCGAGGTAACGAGCGGTCTGCTTGCGCTGCTCTTCCCAGTGATGCCAGCCTTCGGGACGTATCTGTGCGGGCAGCGAGCAATGCATGAACAGGGTGTAGCCGTAGTCACGCCAAGGGCGACCCAGGTAGACTTTCGTCACATCGGGTGCACAGCTGACGGTGCAGTTGTTGAATATGTATCCATAGGTGATTTCCTGAGGCGTGGAGGCAGCGGTGATGTAGCTGTTGGCCTTGCAAAAAATGTCGCAATGCTCGAACCACGCCGTCGAGGGACCGAAAATGAAGTCGGTAGTGCCCTCGATGTAGCAGTCCTTGAAGAAGAGACGGGTGCCGGCCACACCTGTATAGATGGTGTCCTGATGGCCAAGGAAGCGGCAGTTGATGAACGTGAGGCGGTCGCCCTCGGTGTGCAGGGCTACTGCCTGACCCAGGCGTGCGGAGTTGTTCTCAATGGTGATATTCTTGAAAGTGATGTCGCTGCCTTCCACCTTGATGGTGTAGGTGCGGAAGGTGCCCATGCCGTTAGGCCGCTCAGGGGTGCGTATGTTGGCGTGGTCGTCGTAGGTGATGATGGTCTGGTCGCGGTCCTCGCCACAAATCTCGATGTTCTGCAGCCATGAGGGGATGATGAGCTTCTCTTTGTAGACGCCCTTCTTTACGAAGATGACCTTGTGGTAGTCCATGAAGGCACGGCACACCTCGATGGCTTCGTCAACTGTGCGAAACTGGCCGGTGCCGTCGCGAGCCACGACGAGCGTATCGGCATTGTCGTATGGCGATGCGGCCTGCATGGCGGCAAAAGCCATCAGCATGAATAAGCTTGTCAGAAAATGTTTCATATCAATCAATCATAAAGTGCTCTTTCGATGACCAGCGGCATGCGCTTGCGCTTGAAAGCAGAGTTGCGGTGGCGGGTCAGTACGCGCTCTACAGTTTCTGCACCGTAGGCATCGAGCAGGCGCTTCATCTGCTGCTCGTCGTTGCCCTGCTGCAGGTAGGTGTTCAGTATGTCGTCTACCTCCTCGTATGTGTGTCCGGGAGCTATCTGTGCCATGTCGCCTCCGGCAGCCACGCCATTGCCGTCGGTGGGTGTGATGCCATAGGCTATTTGTAGCGCCTGGTGGCGCAAGTCGTTGCTGTCGGTGAAACGCTCGGTGAAAAGATATTTGCAGAGCTCATACACTTCATGCTTCCACAGTCCGCCGATGGGGTTGTAGTCGGCCACGTCGCCGTGGATGGTCCAGAATCCCAGATTGTGCTCGGTCAGATTGTCGGTGTCCATGACGAGTCCGCCAGTCACCGAGGCTATGTTATAGAGGTAAATCATACGCAGGCGTGCCTTGATGTTTCCCTGCGAAATAAGCGTTGAGGGCAGGCGCTGCTCGCACGTGGCCTTGACCAGGAGGTACTGTGCCTGGAGGTTCTCGGTCCAGTATTCGGTGCAGAACGCCCGCATGGCCAGCGAGGCGGAGTCGTTCTCCTCGGCAGTGTTTGACGAGCAGGGCAGGCTGACGCCGATAAACTTGAACTCCTGCTGGGGATATTGCTTCACGACTTCCTGGCAAATGGCCGCCGTCACGGTGGAGTCGAGACCGCCGGAAAAGCCCAGCACCATCGTCTTCAGATGACTGTCGGTGAGATACTTTGCCGTCTGGCTTACCATTGTGTCAAAAACTTTCTTGTAGTCCATATCTGAATGATGGTTTGGGGTTTACATAATCTGAGATATTTCCTTGAGATTGTCGACTTCCTTCAGCTTGTCGATGATATCCTTCACGTCCTCACGGTCGTGGACACGCAGGTCGATGCTGCCGTCGAAGATGCCGTCTTCGGTGGTAAAGGCGAGGCGGCGGATGTCGACGTTGAGCTGATTGCTGATGACGCGCGTCACCTCGTTGACAAGACCTCGGCGGTCGATGCCTCCAAGACGGATGGTAGCATCGAAGAAAAGGCGCTTGTGCATGTCCCACTTCACATCGAGGATGCGGTTGCCGTAGCTGGCCTTCAGCTTGTTGGCCACGGGGCAGGCACGCTTGTGTATCTCTATGCTGTTATGATTGTCGATGTAGCCCAGCACGTCGTCGCCAGGGATGGGGTGACAGCAGTCTGGGAATACATACTGGCTGATGTTCTCCTCGTTGAGGTAGACTGGTTTCTTGCGGTTGAACTGCTCGGGCACGATGAAGAGGTCAGGCTGCGCTTCCTCCTCGGTTTTCTTTGCCTTGACGAAAGGCACATACTTGCGCCATCTGCCACCGCCGGAGTTCTCGGGCTTCTTCTTGTTCTTGCCTTTCAGCTCGTTTGCGTCCTCGTCGCTCAGCAGGATGGTTTTCTCGCCTATGCGCTGATAGAGTTCTTCACGGCTCGATGCCTCATGGAACTTCGCCAGCTGGTCGGCCAAGGGCAACGTCATCTCGAAGCCGTTCTTCTGCATCCATTCTGTCAGCATTTCCTCGCCCTGCTTCTGCTGCTCACGCTGTCCGCGACGCAAAATGGCCTGAATCTTTGCCTTGGCCTTGGCCGACGACACGAAGTTGATCCACGAGGGCTGCACGTGCTGCGACTTCGACGAAAGCACTTCCACCTGATCGCCGCTGTTCAGCCTGTGGCTCAGCGGCACCAGCTTGTGGTTCACCTTGGCACCGATGCAGTGCGAACCGAGGAAGGTATGGATGGAAAAGGCGAAGTCGAGAACGGTGGAATTGGGCGGCATGGTCTTGATTTCGCCCTTCGGCGTGAAAACGAAGATTTCGCTGGCATAGAGATTGAGCTTGATGGCATCGAGGAAGTCCATGGCGTCGGGCTGCGGGTCGTCAAGAATCTCCTTGATGGTGTGCAGCCATTCGCTCATCTCATCCTCGGAATATTCTGAGTTGTCGTCGCTCTTGTTGTAGCCGGCAGCCAGATTATCGGCCATGATGTCGTCGGTTTCCTCATTAGCGTTGGCCTTCTTCAGGATGCTTTCCTTGTACTTCCAGTGTGCGGCCAGACCTTGCTCGGCAATCTCGTCCATGCGGTCGGAGCGTATCTGCACCTCTATCCAGTGACCCTGCTTCGACATCAGCGTGACATGGAGCGCCTGATAGCCATTGGCCTTGGGCTTGGTCACCCAGTCGCGCAGGCGATCGGGATGGCGGCGGTAAATCTTGGTCAGAGCGGCATAAATCTTGAAGCAGTCGCCCACCTCGTCATCTCTGTCCTTCGGCTTGAAGATGATGCGTACGGCCAGGATGTCGAATATCTCGTCGAAGGTGACATGCTTGTTCTGCATCTTGCTCCAAATGGAGTAAGGAGTCTTTACCCGCTCGCGTATCTCGTACTCAAAGCCCATGTCGTTCAGAATCTTCTCGATGGGCTGTGTGAACTGCTCAAAGGACTGGTGACGCGAGATTTGCGTGGCCTCCAGCTGATGCACGATGCTGTAGTAGTCGTCGGGATGTTCGAACTTGAAGCTGAGGTTCTCAAGCTCGGACTTGATTTTGTACAATCCGAGACGATGAGCCAGCGGCGCGTAAAGGTATTGTGTCTCGCCTGCAATCTTATACTGTTTGTTAGCGGGCTGCGAGTCAAGCGTACGCATGTTGTGCAGGCGGTCGGCAATCTTGATGAGGATGACGCGTATGTCTTCGCTCATCGTCAACAGCAGTTTCTTGAAGTTCTCGGCCTGTGCCGAAGCTTGCTCGCCGAAGATGCCGCCGCTGATTTTCGTCAGTCCGTCGACAATCTGTGCAATCTTCGCACCGAACATATTCTCAATGTCCTCAACAGTGTAGTCGGTGTCTTCCACCACATCGTGCAGCAGCGCTGAGCAGATGCTGGTGCTGCCCAAGCCGATGTCGGAGCAGACAATCTGCGCCACGGCGATAGGGTGCATGATGTAAGGCTCGCCCGAGAGCCGGCGCACACCCTTATGTGCCTGACGGGCGAAGTTGAAGGCCTTGGTAATGAGGTCTACCTTCTTGCGGTGGCGCGTATTAAGGTAGCTAGCTATCAGCTTGTCGTAGGCCTCGCTGATGAGTTTGTCGTCAGCGGCCTCGCGGAGTTTAAGGTCATCGTCATTCATAGGCAGGAAAAATATATAAAGTAAAAGAAGTATGAAGTAAAAAGAAGTTTACTTCACACGGAGGCGCTGGCCTACACGGATACCGTCGCCACGCATACCGTTGAGACGCTTCACCTTTGCCACTGTGGTGCCATTGCGGCGGGCAATGGCGCCAAGGGTGTCGCCACGCTTCACGGTATAGTAGACGGCACGGCTGGTGTTGGTGGCACGTGCCCGCTCGCGACGTGATGTCCTCGTGGGTGCTGGCTGTTCCTCCACTACGACCTCAACGGGTTTCACTTCACGTTTGCCGCTCATAGCATAGATGGAATCCTCCATGTCGATGAAACGCGACACATCGTTCAGCGGCAGTCGCAAGGGCGACGGAGTGCTGTAGCCGGGCACGATGTCTTTACGATAGACAGGGTTGAGCGAGCGGATCATGTCGATGTCGAGGTTGCAGACCGATGCCACTTTGGCAAAGTCAATGTTCTGGCTGACCATCACCGTATCGGTCTTGGCGGGCAACTTGCTCTGCATGGGGCAGATGCCGTGTTCACAGTAGTAGGTCATGGCGTAGTTGGCGGCAATGAAGGCCGGCACGTAGCCACGCGTTTCCTTTGGCAGATAGGGATATATTTCCCAGTAGTCGCGCTTTCCACCAGAACGGCGTATGGCGCGGTTGATGTTCTCAGGCCCGCAGTTATAGGCGGCAATGACCAGGTTCCAGTCGCCGAAGATGAGGTAGAGGTCGCGAAGGTAGCGGGCGGCGGCATAGCTCGACTTCACAGGGTCGCGGCGGTCGTCGGTGAGCGATGTCACCTCCAGGCCGTATGCCTTGCCCGTGGCCAGCATGAACTGCCAGAGGCCCGTAGCGCCGACACGCGACACAGCGGTGGGATTGAGGGCCGACTCGATGATGGGCAGATATTTCAGCTCCAACGGCAGCTGATAGGTGTCGAGAGCCTGCTCGAAGATGGGCATGTAGAAGTTGGCGGCGCCCAGCATATAACTCACCTGACGGCGCAGGCGCACCATATAACGGTCGATGCAGGAGCGCACCACGTCGTTGTAGGCCATGTCCATGATGGTAGGCATCCGCTTCAGACGGTCGCGGTAGACGTCGTGGCTGAACTCCGGATTCTCGCTCAGCATCTGGCAATCGTCGGACGTGGTGAGGTAAGTCTTCATCATATAGAGGTTCATCAGGCTGTCGAGGTTGGTGTCGGTGAGCGCCTCGGGAAAGTCGAAGCCAGTCTCACTCACGTCCTCGTTCAGCACCTCCACCTCGTTTTCGTCGTCGTTCTCGTCAAACTCAGGTGCTTCAATCTGTGCCATTCCCACAAAGGGCAGGCCAGCCAATAGTATCAATATCGTTTTCTTCATGTTTATTTCGTTATTACGTTATTAAAAATTCTTTCGTCAAAAGTCGAGCACGCAGTTTACGCCAATGGCATTGCTGGCAAGCGATCGCGAGCCGTTGATCATGCTGTTGCCGATGACGGCGGGCTGCAGCTTCAGCGAGAGATCCTTCGAGATGTCGAAGACAGAGAGTTCGGCATCGACATAGGCATCGATGACCGAGAGCGCGTAAACACCAATCATCACAAAGAAGCTGAGGTCGCGATAGCGGCGGAAGCGGTCCTTACGTTTCCTGAATATTTCCTTGTAGCGGTCTTGGTTGCTTGGTGTTATCTGTCTGCCCAGATGCAGGAACTTGTTATAGCTGGCCGTGTTTGGATCGTCGTCCATGATGTCAAGATAGGCCTGGGCATAGTCCTTGTACATCATGTTGTTCCAGCTCATGGCATAGATGCAGCCCATGAATCCTCCGTAGACGAGCGGCAACTTCCAATATTTGCGGTTGTAAATCTGTCCGCCGCCCGGGATGACGAGTGCCAGCCATAGTGCGCGCTGCGGGTCGGGAGTCCACTTACTCCAGTCACGTTCCTGGTGGAGGGTGGAGGGTGGCAGGTTGAGGGAGGATTGTTCTTCCGTAGAGTCTATTCTTCCTTCCGCTATCCGCTCGTCAGGCATGGCGTTGTACATCGAGTCGAGGGCCATGACGATGGAGTCGGTCACCTCGGTCTGCGCCTGTGAAGGAATAGCGGACAGCAAAAGAAGCAAAAGCCCTCCCAAGCCCCTCCAAAGAAGGAGATGTCTGGTTACATTATTTAATAGATGATATTTCATTTTATTATCTATCTCAACATTCCTCCCTTGGGAGGGCTTGGACGGGTCTTTTTTACTTTTCACTTATCACTTCCATGATTCTTGCCAATTCTGCCTCGTCGGCAAAGGGTATGCTGATTTTCCCCTTACCATTGGCCGAACAGGTGAGCTGCACCTTGGCACCAAGGAGCGAGGTGAGACGCTGACGGGCCTCCACCATAGGCTTGGGCAGCTGAGCCCTGGCGCTGATGCGCTTCTTGGCCGTCTGCACGTCCTCGCCCTGCTTCAGCATCTGCACCATTTCCTCGACCTTGCGCACACTGTACTGGTTCTTCTGCACATCGCGGAAGAGCTTCAGCTGCAGCGACGGTGAGTCGAGCGCGAGCAGTGCCCGGGCATGTCCCATGTCTATCTCGTGGTTCTTCAGCGACATCTGAATCTGTGCAGGCAGCTTCAGCAGGCGCATATAGTTGGTCACGGCGGTACGGCTCTTCCCTACCCGCTCGCTGATTTTCTCCTGCGTCATGCCCGTTGTCTCGGCCAAGTGCTCATAGGCCAGAGCTATCTCAATGGCATTGAGGTCTTCGCGCTGGATGTTCTCTACGAGTGCCAGCTCCATCACGTTCTCGTCGTCGACTGTGCGGATGTAGGCAGGTATGGACTTCAGCCCAGCTCGCTGCGAGGCACGCCAGCGGCGCTCGCCGGCAATAATCTGGTAGCGGTCGGGAGCCACCTGACGCAGGGTGATGGGTGCTATGATGCCCATCGTCTGTATGCTGGAAGCCAGTTCCTGCATCGACTGCTCGTCGAATTCGCGTCGCGGCTGGTCGGGGTTGGGTTCTATCTGCTCGATGGGAATCTCGTTGAGGTTCGACGAACCCTGCGTCTTCACATCGCTCGTGTCAATCAAGGCATCCAAGCCACGGCCGCTGCCAAGGTCATCCAAGCCACGGCCCAGCACACTCTTATCATATTTCTTTCTAACGGCCATATCTTACGAGTTCTTAGCGATTATTTCCTTAGCGAGTGCCAAGTGGTTTTTCGAGCCTGTAGAGTCTGCATCGTAGAGAATGACGGGCAGGCCGTGCGAAGGGCTCTCGGAGAGCTTCACGTTGCGCTGGATGACGGTTTTGAACACCAGCTCCTGGAAGTGGCGCTTCACCTCGTCGTAGATCTGGTTGGCCAGACGGAGGCGCGAGTCATACATGGTCAGCAGGAAGCCCTCAATCTCAAGCTTTGTGTTCAGCTTCGACTTGATGATCTTGATGGTGTTGAGCAGCTTCGAGATGCCTTCCAGCGCGAAATACTCGCACTGCACAGGAATGATGACGGAGTCGGCTGCCGTGAGGGCGTTCACCGTGATGAGGCCCAGCGAGGGTGAGCAGTCGATGAGGATATAGTCGTATTCCTTGCGGATGGGCTCTAAAAGATTCTTGATGACGCGCTCGCGGTTGTCGAGGTTGAGCATCTCAATCTCAGCGCCCACTAAGTCGATGTGGCTAGGAATGATGTCCAGCCCTTCGATGTCGGTGGTATAGATGGCCTCGCGCACATCGGTCTTGTCGATGATGCACTCGTAGAGGGAGCAGTCTACCTGACTGATGTCTACGCCCAGTCCGCTGGATGCGTTAGCCTGTGGGTCGGCGTCCACCACCAGCACGCTCTTCTCCAACGTGGCTAATGAGGCCGCCAGGTTGATGGTTGTCGTGGTTTTTCCCACGCCGCCCTTCTGGTTTGCCAAAGCAATGATTTTTCCCATTTTCAATCTTTTTCCTTATTGATTAAAATGCAAAATTACTACTTTTCCACGAAATGCAGCCATCTTATTGCAGATATTTAAGCATTTTTCAAGAAAATGATGACGCCGCCCAAGTCAGCGACACGAAAAAAGGCCACCAAACGGGTACGACAAGAAATCAAATGAAAAACTGTAACCCACGTGGTTACTAACAGTAACCCGCATGGTTACTAACAGTAACCCACGTGGTTACTGACAGTAACCCGCGTGGTTACCGCTGTTTTGGAAGATTCTGAATCGGATGCAGTGACTCAGCAGGAAATTCCGGAGGCTCTTGAGCGATTTTTACAGGCTCCAGACGAAAAGCGCAGCCGCTTCTCCATTATGGATGAAAGCGGCTGCGCAATCTGCAGATGTCTTTACTGTGTGTTTACTCCGTCAAGCCAATCTTGCCATTCCACTTGAGGAACCAAGTGCTGCGGTCGGCAAAGTTGGTCTTCACCTCACCCTGCACCTCGCTGCGCTTCTCCTCGCCACGACGGGCAAAGATGTGCTTGGCCATGAACTCGGCGGGGTTGGCCTGTCGCATGGCAAAGCGCATGAGGTCGTAGTAGCGATTACCCTCAAAGGCCAGCTCCAGAGCATTCTCGTTGAGCAGGAGACTGTCGACGAACACCTGCTGCTCGGCTATGAGCTGCCGACGTTTCTGCAAGTCGGGCTCGATGGTGTCGTTGATGAGTGCATAGCGGTCGTTCAGCGGTGTCCATCCTGAGCCGCGGCTGTGGATGCCGAGCTGGTTGCCTTCGGTGCTGATACCGTTGTAGTCGTTGAAGGTGCACACATGATAGATTCTGTCCTCGAATTCAAACTGGCTCAGATAGAGCGAGTCGCTGCGGTCTTCGGTCATATAGTAAGGTATGGCCTGCTCCTTTATCTGCCTGTTGCTCAGTCCGGTAGCCAAGATAAGCCATGCCATGCGCGGATAGCCGGCACCGTTGAGGGCCTCGGCCAGGTGCAGATAAACCATGATGCGACGGTAGATGGTGACATTGGTTGACCTGTACTTATAGATGTACTTCGTGCGGATGCGCTCCTCGGTGAACGGGTCATATTCGTAGTCCTCGTCGTAGACGTCGCTCAGGCGCAGGTCGCCCGACTGATAATCACGCAGTCCCTTTGGGGCATAGGAATAAGACTCGGCGCTGGAGGAGGCTGGCAGACAGTAGTCCTGAGCCTCCGATATATCGAAGATGCGCTGCGATGCCAGAAGGCTGACCTGATAGTTGTTATCGCTGTTGGAGCAGAAGAGGTTGTGCAGCTCACTATAGGCACCTTCGGTGGGCGACGAGTTGCTGGGAATGATGGTAATGAGGTCTTCGCTCCTGGCATAGTCCAATGAGCCATTGGGCGAGTAGAAGTCGCTCGTTCCCGTATACCACCTCAGGTTGTCGGCCTTGGTAGGATAGCCTACTGCCGTACCGCCTCGCTCGCTGATGAACTGGTAGTAAAGCAGCGCAGACTGTTTGTAGTCGTTGACGTTGCCCGTCATGGCGGCACGCCAGAGATACAGCTCGGCCCTCATCAGAACGATGGGGAAGAAGAGCAGCTGGGTGTTGCTCACATTCGGCACAGAGACATAGCGGTCGTCAAGCGGGAAATCATTGTTGTAGCGTGCGGGAATGGTTGCCAGGTCGTCAATGAAATAGGTGCAGATGTCTTCAATGCCTGCCATGTGGCCCTTTTCGGCTGCCTCGGCATCTTCGCGGCTGAGCAGCGGCTCGGTGATGAGGGGCACTTTGCCGTAGTTGAGGGCTAACTGCAGATAGGTCCACGCCCGGATGCCCTTCACGGCGGCATACTCGGCCATGAACACCGGCTCATTGCGGCTGCGCAGCGCGGTGTCGACATGTGCGAGGAAGTAGTTGCAGTTGTTGATGACGGCGTAGTAGTCGGTGGGGTTGTTATACATGTTGTTGTCGCCCACGCTGAAGTTGGCCACGTCGCGCAGGTCGCTGCTGGCTGCTGTGCTCAGGTCGACAAGGTCGCCACGCACCTCACCAAGTACGACGGTACGGTCGGCCACCAGCTGCAGCTTGCCCAGAATGCCCACCACTGACCAGGCCGAGTCGACGGCATTGTTGAGATGCTCCTGGTCGTCGTAGAGCACGTCGTTGGACTCCTGGTTGAAGAAGTCGTCACAGCTCATCATGAGGAGAGAGGAGAGAGGAAAGAGGAGAGAGAATACCCCTGCCGCCACTTTTTTATTTATCTTGGTAATCATAATTTTCAATTTTCAATTATCAATTTTCAATTTCGATTACAGGTTGATCTTTACGCCAGCCACGATGCTGCGGCTGTGGCCTAAATAGCCCACGTCGACGCCCTGGCCGATGACGTTGCCCGTCAGAGCTGCCTCTGGATCACTGCCAAGGTAGCGCGTCAGGGTGAGCAGATTGTTGCCCTGCACCCAGAACTGCATACCCTGCAAGAATTCTGACTTCAGCGGCAGGTCATAGCTCAGGGTGACACTTCTCAGGCGCAGATAGGAACCGTCTTCAATCCATCGATTGCTGAAGCGCGCGTTGCCCATAGGATCCTGGAAGGTGATGCGGGGCACGTCTGTTTGCTGCCCTTCCACCTGCCAGCGGCGCTCCAAGGCCGTGGTCTGATTCATAAATCGGTTGCCACCCTCAAGCTGCGAGCGCATGTAGTTGTAGACATCGTTGCCCAGCGAATAGTTGAAGCGCACGTCAAGACGCAGGCGCTTCCATGCCAACGAGCTGTAGATGTTGCCATAGATGTCGGGATTGGGGTCGCCGATGACGGTCTGGTCGGCCTCAGTAATCATGCCGTCGCCGTTCAGGTCGGCAAAGTGCACATCACCTGCACCGAAATAATTTTTGTCGATGCCATTCCCGGCCGTGAAATAGAGGCCGTTCTCGCCTGCCAGTCCTGCCTGCATGGCTTCCTCGGTAGTAGAGAAGACGCTGAGTGCCTTGTATCCATAGAAGAGGTTTGACGCCTGCCCCTCCTGCGAGCGGATGGTGGCTCCGTAGACCTCGGAGTCGAAGTAGCGCGTGCCGTCGGCCAGCTGCTGGGCAGTCTGCGGCAGCTGGGTGAGCTCATTCTTGTAATGGCCCACACTGGCGCCTACCTGCCACTGCCAGTCTTTCATGGCCAGCACCTTCACGTTGACATCGACATCGAAGCCTTCATTCTTCAGCTTGCCGTCGTTTGACCAGTTCTCACGCAATCCGCTGAGATAGCCCAGCGTCTGACGGGTGAGAAGGTTGCTGGTGGCAGAGCGGAAATAGTTGAACGACAGGCCGAGGCGGTTGTTGAGGAAGCGCGACTCGAAACCGGCGTTCAGGCGGCGTGTCGTCTCCCACTTGATGCTGTTGTTGCCAATGCCCTCGAAGGCCAGACCGGAAATGCGGTTCTGATAGAGTGTGGAGCTGAAGTAACTGCGGGCAGCATAGTAGTCGATGTCGTCGTTACCGCTGACGTCGTAGCCGGCGGTAAGGCGCAGGTAGTCGATGCCATTGACTTTGGCCAGCCAAGGCTCGTTGCTCATCACCCACGAAGCCTGCACAGCGGGGAAAATGGCCCAAGGAGCCTTCAACAGCTTGATGTCGCCGCTCTCGGAGCCGAAGCGTGAAGAACCATCCATCGTGAGGTTGGCCTGTACATAGTAGCGGCTCTTGTAATTGTACTCAGCCTGTGCATACCATGCCATGCTGTTCCAGTTCTCGTTGATGCTCTTGGCACCCTTGCCCAGCAGACTGGCGTTCATACGCGGTGTCTTGTCGCTGCCGGTGTTGTAGCCCCACTGGCGGTTGACGGAGTAGCTCTCCCAGTTGATGCGGGCACCTCCGAAAAGATGCAGGTGATGGGCGTTGAAGCGCTTCGTCCAGTCGATGCGCGTATCGCTCATAACGGAGTTCTGCTTCGAGGCCAGTGAGCGCACCTCATTCTCCACAGAGCGGGCCAGACTGGACACATAATAGGGGGGCGTGCCGTTGATGGGAATGTAGAACATTTCGTTGGTGTTCACCAGGTTGTAGCTGAAGTGCTCGCTGATGAACAGGTTGTTGTTAATCAGATACTTCGGCGTAATGGTGAGGTTGAGCATGGAGTTCTCGAAATGGTTCTTGTTCTCGGCATCCGACCACTCGAGGATGGCGGCGGGATTGCCCAGCTGCCAGTTGTAGCTACCGTATCTGACCATGGCCTCCTCCAGATAATTCTCATGAGTGATGTCGAACTTCGAAGTGGAGAAACGACCGGCGCCTGTCTCATCGTGTCCATAGCTATAGGGACTCATAAACGGACTTTTGACGTAGGCGAGGAACGATGGCGCCGTGGGTGTTCCTTCATCATAGCCAATAGGGGCACCGTCGTTGCGGAGGTTGCGTGTAATGTTCGAGAACGAAGCATCGAAGCGCACGTCGATTTTCGGGCCCAGACCGATGTCGGTGTTGAAACGCACATTCAGGCGGTCCATATCGTTTTTCTTCAGCGTGCTCTGCTGGTTGCTGTAGCCCACTGAGAGATTGTAGTTGGCCACGTCGTCGCCGCCCTCCACATTGATGCCGTAGTTCTGGGTGAAGGCTGTGCGATAGACATATTCCTTCCAGTCGGTGTTCTGATGATAGAGGTCGTAATAGTAATAGTTGGGATTCTCGTTAAGGAACTTGAAGGTGCGCGTCAGCGTCTGCGTGGTCTTCAGCAGTTCGGAGGCGTAGCCGCGATAGGCGTCGTTGTCCATCACGGAGTAATACTTTGGCTCCATGGTGACGCCGGCCGAGATGTTGGCGGTGATGCGCGTTGCCATCGACTTGTTGCGGCGTGTCTGAATAAGAATGACGCCGTTGGCTCCTTTGGCTCCATAGAGTGCAGTGCCGTTGCGCAGCACGGTGACCTTCTCGATGTCAGCCGGATTGATGTTCGACAGCACATCGTTGTAGAAGCCCTCGTGCAGCATGGTACGCGTGTACTGCTGATCGATGATGACGCCGTCGACGACGACAAGAGGCTGGGCGTTGACGTTCAGCGAGTTAAGACCCTGCATAAACATCACCGAACCCACGCCGGGCGTGCCGCCGCGACTGATGGTGTGCACGTAGGCGCCCATCTGGTCCTGCATCTCATCCTTGATGTTAATGGCGTTGGTGTAGCGGAAGTCGGTTGCCTCCCGCACATTCATCACATTGGTCTTTGCTGTATAGTCGCTGCGGAAGGTAGTGACATAGAGCATTGACGTGCGCTGCTCCTCATCGGTCGTAAGGCCTTGAAGCTGCGCGCTATAGTCGGTGGTGGTGATGAAGATGGCGGTGGCGAAAAGGGGCACCTTCAACTCATAGGAGCCGTCATCGTCTGTCAGCGTGCTGAAACCGTCAATCTCGGCGGCACGCACGATGGCACCTGCAACGGGCTGACGCGTGGCAGCATCAATCACATGGCCGCGGACAGTGCGCGTGGGATAGTGTTTCTGCACAACGGTTTTCCTGACCGGAGCACTCACCTCCACCTCTTCCTGCTCGTCGTCCTGAGCATAGAGGCTGGCGGGCAGCGCTGTCAGCAGCGACAGGGTCATGCCAAATAGGATATATCGTCTCATAGTTTCTTTCTTTGTGAATAGATCGTGGAACATATTAGCGAAGCATATACCAGTATTTATAGTCGCGGTCGGTGTACTGCCCGTGCGGATAGAGCAACACGCCAGGCTTTCCCTGGGCCGATGGTGCAATGGGCTCGGAAGCGGGAAGGGCATCGACAAGCTGCAATGAGCCATGCGGCACGAGCAGGATGCAGTCGATGCGCAGCGTGCGCGAGAAGCTCACATCGTTTTCAGCGTTCATTACGCGCGACTCCACTTCCATCACAGTCTGCATGTTGGCTGAAGTGAGTCCGTAAGTACAGTAGTCGAATGTATAGTTCTCGGCCACCAGCAGATAGTCTATCGCGTTGGGGGTGGTGGAGAATTCTACAGACTTGTAGTCTTTTTTCACGCCCGGACTGCTGATGGTGCAGCGCAGCTTTGTCGGCAGTCGCTGGGCTATGGTGGCGTTGCTGTCGCTGGCCAGTGCAGGAACTGTTACAAGATAGATGTCGTATGGAATGTTGGAAAGAACATTGGTCAGATAGAAGTTGATATAGATGTTGTCTGAAACCGTTGGTTCCACCTCGATGAAGCCATTGTCCCACACGCGGCCGCGGAAGGCATTGTCGGTAGGTACGACGTATTCGGTCACGGTAGCCAGGTTTACAGAGTCTTTCAGCTGTGCGTCATAGGCACGTCTCACGTCCTTTCGGTTTGAACTGTATTCAGCCTCCACGACAATGTACTGGTCGAAGGTCATGCGCTTGTCGATATTCCAATGTGAAGCTTTGCGCACCTCGCCGTTGCTGCATCTGATCACCTCCGTATCAGCCAGTGCGCCGTTCTGGTTCATCGGTTTGTAATACTGATAGTATTCAAAGGGCTGCCCCCACGTCAGGCTGCGCATGGCATATTCCCTGACGCAGTTCACCGACATGGCCGAGTCGCGCAATGCCTCATCGGTGTTGAACGTGCGGCTGAAGGTGGTGCCCTTCATGATGGCGAGACGTGTATTGCGGTAGACGAGCGAGTCGCGCTTGTCGATGCCTTCGCGATAGTTGAAGTAAGGCTCGTATTCTTCCACGAGCTTGCTCCACTCCTCGTTGGTAGGAGCGAGGAAGATGTAGGCGCTGTCCTCTACATGCAGGTTGCCCAAAGTTTCAAAGAGTCGGTTGCGCTGGATGAAGACTGAGTCGAGATACTGCGTCTTACCGTCCTTGATGCTGCCTGCCACGCTGAGGCTGGGCATGAATTCCTTGTAGTAGAACTGCGGATAGCTGCGACCACTGATGAGGGGATCGCCGCTGTAGAGGAACGCTCGCAGGCTGTCGAGGTCGGCGTCTTTGCGTATGTACTCGAAGACGTTGGGCAGGAATTCCACGGTGTTGTCGACGGTGAAGAGTATGCCGTTGCTGTAGAGCGCGTTCTTCGAGAGCAGCGACGCGTTGCCCAGCTTGTTGCTGAGCAGTGGCAGCTTCTTGCCGTTCATCATGCGAATGGAGTCGTTGGTATGGCCAGAAACTGAGAAGTTGAACAATGCCACGTGGTTCTGTATGAATTCCTTCATCACAGTGTTGTCGTTCTCCAGCGTACCGTTGGCCTTCTCTGTCTGATAGCGTGCGATGAGCTCCTGTGCCTGGTCTTTCGAGAAGCAGTCGTTGGTGGGTGCAAAGACGGTGAGCACCTGTGCGGAGTTGAGTGTGCGGTCGAAGCCACACGCCTCGGCCACGCTGGCGAAGTTGCTCAGCTGCGGGTTGGCCTTGATGGCCTGCCACAGCGTGTTGTCGCTCATGCCGTACTGGGCAGTAGCCTGTCCTTCGTAGTGGTCGTCCCACTTGTCGGTACAGGCAGTGAGTCCAATAACCAACAGACAATAACCAGTAACCATTGTCACTTTGGTTCGGCCACTTATATTAAATGGATTCTTCATATCTGGATTGTTTATTGTTTTACGTTTATTGGATTAGAGGTCGTCTTCCATCTCGTTTTCGCTGTCGCCGCCAATGCCATAGACAGACTTAGGCACCATCTCGAAATAGTCAAGCATGAACTCGTTGTCCTGACCGGCATCGGTATTGCCGCTGCCTACACGGAAACGGATGTAGTGGTCCTTCGTGGCATCTATGTAGCCCTGGAAGAGTATTTTGCGGTAGGTTCTGGGATTGCCTGCGAAATAGCTTCTGAAATTCGGATCTGTAGGAGAGGCGTTTGGAGCAAAGTGGTAGATGCTTCGTCCGCCGCGATAGGCACCCAGGTTGCGCAGCAGTTTCTGCTCAGCAGCACGGTCTTCGTCGCTCATGCCTTTATAGTTGTCGAGCCTTTCGTCATCGACGAAGCGATCACTGATGTAGAGGTCGCTATTGAGGAACTTGGTCATGTCGAGGGGCAGTCCCTGCGGCTCGCCGTCGAAGTAGGTCTGCATGATGCCTCTGCGAGGAATAGCACAGAATCCGAGTCGCAGCTGCCACTCACCGCTGTAGGGCACGGGCGGTATGCGGAAGGTGAAGTCGTACTTGCCCTTGAGGTTCCACTCGTCGCCCTGCCACGACCAGAAATTGCAGTGGGGCCGGCGCAGCACCACATAGCAGTTGGTGAAGCTGACGCCGTCGAGATAGCCTTCCGGGAAGTAGTAGTTGCGGCCGTTGTCGGGTATTTCTTTTTCGTCGGGGAAGTTCTGGTCGTCATCCTTGTCATAGTTGCCTTCCAGTCGGATGCCCTGGTTCATCACCTCGGGGAAGATGCTGGAGAAGTCCATGCGTATGCGCATGTTCTGCACTACGTCGCGCACGTCCATGCTGAACACTACGAGGTCGTCGACATAGTAATAGTGGCCGTTGACAGCATCATCCTCCACGTCGGGGCTTTCATTGGCCACATTGAGGATGTGTGCGCCGCGGTGCTCATAGTCGGGCGACTCATAGCGCCGGTTGACGAAGTGCTGGCCTTTGTAGGCGAGATCAGGTCCGTAGATATCCAGTTCGTTCAGATGGCTGTTGATGTTCTGTGGATCCTTGCGACTGTTCTTGCTGAGCTGCTCAATCTTCAGCATGGTGTAGGGCAGCAGTGTCTGATACCATTCGACGGGGTTGCAGAGTCGGGTGTCAAAACCGAAGGCCTCGCGTGTCTGCTTGGGCTCGAATGGTGTGAGCTGGTCAGGCCCCACATAGCGGTTGAGTATGTGGTACTGCACGAAGCGGTGCAGCGGGTTGACAGGGCTTTTGAGGTTGTCGAAGCTGTGTCCCTCGGCATTGACATCGCCAGGATAGACGGGGTCGTAGAAGAGACAGGCCAGGTCATAGAGCGCGTGCAGGTTGCCGCGGCTGGTGTCGATGCCGTATTCCTCGAACTTTGCCTTATAGAGTGAGTCGGGCTCGACGAAGGCGGTGTAGCCGTATTTCTTATGGTCAGGCACCCAAGCCACCTCTTCCCAGATGTCGGAGCGATAGCGGTATCTGGGCTGCTTGTTGCTGTAGTCGGGATCCTCGATGAGCAGTATCTGCTCGCGCACGCCAGTCTGCAGCAGGGCCTCATAGAAGATGCTGATGTCGGGGTTGTCGCGCAGGATGTCGGCTACGAAGCTGTTCGACTTCTCTATCACCTTGTCGATGGGCTGTATGATGCCGTTCTCCACAGAGTCGTTCTGATGGATGTAAGTGCCGTCTTCGAGTGTCTGCCCGAAGATGACATGCGCCTTCTTCTCGATGTAGACGACGGCATTGCTGTCGGCATCGATGCCCTGCGACGTGGCCAGATAGCGTCCCAGCATGTTGGTGGTGGGAATGGTCTGGGCGTTCATGGAGAAGGTGGTGTAGAGGTTGTCGATGATGTGTGTGCGGGCAATGGTGTCGCAGTCGGCATCGCTGAGCTCATCCACGCTCTGCATGCCGCGGTTCCTGAGATATTCATCGACGGCATCGTTGGATGGCAAGAAGCATGTGTACTTGCCGTAGGTGGAGAGCAGGTCCATCAGCTTTGCACGCTCCACGATGGTCTTGAACTGGCTGTAGCAGGGGCGGTTGGCCAGATAGTCGCTGATCATCTCACCCGTGAACGTGTAGTAATACTCGCTGTCGGGCTCGTCGGAACACGAGGTAAGTAACAGCCCCTCTCCTACTCCCCCGAGTGGGAGAGCCAAGGCGGCGAGCCTGAGGAGCAAGTTCTTGAACCGGTTCTTTATGGTCTTGGTTTTCATATATTGTAAATATTTTTTATTATCTGAGTCTTGTTTTTTCAACCTGCGGAAAATCCCATAAACAGGGGCGTTGTGAGTTTTTCAAAAATCGATCGATGTTTTTTGAAAAAAAGACCTCACTTTTGAAAAAATCTATCGATAGATTTTTTTACGCGGATGATGTTTTTTTTCATGGGCTATTCGCATGTAAAATTTTATTACTATTCCTGCAGGTTATTTGGATGTCTTCTCGTAGCTCTCGTTCTCGCCTGTGCCGAAGACCGGGTTGGGCACGAGGTTGCGGTTGACGCGCATCTCTTCATAGTTGTAGGGCCAGAAGATGGCGTCCATCTTCTTGAAGAAATTGCTGACAAAGCCCTGGTTGACGTCTTCGCGGTTTGACATGATGGAAGCAAACTCGTTAGTATTGCCGGCACGCATGGCGTAGCGCACCAGGTCGTAGTAGCGTTTGCCTTCGAACATCAGTTCGCGGCGGCGTTCACGCTGCACCAGGCTTTCCATCTGCGACTTGCTGTTATAGTTGTTGCGCTTCAGCGTGTCAGCAGCCAGCAGGGTGTTCTTGCAGATTGAGCGCTTGTTGATGGCATTGACCAGCTGGAAGGCCTTGTCGAGCTTCTCGCGGTTCATGCTGACGGCAGCGCTGTCGGTGCCCTCAGTCATCTGCTGGCAGAGAGCTTCGGCCTCAAGAAGCATGATGTCGGGCAGGCGGTAGATTACCCACTTGCTGCCGTTTTCACCGTCGCCGAAGTAAGTGCGCCTGTTGTCGGTGTTCTTCTCGTTGTCGGCCACCTTCGAAGTGGAGACATCGACATCTTGCTCTCTGGTAGCATATTTGGTGATATAACCGCTGCTTGAGCTGAAGGTGGTGTAGAGACGTGCGTCGTAGGCCTTGTTAGCGTCTTCGAAGACAGTGCGGGCTTCTGTTTTGACGGCATCCTCGACAACGAGGTTGGGAGCCACCCATGAGCCCATTTTATCGCGGCTGTTGCCGTAGAAGCTGCCAATGGCCGAGTTGGCCTTCTGTCCGCTGCCGGAGGGGTTGTCGGCATAAACCAGTTCGAAGATGGTTTCAAAGCTGTTGCCTTTGACGAAAATGTTTTGATAGACACTGCCATAGTTGGCGCCACTCAGGTGGAGACATTCCAGCGGATAGCCGTTGGTGCGCTCCAGCATCTGCTCGGCCTCGCTGGCGCTGATTCTGAATCCGGCGGTGCTCACCTTCTCCTTGAAGTATTCTTTCCTCGACTCGATGAGCATCTCGGCGTAGCGGATGCAGTCGTCGTAGTTCTGTCTCCACAGATACATCTCGCAGAGCATGGCGTAGATGGCGTCGCGGGTGATGCGGCCCGTCTGGTCGCGCGGCTCGGTGAGCGGGTAGCGGGTGACGGCATCGCCCTTGACACTCTCCAGGTCGTAGATGAGGCTGTCTAACACGTCGTAGAAGGGCGTGGCGGGCAGGTCCATGCGCTGGTCGTCGTCGATGAATGCCTCGCGGCTGAAGGGCACGTCGCGGAAGGTGCGGATAAGATAGAAGTAGCACAGCGAGCGCAGGGCGGTCATCTCGGCAACGGTGGCTTTCAGGTCGGCCTGTGTGAAGCTGGGGTCTACGCTGTTGAGCGTCGGCGCATACTTCAGCACGGTGTTGCAGTAATTGATGACGGTATAGAACGATTCCCACTTCGTGTAGGTGTTCATGGCAGTGATGTTCTCGCGCAGCACATTGTAGAGGTTGAGCTGGTTGGTAATGTCGCGTCCGCCTGCCACATTGTCGCTGCGGCCTTCGCCCCACACCATCATACGCTCACGAATATCGCTCTCGAGCATCGCGGCATAGCATCCGGTCACCACATTCTCAACGTCAGTTTTCTCGTTCCAGAAATCTTCGAGGATGATTTCATTCATCTGCTTGATCTCGAGGAAGTCGGAGCAGGAGACACAGAGTGCACTGAGGACACAGAGGACACAGAGGCCTATGGCATGATATATATTCTTGATAGTCTTCATAATCTTCATTTCTCAAATCTCAATTCTCAAATCTCAATTCTCAATTTAGTTAGAACTCAACAGTGATACCGAGTGTATAAGAACGCGGGCGCGGTGTCTGTGCGTCGTCGGTAGCAGGCCATTCGCCGCCGAAGGCAATGTCGGGGTCGACACCGCTGTACTTCGTAATGACGAATGGATTGTTGATACTGGCATAGAGCGAAACACGGTTGAGGCCACACCACTTCAGCTGCTGTTTCCTTAGCGAATAGGACAGCTGGGCGTAGCTCATACGCAGGTAGGAGCCGTCCTCGACAAAGCGGTCGCTGATAAGCGTGTTGAAGTTGGTGGAAGCACCGTACATGGCACGTGGAATGGATGTCACGTCGCCCTCCTTGCGCCAGCGCCAGTTCACGGCCTGGCTCTGGTTGTCGTTGTTGATCATGGCCTCGGAGCGCAGGCGTGCCATGTTGATAATCTTGTTGCCCACGCGATAGGTGAACTGTGTGCTCAGGCGCCACTCGCCGAGATTGAACGAGAAGCCGAAGCCGCCGGTGAGCTTGGGCAGCGACGAGCCGAGATAGGTAATGTCGAGGGCATTGATCTGGCCGTCGTAGTTGACGTCCTCATAGATGGCATCGCCACCGTTGAAGCCCTGATAGGACTGGTTGTGACCTGTGCCGTCGACACGATAGTCATACATGATGCGCTTGGGCACGTCGTTGCCGTCGAGAATAATCTGTCCGTTGGCTGACACGGCCACAGGAGCTGTCTTGCCCTCGGCCACGAAGTTGGCCCAGTAGTCATAGATCTGCTCGCGAGTCATGCCTTCAACGGCATTGCGGAACGTGCTGTAATTGTATTGGTAGACGCCCTTGAAGCGGAAACCGTAGATGGCGCCGAAGGGGTTGTGCAGCTGCACACGCACCAGGCGCTCCGCATTCTCATAGCCATAGATGGAGTTCTTGTTCTCGAGAATGTACTCGTCCATCTCCAGAATCTCGTTGCGGTTGTTGCCGAAGTTCACGTTCATATCCATCGAGAACTTGTTGATCTTCAGCAGGCGGTTGGTATTGATGTGGAACTCCCAGCCGGTGTTGCGCATCTTGCCGTTGTTGTGATATCTCTTGGTGGGATAGCCGGAGTTGGAGGGAATTCGGAAATTCTCCATGAGCATGTCGGTAGTGGTGCTGCGGTAGCCTTCGAGCGTGAGGTTGAGGCGACCGTCGAAGAAACCGAGGTCAACACCGACATTATAGCTGGTGACGAGCTGCCACTTCAGGTCGGAGAGGCGCAGGCGCAAGGGCACCATCGACGCACGGTCGATATAGGTACCGCCGGCACCGTATGTGGAAGTGTAAAGATAATTGTCGCGCGGTTGGTTGCCCACTCGGCCCCAGCCTGGACGGATGGCCAGCATCGACAAGGCGGGCTTCAGCTTCTGCATCCAAGGCTCGTCGCTGATAATCCATTTCAGCGACACTGAGGGGAAGTAGCCCCAGCGATGTCCCGGGCCAAACTTGGTGGTGCCGTCGGCACGCACGGTGAAGTCGGCAATGTAGCGTTCTTTGTAGGCGTAGTGTGCCGAGAAGGTATAGTACATGGATCGCCACTGGCTATAGGGCGAGTCCATGCCGCTGATGATGCCGCCAGCAGCGGGGCTGGTGATGACGCCGCCCGTTGAGGGCAGGCCGTAGCCGTTGGTCGACTGCGAGTTGCTGCTGCCGCTGGTCAGCTCGAAGCGGCCCATCATCATCATGCTGTGGTCTTTGTTGGTGAAGGCGGGCGTCAGCGTCAGCGTCTGCTTCGTGTTGAACGACACGCTCTTGGCCGAGCTGTTGGCTGCCTGGTTAATGCCGCTGCCAGTGATGACGCCGCTGGCCAGATCCTGGGGGAAGAACGACTCGTTATACTGGTTGGCAATGTTCATCAAGACGGAGCCTCGCCACTTCAGCTGCCAGTGGTCTTCGTCAAGGCCCAGCAGGTTGTAGTCGATAATCAGCTCAGGGTTCATGTCGTAGCTGCGGCGCTGGCTCTTTGCCAAGTGAGCCGAAGCAACGGGGTTGACATAGCCTTTCTGGTCGTTGTTGAAGATGGTGGAGCCGCTCTGCAGCATGGTGTAATAGCGATCAGTATCGTTGCCGTTTTCATCCTGCTCATAGATGCTCATGTTCGGCATCTTCTTCAGCGAGATGTTAAGCAGGTCGCTATAGTTCATGTCGTTTTTCGTGTAAGTAAGCGAGAAGTTGGTGCTCACGCGGATGCGTTCCGACACGTTGTAGTCGAGAGCCACACGGGTGGTGAAGCGATTCATCTTCTGCTTGATGACGGAGCCTGTTTCATGGTCGTAGCCGCCGCTGATACGGAAGAGTGCCTTCTCACCGCCACCACTGATGGTGACATAATGGTTCTGGCGCAGACCCCACTGCGTGACAGCTTCGCGCCAGTCAGTGTTGTTGTTGTACATCTCGTATTCCGAGAAATCATCCTCGTAGTTCAACTCACGCACATCGGCCGACTTGCTGTCGTCCTGCTGCGGGTTGAAGTAAGCCTCTTTCAGCATCATCGTATAGTCGTCGCCATTGAGCAGATCGTAGCCCTTGGGCTGATAGGTGCCGGTAAGGCGCAGCTGATAGCTCACACGAGGTTTGCCGCGTGCACCGCGCTTGGTAATGAGCTCGATGACACCGTTGCCACCCTGCGAGCCGTAGACAGCGGCAGCTGCGGCATCCTTCAGCACGGTAATGCTGGCGATGTCCTCGGGATTGATGTTCAGCAACTCAGCGAACTTCTCGTCGTTGGCGCCGGCCATGTCGAAGTTGTCGAGGTTCACCTCACGGATGTTGCCGTCGACAACGATAAGCGGGTTGCCGTCGGTCAGTGTCGACAGCGAACTGGCACCGCGCAGGCGCATGGTAGAGCCAGAACCGAGGTTACCGCTGTTGCCAATGATGTCGAGACCAGCGATACGGCCCTGCAGGGCCTCGTCGATGGTGGTCATGCCCAGGCCCTCAAACTCCTTCATCGAGATGGTCTGCGAGGCGTATGAGATCTCGCGCTCGGGAATGGGCAAGCCGTTGCCCTGCGCACGTTTCTTTGCCTTCACCACCACGGGCTGGATGGTGTTCTCTGACTTCATCCGCAGGTTGTAGGTTGTCTTATTGATGGCCATCGTGACGGTAGTCAGGCCTATATAGCTGAAACGTATCTTGTCTTTCGTGTTCTTCACCTTCATCGTGAAATTGCCGTTCAGGTCAGTGACGGCCGAATTGATGATACGTCCGTTGGCGTCAATCTCGCAGACTGTGGCTCCCAGCAGTGGGCCGTATTCGTCAGTCAGCGTGCCGTGTACGGAGGTTATCTCCTGTGCCGAAGCGCACAAGGGCAGCAGGGCCAGCAGCAATCCGTAAAAAAATATTCTTATCCGTTTCATCCGTTTATTCTGTTGTTAGGTTATTTCATAAACTCTGCTTTAAGGGCCTCAAGCACAACCTCACGCCAGGGACGCATCTCCTGATACATCAGCGGGCTATCGATAAGGTGCACGACTGCATCGCTCACCATGCGCTGCAAGTTGTTCTTGATCCAGTATTCGCGGACGATGTTGTTGTAGAGGCCGGGTGTGGTGATGACGTGATGCTGTTGTCCCATCTCGTCAGTGACGGTAATCTGCTGATTGTCAAAACTCACACCGAGTGTGAAGAAACGATTGTTCACGGGATTGCGCTTCATGGTCTCAAACTGGCCGTTGTAGCGGTCAGAAGCCAGGCCGACGGCAATGCTATGGTCCTGCACGTGGTAGCGCACGAAGTCTCTCACCACATTCTGCACCAGTTCCTTCGCCCTCTTGCGATAGCTGGTTCTCACCGGACCGGCCAGCTCTTGGAAGTTCTCGATGAGCAGGTGCTCTGCTTCCAGCAGACTGTCGAAAGCGGCCGATTTTTTCTCGTTCCAAGAAGCATCGATGGTCTCGAACGTGGGAAGCTTGCCTTCCTGCTGCAGTTTCTCGATGGAACTGTTTGTAGGTACGTAGACAGTGTAGTTATAATTGTCGAAGAGCGTCAGGTTGACATTGTTCTGCTTCGAGCTGCCAGCAGTGAAAGTCTCGCTGCCGCCGGCCTTGATGCTCTTCGAGAAGAGTGCCGTGAGGTCGTTGTTGGCCAAGCGCAGGAACGTGTTGTATTCATCGTGCGACTTCAACACCATTGAGAGCGATTTCGTGGTGGGCAGTGGCAATGTCTCTTCCAGCTGGTAGCTGATGCCGTTGTCTTCCTTATACTCTTCCGACACGACGACGGGCTTACCATTGCCTTCCATCTGCCAGCCTCCTTCGAAACAGAGATGTCCGTTTTCGCCGCGACTGACACGCACCATGCTTCCACCCTTCGTGAGGAAGTAGGGATAGCCTTCATTGAGATAGTCGTCGAGGGTTTTCTGCTTTGCTGAGTCGGGAATGACGATGATGAGCTGGTTGATGAGGTTCTCAAGCATGTTGCGCACCCTCGCTGCGGTAACGGGCTGCTGAGGGGCACCTCCGTCTACAGTGAGTGTTCCGTCTTTCTCCACCACGACAGGACGCGGTCTGGCCTGCGCCCATTCGCTCTGCGGCTTCGATGTGTCGTATTCCCAAGTCATGGCGTTCACCTTTATCAGTGTGGTAGTGTCACCCGACTCGCCGATACGCATCGACTCGCCGCCGTAGGACACGGGGTCGATATATGTCTGCATGGCATCATTGGTGGGCAGCAGCATGGCATAGCGCGAACTCATGGAGAGCAGGTAGGGCTTGAAATTGAACGGATAGGTGTCGACGCTGCTGATGTGCCCATAGCTGTCGTAGGAAATCTTGTAATACTGCTCTGCACCGGTCAGTGCCCAATAGATAAGGCTCATCGACTGGTTATGGAACGAGGCGGGTGCAAGCACCGATACAAACTCCACAGGCATGAACACCTTGTTGGTCAAATAGACCACGCCGTTGCATCCGATGAAGCATGAGTCGATGTCGTTCTTTGTGATGCCGAGAGACTCGAAAGCATCGTTCAGCACGGTGTGGAACTTCGACGGCACTGAGGCGGTGACGGAGCTAAGCTGGTGGTTGCGCACAAGAGCGGTGAGCACCTTCATGTTCACGTTGTCCCATGTGCCAAACTCGTCCTGCAAAGCGCGGCCTTCGTTGTTCCAGAAATGCTCCATGGCATCGTTGGAAGGCACAATCATCACGCCGGCATCATTGTGCAAGGTGACGTCAAGCTTAGAGTCAACGTACTGGTTCCAGCCCGGGTCGAAGACTAACTGACCTCCGCAGTTGTTCTTTTCCTGCGCGTCAGCGAGAATCTTAGTGTTGGCAAAGCGGTTGGCATAATATGCGAGCACATAGACAGTGTCCTCACGATTATACAGGCGGTTGTACTCGCTGCTATAGGTGCCGAAGCCTCCTTTATCGTCCAGGTCGGGCACAGGCACCGAGAAACGGTCGACGATATTGGTGTAGGTCGACATGTTGGGATGCTGGTGCATGATCTGCGCCATATTCTGTGCCGACTCCACCACGCCGTCCACCTTCTGAATGTAACCGTTCTTGCAGGTTATGTCGCGGACGCTGACGCGCTTACCATTGACCCACGCTTCGGCCGTTGACTTTGCCTGATGGTTGGTAAGTATGTCGAGGTCTTCGTCGGTGATGTTGTGATAGTGCATGAATGATGGCAGGAAGTGAATCATCGGCGGCTCAGTAATGTCGCACATAATGGGTATGGGCTTGTTGCGCTTGCGCAGCTCTGCCCACGTTTCCACTTCCGGGAACTTCGACGGCGGCATGATATAGACAGAGTCGTAGATGGATACTGCTGTCTCGCGGCGCATGGCCCGGCCCTCCAGAGGTGTGGAGTTGTCGCTCTTTGCTTTCTCATTCGACATCAGCTCGATGAGGTAGGCATTGTTGATCATGGCGTTCTTCAGCAGCAGCTTCTTCTGTGCCAATGAGAGCTGTTCGTAGCTCTTCACGCCCCAGTTGTTGTTACGGAACCACACGTTGTAGGCCGAGTCGTCGGCGGCGAAGAGTGTCTTCGAGCCGGTGTGCGCCAGCACGTCGTGCTGCCCCAAGTCGTCGATGAGGCGCATCACGGTGGTGTAGTTGCCTTCATCCTGCAGTCGCTCATAGATGGAGTTGCCCAGCCATTCCGGCTGTCCGGTCAGCACATCGTCCTTACACGATGTGGTGAGCATGGTTCCTGCCATCATCAGCGTGCAAGCAGCAGCAGTCAGCCGTTGTGCGGGTTTGATGATTGAGTGTCGTCTCATAATATAGTTAATTGTTTTTAGTATATTTTTCTTATGTTGTCGCCCGTCTCTACGGGCTGAAAGTTTTCAGCTTTGAGGGCCTGTGAGGCCAATGGGGATTTCCGGGACCAGAAGGACCCATGAAATTTTGGGGATTTTTTTGTAAACTCAGGAAAAAAGCAAGGACTGGCGACGGCATTTGCTGCCGCCACCAATCCTTATCAGGCTAAGATTATCTTACATTTATTATATACATGCGCGTGCGCGTGCGCAAGACAAACAATTAGTAACGAATCTTGCGAACTACGACGTTGCCGTTGTCGAGGGTGACCTTCTGGATCATGATGCCCTTCTGCAGGCTGTTCACCTTGCGTCCGTCGAGTGTGAAGAACTCCACCTTGACGGGCTGTCCCATAGCGATGCTCTCAACAGTGAGTGCGTTGCCGCTGGGCTGCAGCGAGCTGTTGGCGCCATAGTAGAACAGGCGGAAGTTGTCGATGACAACCCAGCTATTATCCTTTTGCTGTTCCTTCTTGACACCGATGCGCAGCTTGCCGTCTTCCTTCACCTTCAGGATGACCTTGCTGGTGTAGGCGCCGTCGATGCTGCCTTCTTCCTTGCCCAGGTCGAGGTAGGAGCGTCCGCCAATCATGGTGTTGGGCAGCCAGTAGGCTGTCTCGCCTAACGTTGTCTCTACCAGCTCATAGATCTCATCTCCGTCGACGGTGATGAAAGGAATGTTCTCCGTGGGAGCGGCCTTCATCATGTTAGCCAGAGGAGCAGAGTAATAGGTGTCTTCACCATCCTTGGCATAGAGGAATGCCATGCTTGCTTCGGGATTAGTCTGCCACTGGGTGTAGTTCTCCTCGTTGCTGCCATTGCGCACCCAACCGTCAACCTGCAGCATATAGGTACCAGCGGGCATTCCGTAGAATTCCTGATACAGGTCGAAGGCAATCTGCCAGAACTCCATAGCGAAGCACAGCTTCTGGTCGGCCTGAGTATCGCTGGCAGCGTTGCCCAGATTGCCAGGATTGTTCCAACCCTCGTTAGAATTCTCGGGATAGCCCCACTCGTCGTTCTCGAAGCTGGGTGCCAGGATGACGCTGGTCATGTCAAGGGGAGCCTGGTCGCTGGCCTGTGCGATTTCTGCATCAGAGGGAAGGCGCAGCTTGGTCAGCATTTCCGTAATCTTGCTGATGTATTCCTCTGCCTGAGCGTTGGTAAGGCCATTAATGCCCGTTTCCACTTCGGTTCTCAGTGCTTCAGCCTCATCATAAGCAGGGCTGTCTACGTATTTATCCAGAGCAGTGGCAAGATTGAGGAGAGCCTCGTTCAGCTTTTCAAACAGCGTCACAGAAGCCATGACGGCAGGCTGGATGTCATAAATGTCATACAGCACGTCAAACATCTGCCTTCCGTATGCCTCGTCGTCTGCACTGTGGCTGGCATATTCACCAAGGAGTGCGTTAGCCTGACTAATCAGAGCAGCTGCATTTTCCTTGACGTCAGCGCCAATCTGCTTGTCTTCCATGTCGACAGTAAGCAGTGCCTTTTCCAGAGCCTGCTTCACATATTCGGGCAGGAATCCCTGATACTTGAGTCTGAAGTTGTCGAAGATACACCACCAGTCGGTAGTCATGTTCACGCTCTTCACGCCGATGCGCATGGGCTCGCCAGCCTTCACCGGACCGAAAGCAGATGTCTCATACATGCCCCAGCTGAAGCACTTGCTGGCTGCTGCCATTGAATTAGGATAACCGGATTGGCCTTGACTATCCCAGTTGCCTGATTCAGCCAATCCGCCAAGGAGACCATTCTCGTCTTTATATTCATCACCTGCTTTCTCAGAATAGATGTCAGGGAAGTCGTTCAGCGAATTGTTCAGATAGAGCTTCACAGGAATATTGCTCAACTCAGCGAAAGGACTGTTATTGGGTCCTTCGTCGCGCACATAGCCCTGCACGAAAATCTGGTAGATGCCTTCGGGCAGATTGCTTACTTCCTGCCAGAAGTCGAAGTCACGGCAGTGCCACGACTCAATGCAGTGGTTGACACTGGTGTCGTTGACCTTTCCCTGAGGACCGGGAGTGAAGTTACCAGAAGCTCTCTTGTCGACGTGCCAGCCGGTAACAGTGCCATAGGTACCAGACAAACCATCAGGATTGGTCTGATTTTCCGTAAGGCTGTTGGGAAGCTCAAAGTCGGGATTCACCATGTATCTGGTTACATCCGAACCAGTGGGCAGATGATTCTTTGCATAGTCCTCGCACTCGGTAATCATTGCCTGGATCTTTGCAAGCTCTTCCTCCAACTGCTCGTTGGTCAGCTCGCGGTCCATCTCGATGTCTTCCACATCATACAGATAGTCGCTCATGCCACCCTCCTTGTTCCAAGGCTCGGTCCATCCAAGGTCAGTCACACGGTTGCCGGCATTCTCAATAGCCTGCTTCCACTGCTTCCACAGGTCGATGTTCTTCTGCAGCGCATCGTAAGCAGCCTTGGCATTAGCCAGAGCGGCCTTCATTTCCTCAGGAGTATTCAGAGCGCTGCGGTCAATGCTTGCTGCAGCGTTGTAAGCCTCGAGATAAGATTCTGTGTAGAGCACTTCGTCCTCATCGAGTTCTAACACCTCGTAGGTCCAGCCATCTTCGAGGAACATCTTCCATGCATCAGTACCATTGCCGAAGAAAGTGAGCGAGAAGTCGTCGAACATCGACCAGTCACCATCAATGGTCACAGACTTCTTCACACCGATAGTCAGCTCACCTGTCTCGTCGACAGCCACATAAAGCTTGTTGGCATACAGATTCAGGGTATGGAAGTAGTAATCGCCACAGGCCATGGTATTGGGCGCATAGACGGTCACGTCGTTGCCATCAGCGTCCTGATAGGTAGCAGCGTACTCGCCGGGGGTGTTTGTAGCCTCAGTCTGTGCGAAATCCAACACGTTAACGAGAGGCACTTCGTAGTAATTCTCACCGGCAGTGGCATAGAACTTGGCGTTCTTCGAGTCGGCGTCTTTGGCCACCCAGTGACGCTCAGCATCACCGCCATAGTTACCAGCGCGGTAGTAACCATTCACGCCAACAGCATAGATGCCAGGAGCAAGGCCCTGAATCTTCTGATAAGTGTCGTAAGACCTGTTCCAGTGCTCTGCACCGTCGGAAACCGTGCCGCCACGTCCGAAGGCAGTGCCGCTCCAGCCAGTGGTGGCATCAGCATTGTCGAAACGCGGATTGACAATCTTTGTCGTCATGTCGGCAGGATTCTCTACCGATGCCTGCGACTTGCCCCACTCTATGAATGCTGCGTCGAGGTCTTTCTTGGCCTGCTGCAGCTCTTCCAGCGTGGCGTCCTCATTGAGGTAGATAGCCTCGTAGGCAGCCGTGTCGGTAAAGCCTTTGGACTTATATTCCTCAATGGCGGCGCGCAGGGCCTCAGCTGCGTTGTAGATGGCGATGGCGGGAGCAAAGGCATCGTACTCAGCAGGTGCTACGAAAGCCCAGTCGATGCAGTGACCATCTCCCACTGTGAGGTAAGGCACGCAGATGTTGCCGCCACTGTTGGCGTCCCATCCCATGTACTGACCCTCGCGATAAGCGGGATGCGGCACCTCGTTGCCATCAGCATCGGTAGTGGCTGCCCAGCCCGGGTTGCCGTTGTCCTCGCTTGCAGCATAAAGGCGGAAGGTGGCTCCGTTGTCCTCAACACCCCAGCGATAGTTGGCTTGATTGTTATGGTCAACGAACATCTGGTTCTCGTTGTCGAAGAACACGAGTTTCCAAGAATTCTTTGACACAGAGAAGTCATGGAAGAGGTAGGCTAACGGATAGTCGCCATCAGGTGTGAAGGCAGCCTTCAGACCCGAAGTGCTAAGACTCACCTGTGTGCCCCAGGCATTGCCCTCTGTGAAGAAGAGGCCAGCATTGACATTGTAGAGGTAGTAGTAGTTCGTCTGGAAATCTTCGGTTGTGCTGGCCACAAATCCTGTGGTCTGAGGCACCGGCTTCTGGCGAACTCCGTCTACAATCGCTGCACTCACACTACTGGCTAACCCTAGCCAAAGTGCGCTCAAAACGAGTAGCTTTGAAAGTTTCATAAGCATTGGTTTTTTAAATTGTTAGTAAAAAAGGTAATTAATAAAAATGGTTTCTATAGCTTCTGATAGGTATCGTAGTTAAGGGCGGATAGCGCTTATGATGGTGCAAAGTTAATGAAAAAAAAGTAATTGCAACACTTTTTTGCAACTTTTTTCGCCTCAGTGTTAAAAAAAGACAAATCGGTTCTTTTCGCAGAAGCGAAGAGACAAAACGAGGATAAGGTTTTCTTTTTGCAGACACGCTGGACTGACTTTGCGACAGTGGTTTTGGTTAGATGCTACAGTCCCGTAACTGTATCTGTGCTTGAAACACTTTGTTTCGACCGTAAAAACACTTTGTTTCTCTGCTTGAAACAAAGTGTTTCATTGGCAGAAAATTTTTGGAACACTTTGTTTCAAGCGCCGCCGATGCTTGAAACACTTTTCTCGTTGTGCTTCCGATTGTCTCGAAGGACGTTGGCATCGTCGAGCCATGCTGGTCGAAAAAGACACAGCCGACAACAATAATTCCAATTCAACTTTCTCAAGTGGAGTAGTAAGAAGTAGTAAAAGGAAGTTATGGGGAGTTATGGGTCAATAGTTGCTTCACTGATTGCTACGCAAAAACTCCTTCATAGACCATAACAAATGACCTATACTTCTAAGGCCGAAGGCCGATAAATTCTTCTAACTACCTCTAACTACCGAAGTTGAGCGAATGCGAAACTTAAATAATTCCAATTATTCACATTCGTTTCAAAAAATATTCGTACCTTTGCAGCGCACCTACTGCAAAGCGGTGTAACAACTATTAGGCATGAACGGAAAAATGAGTGAATTTGAGGTGATGGCTCCCGTGGGAAGCCGCGAGAGCCTTGCCGCCGCCATACAGGCAGGCGCCGACTCGGTGTACTTCGGCGTCGGGCGGCTGAACATGCGGGCCGGCTCGGCCTCGGCCTTCACGCTGGACGACCTGAAGGAGATAGCCGACACGTGCCACAAGCACGGCATCAAAAGCTATCTCACGGTAAACACCATCATCTACGACGACGACATGGAGGAGATGCGCCAGACCCTCAGCGCAGCCTGCGAGGCCGGCATCAGCGCCATCATAGCAAGCGACATGGCGGTGTTGCAGGGATATCGGGGGGACGAAGGTACGGAGGTACGGGGGTACGAGAATAGTTCTGAGGCTGAGGCTACGGGCTTGCAAGGTAATCTCGCACCTCCGTACCCCCGCACCCCCGCACCTCCGAAAACCACTCCAAAACTCCATCTCAGCACCCAGCTCAACATCTCCAACACGGCAGCCCTTCGCTTCTATGCCCAGTTCGCCGACGTGGTGGTGCTGGCCAGAGAGCTGACGCTGGAGCAGGTGAAGCGCATACACGAGGCCATTGAGAGGGAGCATATCTGCGGCCCGTCGGGCAAGCCGGTAAGGATAGAGATGTTCTGCCACGGAGCACTCTGCATGGCCGTCAGCGGCAAGTGCTACATGAGCCTCGATGCTGCCAACCGCAGTGCCAACCGCGGACAGTGCATACAGGTGTGCCGCCGCTCGTACACCGTCACCGACAACGAGACGGGACACCAATTGGAGATAGACAATAAATATGTGATGAGCCCGAAGGATCTGAAGACCATCCGCTTCATCGACCGCATGATGGACGCCGGCGTGAGAGTCTTTAAGATTGAGGGACGCGCGCGAGGCCCTGAGTACGTCTACCAGACGGTGAGCTGCTACAAGGAGGCCATCGCCTCGGTGCTCGAAGGCACGTTTACCGAGGAGAAGAAAGACGAGTGGGACCGCAGGCTCAGCACGGTCTTCAACCGCGGCTTCTGGGACGGCTACTATCAGGGGCAGAAATTCGGCGAGTGGAACAAGGGCTACGGCAACAACGCCACTGAGCAGAAAGTGTATGTGGGCCGCGCCACGAAATACTACAGTCGCATTGGCGTGGGCGAGTTCGCCGTCGAGGCCACCACGTTCAAGGTGGGCGACAAACTGCTCGTCACCGGCCCCACCACCGGTGTAATGTATCTCACCGCCACCGAGATTCACGACCAGGACGGCCATCCTGTCAACGAAGCCCAGCAGGGCCGCCTCTGCGCCATCCCCGTCAGCGACAAGGTGCGGCCATCAGACAAACTGTTCAAGCTGGTAAGCCCACCCCCAACCCCTCCCAAGGGAGGGGAGTGCCTCACGGAATCCCATCTGCGTATGACGGCGCAGCCACTCCCCTCCCTTCAAGGGGAGGGGCAGGGGTGGGGTCTGTAATATAAACCGTACCAAGTTGTTTTATTATTATCACTAAGAAAGAATCTTGGACAAACGAAACAACCATCATAGAAATGGCAAAGAAAATCATTCTGGCAATAGTAGTCATCGCAGTGGTGGCATTTTTGTCCATCAGCGTCTATAAGGCATGGTTCGAGAAAACACCATGCGTCGTAGTGGAGAACGACGACGAAGAGGAAGAGGAGAAAGACAACTCTGGCAGCGGTCAGGAAGTGGTTGTGCCACCCTTACCGCCTGACAATACTGGCCAAATACAATATGTAACCTGTGACGCCTGCGGCGGAACAGGGAAATGTCTTAAATGTATTGATGGAATGATAGGAGATTTACCCTGCGCTTCGTGCTTTGGTTACGGCACCTGCCAAAAGTGCGGCGGTCTCAAATATTTACCAAGTACCACAACCACAACACCATGACAATAGAAGAAAGACAAGACGAGATTATCGAAGAGTTCACCGAACTGGATGACTGGATGGACAGATACCAGCTGCTCATTGACATGGGCAGCGGAATGGAGCCGCTGGCTGAGGAGAAGAAGACGGAACAGAACCTCATCGACGGCTGCCAGAGCCGTGTGTGGCTGCACGCCAGCAAGAGCGACGACGGCACGCTGCACTTCGAGGCCGACAGCGATGCCCTCATCGTGAAGGGCATCATCAGCCTGCTCATCGGCATACTCGACGGCCAGACACCGCAGGACATTCTCAACGCCGACCTCTACTTCATCGACCGCATCGGCCTGCGCGAACACCTCTCGCCCACACGCAGCAACGGTCTTGTGGCTATGGTGAAGCGCATACACGACTATGCCTTAGCTTTTAAGAATTAAGTATCAATAGTCAATGGAAGATTTCGACATAAGGCAGGAACGGAATGCTCCCTCGCAGGGCGAGAAAGACTTTGAGAACGCCTTGCGTCCCCTTACCTTCAGCGACTTCGCAGGCCAAAAGAAGGTGGTGGACAACTTACACGTGTTTGTGGAGGCCGCCAAATATCGCGGCGAGCCCCTCGACCACACCCTGTTGCACGGCCCTCCCGGTCTGGGCAAGACAACGCTGAGCAACATCATCGCCAACGAGCTGGGCGTGGGCTTCAAGCTCACCAGCGGGCCCGTCTTAGACAAGCCCGGCGACCTGGCCGGCATCCTCACGTCGCTGGAACCGCGCGACGTGCTCTTCATCGACGAGATTCACCGTCTGTCACCCGTCGTCGAGGAATATCTTTACTCGGCAATGGAGGACTACCGCATCGACATCATGATCGACAAAGGACCGTCGGCCCGAAGCATCCAGATAGACCTCAACCCCTTTACGCTGGTGGGCGCCACAACACGCAGCGGACTGCTGACGGCACCGCTCAGGGCACGCTTCGGCATCAACATGCATCTGGAGTATTACGACCCTGAAACACTCTGCGGCATCGTGGAACGCTCGGCCCGACTGCTCGGCGTGCCCATCACGGAGGATGCTGCGCTGGAGATTGCAGGACGCTCGCGCGGCACACCACGTATCGCCAACTCGCTGCTGCGCCGCGTACGCGACTTCGCCCAGGTGAAAGGCAACGGCGGCATCGACACGGCCATTGCCCACATCGCACTGACGGCGCTGAATATCGACAAGTACGGCCTCGACGAGATTGACAACAAGATTCTGCTCACCATCATCGACAAGTTCAAGGGCGGTCCTGTGGGCATCACCACCATCGCCACCGCCATCGGCGAGGACAGCGGCACCGTGGAGGAGGTCTACGAGCCGTTCCTCATCATGGAGGGCTTTATCAAACGAACACCACGCGGCCGCATGGTCACCGAGCTGGCCTACCGACACTACGGCCGCAATCCCTACGGCGGCAACATCATGCAGCCAGACTTATTCGGATAATATATGAAAACAGGCATTTTCGTCGGGAGTTTTAATCCCTTTACCGTAGGACACGACAGCATCGTGACCAGGGCTCTGCCGCTGTTCGACCGCCTCGTCATCGGCGTCGTCGGCCAGCAGGTGAACAAGCCCGGACAGCCGGCGGCCGAAGAGCGCGCCGAGGCCATCAGACGCATCTATGCCAACGAGCCACGCATCGAGGTGAAGCCCTACTACGGCCTGGCCGTCGATTTCGCACGCGAGGAGGGCGCACGTTTCATCGTCAAGGGCGTGCGCTCCGTCAAGGACTTCGAGTACGAGCGCGAGCAGGCCGACATCAACCGCCTCATCAGCAACGGCGAGATAGACACCATCCTGCTCTATGCTGAGCCGCACTTAGCCAGCATCAGCTCCTCGATGGTGCGGGAGCTGCAGCACTACGGTCAGGACATCACTCAATTTCTACCACTATGATTAGCTACAATACTGAAAACGTAAAGATGCCCGCCATCAGGAAGCGCGACACATCGGCCTGGATACGCCGTGTAGCCGCCTCTTACGGGAAGAAAGTGGGCGAAGTAGGCTACCTCTTCTGCGACGACGAGAAAATACTCGAAGTGAACCGCGAGTTCCTGAAGCACGACTACTACACCGACATCATCACCTTCGACTACTGCGAGGGTGACACGCTCAACGGCGACATTGTCATCTCGCTCGACACTGTGCGCAGCAACGCCCAGCAGTTAGGCAAAGACTACAGCGAAGAGCTGCACCGAGTCATCATTCACGGCATCCTCCACCTCTGCGGACAGAACGACAAGGCACCAGGCGAAAGAGAACTGATGGAAGCCGCCGAGGACAAGGCCCTCGCCATGAGAGAATAGTTGTAAAGAAATGCAAAAAACAAGGCTGACACAAGTCAAAAACTTGCACAAATGCCGCTGTGTGTGCACACAACGGCGTTTTTTTTACGAAAAAACTTGCCCAAGTGAAATTATTTATGTTACTTTGCACCCGATTTTGTAAATATCCCTTCAAGAGAAGGACATTATTAACACACTAAAATTGAAAAATCATGTCAGAAATTGAAAGCAAAGTAAAGGCAATTATTGTAGACAAACTGGGTGTTGACGAGGCTGAGGTAAAGCCCGAAGCAAGTTTCACTAACGATCTGGGTGCAGACTCACTGGATACCGTTGAGCTCATCATGGAGTTCGAGAAGGAGTTCCAGATTTCCATCCCCGATGACAAGGCCGAGAAGATTGGCACCGTAGCCGACGCTATTGCCTATATTGAGGAGAATCAGAAATAATCAAATCACTCTGAATGAAGAATGAAGAATGAAGAATGAAGAATTTGCTGCCCAGTGCGGTAGCAAGTTCTTCATTCTTCTTTTTGCCATCGCAAGCAAAAGATTCTTCATTCTTCATTCTTCATTCTTCATTTAAGATATGGAATTAAAAAGAGTAGTAGTTACCGGACTCGGCGCAGTTACTCCTGTAGGCAACAATCCCGAAGAAACGTGGAAGAACCTCATTGACGGCGTGAGCGGCGCAGCACCTATTACACAATTCGACACCACCCTGTTTAAGACAAAGTTCGCGTGTGAGGTGAAGAACCTTAACATCAACGATTATCTCGACCGTAAAGAGGCCCGCAAGATGGACCGCTACACACAGCTGGCTCTCATCGCCGCCAAGCAAGCCGTCGAAGACAGCCAGATGGATTTAGAGACCGTTGACAAGGATCGCATCGGCGTGGTCTACGGAGTAGGTATCGGTGGCATCAAGACTTTCGAGGAAGAGGTGAAATACTACGGCCAGCACGAGGCTGACGGCCCAAAGTTCAACCCGTTCTTCATCCCGAAAATGATTGCCGACATTGCTGCCGGACAGATTAGCATCATGTACGGCTTCCACGGCCCCAACTACATCACGGCTTCCGCCTGTGCCTCTTCTTCCAACGCACTGGCTGATGCCTTTAACCTCATCCGCTTAGGCAAGGCCAATGCCATTCTGGCCGGTGGCGCCGAAGCTGCTATCTGTGCCTGCGGAGTGGGCGGCTTCAATGCTATGCACGCCCTGAGCACCCGCAACGACGAACCCGAGAAGGCTTCGCGCCCGTTCAGCGCCAGCCGCGACGGATTTATCATGGCCGAAGGTGCCGGCTGCCTCATTCTTGAGGAACTGGAGCACGCCAAGGCTCGCGGTGCTAAGATCTACGCCGAGATGGTGGGAGCCGGCATGAGCGCCGACGCACACCACATCACTGCCTCGCATCCCGAGGGCCTGGGTGCCAAGCTGGTGATGCAGAATGCTCTTGAGGATGCCAACTTGAAGCCCGAGGACATCGACTACATCAATGTGCACGGTACTTCAACGCACGTCGGCGACATCTCGGAGGCCAAGGCCATCAAGGAAGTGTTCGGCGACGCCGCCTTCAAGCTCAACATCTCTTCAACGAAGTCGATGACAGGTCACCTACTGGGTGCTGCCGGCGCCGTAGAGGCTATGGCCACCGTGCTGGCCGTGAAGAATGACATCGTACCGCCCACCATCAACCACGAGGAAGGCGACGACGACCCGGAGATTGACTACAATCTGAACTTCACGTTCAACAAGGCACAGAAGCGCACCGTGCGCGCCGCACTAAGCAACACATTCGGCTTCGGCGGTCACAACGCCTGCGTGGTGTTCAAAAAGTACGAATGACCTTTCAAGACATTATCGCCCGCCTGCGCCTACCGCTGCAGGACGACAAGGAGTTGCGCCGCTCACTGCAACAGATTATGGGTTTCTATCCCCGTAACATAGAGCACTACAAAATAGCCCTGACACACAAAAGCAGTGGGCAGCGCAACGACAAGGGCAAACCACTGAATAACGAGCGACTGGAGTTCCTCGGCGACGCCATGCTTGACGCCGTCGTGGGACACATCGTTTTTGAGCGTTTTAAAGGTAAACGCGAGGGATTCCTTACCAATACACGCTCAAAGCTGGTAAGCCGTGACTCATTGGGCAAGCTGGCACATGAGATGGGACTCGACGAACTGATCCAAAGCAAAGGACAGCAACAGCGCTCACACAACAGCTACATGGCTGGTAATGCCTTCGAAGCGCTTGTCGGTGCCATCTACCTCGATCAAGGCTACGATGCCGTGCGCCGGTTTATGGAGAAACGCATCCTGAAACAAATGGTGAACATCGACAAGGTGGCCTATAAGGAGGTAAACTTCAAGTCGAAGCTCTTAGAGTGGACGCAGAAAAACCGTGTGCGCATGGAATATCGGATGCTGAAGCAGTCGAAGGACGACAAAGGTTCACCCATCTTCGGCTTCCAAGTATTCATAGAAGGCGTGGAGGGAGGCAAGGCACAAGGCTATTCGAAGAAAGAGGCGCAGCAGCTGTCGTCGAAAGAAACACTGGAGCGCCTGCGCCGCGAACCGCAGTTCATCGACAGCATCTTTGCCGCTAAGTCAGAACGCACGAAGATGGAAGAGGAACCAACCATGGCTGCACCAAATATTGAGGAAATCTCAGAAATCCCAATAGGCGCAGAGACTCATGCGGTCTCAGAAGTTCCAGTAGAACCTGTGACCCCAGAAGTACCGGCAGCCGCAGAATTGTCCACAGAAGAAAACGATGAATTCGACCTCTCAGACATCACCCATAACCCCAAGGAGATGTCGAAGGAGGAAATCATCGCCGCCGCCGAAGAAGCCGCTTTCGCAGATACATAAATCTGGAGGTTTTGCCGCCAGATTTCCTTCACAAACAAACTACCACTAAAACCTTGAAACATTACCTGCTAACTGCCCTATCGCTCTTCATCGCTTTAGCCACGCTGGCCGACGACAGGCGTGACTGGGAGGACGCAGGCGTGCAGCAGCGCAACCGTGAACCTGCACGGGCTGCTTTTTTCCCTTTTATACAGAATCCAGGAGACCGTCAGTTGTCACTCGACGGAATGTGGCGATTCCATTGGACGCCAACACCCGACACTCAACCCGACAACTTCTTCCAAACTGATTTCGACGACTCACAGTGGGCGTTCTTCCCTGTACCTGCCGACTGGGAGATGAACGGCTACGGCACACCAATATACAGCAGCAGCGGCTACACGTTCAAGATTGACCCGCCGCGTGTCATGGGTACGCCAAAGCAGGACTATACAGCCTATGTAGAGCGTAACCCAACAGGTGTCTACCGCCGCACTTTTACCATTCCCGACGAGTGGAAGGACCAGGAGGTCTACATCCGCTTTGGCGCCGTCAGCAGCGCTTTCTATCTTTGGGTAAACGGAAACCTCGCGGGCTACTCGCAAGGCTCGATGGAACCGGCAGAATTTCGCATCACGCCCTATCTCACCTCTCACAGCAATCAGCTCACACTGCAAGTTTTCAAATATAGCGATGGTTCGTATTTGGAAGATCAGGACATGTGGCGCTTGGCTGGTATCCACCGTAGCGTCACCCTGTTCGCCGCGCCAAAGATACGCATCCGAGATATCGGTATCCGTACCATCCTTGATGAGAACTATCGCGACGCACAACTCATCATTCACCCTGAGTTGGAGGCTCAGCCCAGCCAGCGCGCTGACGGTTTCCGCATGGAGGCCCGTCTCTATGACAACACAGGCAACATGGTGCTCGACAGCGTACTTACCGTCGACGCTGCTACGATGCTCAATCTCGACCACAAGGCCGCCATCATGAACGAACGCACACCGCAACGCGGATACCCGAAATGGGGCTGGCTGCAGGCAACGGTGCAGAATCCGCACAAATGGACTGCTGAGACTCCCTATTTATATACGCTGCGCATAGCGCTGACCGATTCAGTCGGTCAGATAATCGAGCAAATAGAGCAGAAAGTGGGTTTCCGCTCCCTGGAAATCAAAGACGGCCGCCTGCTGGCCAACGGCACGCCCATCCGTCTGCGCGGCGTCAACCGGCACGAGATGGACCCGTACTTGGGCCATGTAATGACCGAGGAGCGGATGCTGGAGGACATCACGCTGATGAAGCAAGCCAACATCAACGCCGTGCGCACCGCCCACTATCCCAACACCGAGCGATGGTATGAACTGTGCGACTCGCTGGGCCTCTACGTGATGGACGAGGCCGACATCGAAGAACACGGTCTGCGCGGCCAGCTGGCCAGCGACCCATTATGGGCTGCGGCATGGATAGACCGCACACAGCGCCTCGTCATCCGCGACCGCAACCATCCCTCCATCATCTTCTGGAGCTTAGGCAACGAAGCAGGCTGGGGTACGAACTTCGCCATGACCGCCGCATGGATTCACGAATACGATCCCACGCGCTTTGTACATTACGAGGGAGCTCAAGGCAGTCCCGACCCGTTGAGCGTCGATGTCATTAGCCGCTTCTATCCACGTCTGCAAGATGATTACCTGAATCCAGGCATTCCCGAAGGCAGCGACCAGGAGCGTGCCGAAAACGCCCGCTGGGAACGATTGCTCTCCATTGCCCGCGACACTACCGACACACGTCCGGTACTCGCCAGTGAATATGCCCATGCCATGGGTAATGCCCTTGGCAACTTCAAGGAATATTGGGACGAGATGAACAGCCACCCGCGTATGCTGGGCGGCTTCATCTGGGACTGGGCCGACCAGGGCATCATTCGCGATGGAAAGGTTCTCTATGGCGGCGACTTCGGCGACAAGCCCAACCTGAAGGCTTTCTGTCTAAACGGTATCGTAATGAGCGACCGCACTCTCACCCCGAAATACTACGAGGTGCAGGCCGTCTATGGTAATGGCCCTCAGTCATTCGCTGAAACTTCTGTCCCCCTGCCCGAACCATTAAAAAACAACAATAGAGTTGTTGGAGGCAGCAATATTGTTCAACGCTCCATGTTCAAAGTTCAATGTTTCCGTGCTCCTACCGACAACGACCGCAGCTTCGGCAACTGGTTGGCGAAGGACTGGCAGCGCTGCGGCCTCGACACGCTGACCATTCCTATGACAACAGAGCAGAACGGCAATGAGTTTACCTTCTCTTTCACCATTCCCGACGGTCTGCCTGAACTGCCACGCCTCGGCATTGTCATCGAACTGCCGCGAGAGTACGAGCAGCTGACGTGGTACGGACGCGGTCCGTGGGATAACTACCCCGACCGCAAAACCTCCTGTCCCGTCGGTCTGTGGAAAAGCACTGTCAGCGAGCAGTACGTCCACTATCCCCGACCTCAGGACAGTGGTAACCACGAGAACTGTACGATGATTGAGCTGAAGACAAAGCATGGAAAAATTCTCCGCATTGAAGCCGTTGACAAGCCCTTCTCTTTCTCCGCCCTACCCTACTCAGCGCAATACATCGCAAGCAAGACCCACGACTACGAGCTCGAAGACCAAGGCAAAACCTACCTTTCTATCGACTGTGCTGTCATGGGGCTTGGCAATAGCAGCTGCGGTCCTGGCGTGCTGAAGAAATACAGCATTGACAAGACAAAGCAGCATCAGCTACGCATCAGAATAACAGCAACGGAATAACACGGATTGACGGACTATTTACTCAAAGACAGAACACTATGCGTCGCCTTATCTTATCACTTTTCTTCTACCATTTGACATTTAGCAGCGTAGCCGCGCAAGAGACGGAACGGCTATACCTTTCAGGTCATGGCTGTGACGACATGGTGGAGTGGGACTTCAAATGCACCGACGGACGTAACAGCGGCGAGTGGACGAAGATTGGCGTGCCCTCGTGCTGGGAGCTGCAGGGCTTCGGCACTTACCAGTACGGGATGCGCTTCTACGGCAAAGCCAAACCAGAGGGCATCGCCGACGAGAAGGGGCTCTACAAGACCGAGTTTACACTGCCGCAGGAATGGCAGGGCCGTCAGATTCAGCTAGTCTTCGAGGCCGTCTTTACAGATGCCAACGTCACCATCAATGGGCGCAAGGCGGGCAAGGGCCTCTATCAGGGCGGTTTTACACGCCATACTATAGATGTCAGCGACCGTGTATTCTTCGGTTCTAAGAAGAACCGCTTAGAGGTGGAGGTGTCAAAGGAGAGCTCCAACGCACAGATAAACATGGCCGAACGCCGTGCCGACTATTGGAACTTCGGCGGCATCTGGCGCCCAGTGTTCGTTGTCAGCAAGCCCATGCAGAACATCAGTCGTGTGGCCATTGACGCCAGCATGGACGGCCGTTTCCAGGCCGATGTCTTCCTCAGCCGTGCCCTCCCCGCCTGTTCCTTATGTGTTGAGATTATCGACACAAACGGGAAAAAGTTTACCAGCCCCGACGTCACCGTCGCCAGTGACCATGCCCATCTCGACTTCATTGTAAAGAGTCCGAAGTTGTGGAATGCTGAGCAGCCCAACCTCTACACTGCCGTCTTCACTCTGAAGGACGCTCAGGGCAAGACGCTCCATGTAGAGCGCCAGCGCTTCGGTTTCAGGACAATAGAATACCGTCATAGCTACAATGGCGATGACGGCGACGGTGTCTTCATCAACGGACAGAAAGTCATCTTCAAGGGCGTCAACCGCCACTCGTTCCGCCCCGAGACAGGCCGCACGCTCTCGAAAGCAAAGAACATCGAGGACGTCAAGCTGATAAAGAGCATGAATATGAATGCCGTGCGCCTCTCTCATTACCCCGCCGACCCGGAGTTCCTTGATGCCTGCGACTCCCTCGGCCTTTACGTGGAGTGCGAGCTGCCAGGCTGGCACAATGCGCACGAGACCATCGTCGGCACGCAGATAGCCGAAGAGATGGTGACGCGCGATGTCAACCACCCCAGCATCATCTTCTGGAGCAATGGCAATGAAGGCGGCTTCAACTACGAGCTGGAACCCGTCTTCACGAAGTTAGACCCGCAGCAGCGCGTCGTGCTCTATCCCTGGGCCAACCGCAACGGCTTCGAGACGAAGCACTACCGCTCGTGGGGCGAAACGGCTGAGTACATGCGTCAGAAGGAGATATTCATGCCCACCGAGTTCCTGCATGGCCTCTATGATGGCGGCCACGGGGCTGGACTCAAGGACTACTGGCAGCTCATGCTGTCGAATCCCCGCTGCGCTGGCGGTTTCCTCTGGGACCTGATGGATCAGGCCGTACTGCGAACCGACCAGAACAGTATCCTTGACCCCGTGGGCAATTTTGGTGCTGACGGCATTGTAGGCCCGCACATGGAGAAGGAAGGGTCTTATTATACAATTAAAGAAGTGTGGTCGCCCATCCAAATAGATATTAGACACAAAGAGATAAAAGTAAGAAATGCCTACGACTTCATTAACTTGAAGGACTGCCGGCTACGTTATCGCTGGCTGGACCTACCCTTCTACGGCGGAACAGACGAAAAGGTCGTGAGTAATGGCACAATGACATTGCCATCGGCAGAGCCGGGAGAAAGTGCCACCCTTCCTCTGCCAGAAGGTAACGGAGCCATGCTCGAGCTGACCGCTACCGACCCGCACGGTCAGGATATCATGTCATGGCGTTTCCTCAGACAAAACCAATATCCGACAGACTGGATCTTTGAGGCAGTTCAAACCAAGACCGAGAGCGACGAAGTGCTCACTGTGACGGCAGGCGCATCCCCTACCACTTACACTTTCTCGAAGAAAGACGGGCGCCTGCTACAGGTGAAGACCGCCAAGCACACCTATAGCCTCACTGGCGGCCCCCGCTTCGTGGCTGCCAAGCGTGCCGACCGTTCTGACGATGGTTTCTATAATCATGATGACAAGGAGGCCTTCCAGAAAAAGACACGATATACGGAGTATAAAGATCAAGGTGCATTTGCAGGCTTTGAGCTAACCGGCGGCCAACTCACGGCCTGCTATCGTCACGGCAGCCTCCAGACCGTCAAATGGAATTTCCTCGCTGATGGCAGCGCAGTGTTTCTGGCCGAGGCTGAGTTCAACGGCGTAGTCGACCTTATGGGCATCTGCTTCGACTACCCCGAGGACAAGGTGCAAGGCAAGCGCTGGGTGGGCCTCGGCCCTTACCGCGTGTGGCAGAACCGCATGGAAGGTCCACAGCATGGCTATTACGAGACAGCCTACAACGACCCCATCCCTGGCGAGTCGTGGCAATACCCGGAGTTCAAGGGCTACTTCGCCGACGTGCAGTGGATGCAGTTGCAGACCTCCGAGGGTGCCATCGGCATCCTGCCGAGCCACGCTCACCAACACAATCCGTACATCGGCGTTTACACTCCTCGAGACGGTCGCGACCACCTGCTCTACGACCTGCCGCAGACGGGCATCGCACTGCTCAGTGTCATTCCCGCCGTGCGCAACAAAGTGAACACCACCGACCTCAACGGCCCGTCGGCGCAGCCACACTTCGTGCAGGGCAGCCACATCTATGAGGCATGGCTACGCTTTGAATAGCAGAAGCAGCAGAAAAAGACGAACATAGACACATTTCTTAAAACAATGACATCGTTTTATCAATCACTGGCTTGGTTTTATCAATCATTGGCTTGGTTTTATCAGACAATGACATTGTTTTAACTTTTTCCATAAAAGACAACAAATAATCGTAGCCACTTTTGAAAAGGTTTAAGCTATTTTTGAAAAAGACGCAGTCGGTCAGTGTTGCGGTGCTCCTCTTTCTCACTGCAGGACAGGCATCGGCAGACCATTCAGAGGGTTGTCGGCAGGACAGCAAGCCCTGGACATTCTGGTACTGGATGTACGGTGCCGTCAGCGAGGCAGGCATCAAGGCCGACCTGCAGGCGATGAAGGACGTGGGCCTTGGCGGCTGTTACCTCATGCCCATCCGAGGCGTGGAGCAGATGCCCGCCGGCCTGCCGCCATTGTCCACTGAGCCGGCACAGCAGCTGTCACCGCGATTCTGGCAGCTCGTCGACTACGCCATGGAGCAGGCCGACAGCCTCGGCTTGAAACTGGGTTTCCACATCTGCGACGGCTTCGCATTGGCTGGTGGCCCGTGGATTACGGCTGAGGAGTCGATGCAGCAGGTGGTCTGGAGCGACACCGTCATCAGCGTAAATAGCCAAGGCATCGCACATCTTAACCCGCAAGGCGTCCTTTATCCTCAGCCGTGCAAGCTGCCTGAAGAGCTTCTTCCTGCCCCTGCCGTCAGCGATGATGCTTACTATGAGGACATCGCCACCTTCGTCTGTCCCGTATGGGGAGATGCCATCGTCACCATACCTTCCCTCAGCGGAACGATAAAGCCCGATGAAAAGGGCACTTTTCGCACTATAGAGCCAGGCTACATTCAGTTCACGTATGACCACCCTGTTACCGTACGCAGCATCGAGCTTTTCCCTTCTGCCAACAACATTCAGACGCAGCGACTGCTCGTTCAGGCCAGCACCGACGAGAACGGCACCTCGTTCACCGACGTACGCCAACTGACACCGCCGCGACAAGGCTGGCAAAACACCAACACGTTATTGTCCCTACGCCATAACGCCAACCACTACACCTACGCTCTGCCCGAAACCACGGCAAAGCATTTCCGTTTCATCTGGACGCCAGCAAATTCAGAGCCAGGTGCCGAAGACCTCGACGCCGCGAAGTGGAGCCCCGTGTTGAAGATGAACGCTATCCGCCTCTCTGCGCAACCTGTCGTCGATCAATACGAGAGCCTTAACGGCAGTTTCTGGCGAAAGCCCAACAATCTCAGTAATCACATCGGCACTAAAAGATTCAGTAACACTAAGAAGCCCACCGCTCTCCGCATCCTGCGCATAGGTCATGCCTCCACTGGCCACACCAACGCCACTGCCGGAGGTGCCAAGGGATTGGAGTGTGACAAGTTCTCAGCTGCTGCTGTCTCGAAACAGGTGGACAGCTGGTTTGGCGCTTTCATGCAGCGTCCCCATAGCAACGTGGTAAAGTTTATGCACGTCGACTCGTGGGAGTGCGGTTCGCAGAACTGGAGCCGCAACTTTGCCGCTGAGTTTCAAAAACGTCGTGGCTACGACCTGCTGCCCTTCCTGCCAGTCTACGCCGGCGCGCCTATCGATGCGATGCCCGATGCGCAAGCTCTTGGCCTCACCAGCGAGCGAGTGTTACGCGACATACGCCTCACCATCAACGACCTGTTGCAGGAGGTGTTCTTCGCCACAATCAATGAAAAAGCGCGACAGTACGGTGTGCAACTGTCGGCAGAGAGTGTTGCCCCGACAATGATCAGCGACGGGATGCAGCACTACAAAGCGGTAGACGCGCCAATGGGTGAGTTCTGGCTGAACTCGCCCACACACGACAAGCCCAACGACATGCTCGATGCCATCAGCGGTGCCCACATCTACGGTAAGAACATCGTACAAGCTGAAGGCTTTACAGAGGTTCGCGGCGTATGGGACGAGACGCCAGCCAGTATAAAGACATTGCTCGACCGAAACTTCGCTTTGGGCATGAACCGCCTGTTCTTCCACGTTTTCACTCACAACCCGTGGACAAACAAGAAACCAGGCATGACACTCGATGGAATCGGCCTTTTTTTCCAGCGCGACCAGACGTGGATGCCAGAAGCAAAGGCCATTGTCGAATATATTACACGCTGTCAGCAGCTGTTACAGCAGGGCACGCCCGTGGTCGACATTGCTGTCTACACGGGCGACGACATGCCGCGACGTGCTTGGCGACCCGAGCAGTTGGTCGACATTTTACCCGGTTTCATCGGTGCTGAGCGAGTCGCAGCCGAGCATAAACGTCTGGCCAACATCGGCCAGCCGATGGAGGAAAGTCCCGTAGGTGTGAAACACAGCGCGAACATTGCCGACCCTGTAGCATGGGTCAACGCCCTCAATGGCTACAGTTATGACTCGATGAATCCCGACGCCCTTATGACCTCACGTTACCCCGTACTTGTGGTGCCGCAGTGCCTTCTGATTTCTCCTGAAACAAGAAACTGCATCAATGAGCTGAAAAAGCAGGGCGTCATCGTCATCGACGAACCGCTAAACGAGCCTGTCATCAACGGCTTGCCACCTGACGTGCAACTGCCGCCCGACATTGCCTTCTGTCATCGCCGCGATGGCACAAAGGACATTTATTTCCTCAGCAACCAGCGCGACGAGGAACGGCGTTTCACCGCCACTTTCCGCTGTGCAACGAAGAACGTCATGTTCTACGACCCGTTAAAAAACTGCCATTTCATCGATGTTAACGACATCGTCAGCAGCGACTCACTCACCGTCTTGAATATGAAGATGCAGCCCCGGCAAGCCCTGTTCGTCCTCTTCGGAGAGGACAGCATCCGGCCGAGTGTCACCACACGCTGGCACAAACCAACGATTGGTCCCGACATGCCACAGACAGTATTCAAATGGAAAACCGACGACTGGCAACTGTTGTTTGAGGAGAACGGTGTCAAAGTAAAGAGTGACACGCTCTTCTCGTGGGCAGAGCGCAAGGAACCCGCCGTGCGCTTCTACAGCGGTCATGTGCGTTACAGCACCACGCTCCACTACCACGGTGAAAACGTGCGAGACCGCATCGTCCTTGACTTGGGCGACGTGCGCGACATTGCCCACGTATGGCTGAACGGCCGCGACTTAGGTGTAGTCTGGATTCCGCCGTTCACGGTCGATGTGGACGGCTGTCTGCGTGAAGGCGAGAACGAACTGGTGATTGAGGTTGTAAACACGTGGCACAACGCCCTGCGTGGCGCCGACCTCGGCACACCGCCCTACGACGGCATCTGGACCAATGCCAAATACCGCACCAAGGGCGACGGTCTCCTGCCTGCCGGACTCCTTGGCCCTGTGACATTAAACATTGAACATTGAAAAATGAAGATATGATGAAACGGATTATCAGCGCATTATTCGCTCTTCTCGCTATTTCAGCACAGGCAGAGATTAAATTGCCGGCGTTTTTCTCCGACGGTATGGTGCTGCAGCAGCAAACGGAATGTCGCATCTGGGGAACGGCTGAGAAGAATGTCAACGTCAGCGTTACCACCTCTTGGGACAATCAGACATATCAGGCGAAAGCCGCAAACGACGGTGCCTTCGAGGTCAGCGTCCACACGCCCGAGGCTGGCGGTCCCTTTACCATTACCCTCAGCGAGAATAACCCGCATCATACACTTCTCACCCTCCAGACATACATCGGTGAAGTGTGGCTGTGCTCCGGCCAGTCAAACATGGAGATGCAGATGAAGGGCTACAAGGCGCAACCCGTGGAGGGAGCCACCGAGGTGCTGTTAGACTGTGCCGACCCTATGTTGCACTTCTTTTCGGTAAAACGGTTGGCTTCTCTCACACCACAAGACGATGTAGAGGGGACGTGGAGTGAGGCCACCACGGCCAGCGTGCGTGAATTCTCAGCCACAGCCTATTTCTTCGGACGTGCACTGCGCCGCCAGCTCGGCGTGCCTGTCGGACTCATCTGCACGGCTTTCGGCGGTTCAGCCTGCGAGGCATGGATGAAAGCCGACTGGCTGAAAGCCTTCCCAAAAGTGCAGCAGACCATCACTGAGGACGATGTCAAGAAGCTGCAACAGCGTTGTCCCACAGCATTATTCAACGGCCAGTTAGCTCCGCTCATAGGTTACGGCATCCGCGGTGCCATCTGGTACCAGGGCGAAGACAACGTTCCGCGCTACGATTACTACGCCCCACTGCTTTCGCGCATGATTCAGGGCTGGCGGACAGAATGGCAGCAGGGCGACTTTCCCTTCTATTACTGCCAGATTGCCCCTTTTGACTACAGCGTCACCGATTGGGCATTATATAACAGTGCCTTGCTGCGCGAGCAACAGGCTATGGTTGAGCAAAGCGTCAGCAACTGCCGCATGGCAGTGTTGCTCGACGTAGGACTAAAAGACGTCATCCATCCGCGGAAGAAGCGCATAGCTGGCGAGCGCTTAGCACTTTTGGCGCTCAACAACACCTACGGTGTGAAGGGCTTGCCCGAATTTGCCGCCTACTCGTCAGTAGAATTCAGGAACGACACCGCCGTCGTGGCCTTCGACCGAAGTAAGGAATGGGTCTACTTCGAAAACGGCTCATACAGCGACAACTTCGAGATTGCCGGTGCCGACAAAGTTTTCCATCCCGCTAAGGCATGGGTCAACCGCAACCGCGTCTACGTAACATCCAGTAGTGTAAAGCAACCTGTTGCCGTGCGCTATGCTTTCCACGACTGGGTCGTCGGCGACTTGATGCACGACGGTCTGCCCGTCTCTTCTTTCCGCACGGACGAATGGTAGTATTTCGACAACGTAATAAAACGAATTAAACGAATTGATGTATCGATATCTATTTCTCATGCTTATGCCGCTATGGGCGGTGGCACAAAATGCGGCGTTCACGGTGACGGCAGAGCCCGGCGAGTACACGATAGAACAGGCGTTGCAAAAGGCAAGACTGGCGCGGCTGCAGGGAGAAAAGGGCACGCCCGTGATAGAGCTGCAGGCCGGCACCTACCGCCTGTCGCAGCCTGTCATACTGCGCCCCGAGGATAACGGCACACGTATTGTGGCCTTGGGTGACGTGCGGCTAAGCGGCGGTGTGGCTATCGACAATTGGCGCAAGGAAGGACGGTTGTGGGTGGCCGACGTTCCTTTGTGGAACGGACGCCCATTGGAATTCCGTCAATTGTGGGTAAATGGGAGAAAAGCAATCCGTGCTCGCGACGTGGCCGACTTTGAGCAGATGCACCGCATCCTCTCTGTCGACAAGTCGAAAGAAATCATCTATGTGCCCCGACAGGCAGTAGCCAAAATCTCAAATCTCAAATCTCAAATCTCAAATCTTGAGCTTGTCCTTCACGAAATGTGGTGCATAGCCAACCTGCGAGTGAAGAGCATTTCGGTGCAGGGCGATTCCGCCGCCCTGACGTTCCACCAGCCTGAGAGCCACGTCCACTTCATGCACCCCTGGCCGTCGCCGATGGTTACGCCCGACGGCAAGCACAACTCTGCTTTCTACCTGACTGGCGCGAAGGAGTTGCTAGACGAGCCTGGCGAGTGGTGGTTAGACGCTAAAGAGCAGAAACTTTACTACATTCCACTACCCGACGAGGACATGCTGACGGCCGAGGTCGTGGCACCCGCCTTGGAGACGCTGCTAATGGCTGAGGGCACACCCGACGAGCCCGTCAAGGACATCACACTCGAAGGAATCACCTTTGAACATTCTACCTGGTTGCGGCCAGGCATCAAGGGACATGCACCGCTGCAGGCCGGCATGTATATGATTGAGGCATACAAGATACGGCCTCAGATCAGCCGTCCCAACGGCGACCACAAGCTCGACAACCAGGGCTGGGTAGGCCGCCCAGGTGCTGCCGTCATCATCAACAGCGCCACCAACCTGCGTTTCGAGGGCTGCACCTTCCGCCATACAGCTTCGACGGCCCTCGACTACCACCGCTTTATCGATGGAGGAGCTGTCGACCACTGTACGTTTACCGATATTGGAGGCACAGCCATCCTCGCAGGCAGTTTCGGACCGGAGGGCCACGAGGCGCACCTGCCATATCATCCCACCGACCAGCGTGAAATCTGCACCCGACTGACCATCAGCAACAACCGCATCGACGATGCCGCCAACGAAGACTGGGGCTGCCTCGGCATCGGCGCCGGCTTTGTGCGCGGCATCCGCATCGAGCACAACACCATCAGCAATGTCTCCTATACCGGCATCAGCATCGGCTGGGGCTGGAACAGGCAGCCGTGCGTCATGGCCGATAATGTGATACGCAGGAACTACATCCACCACTATGCCCGCCACATGTATGACACCGCCGGCATCTACACCTTGGGCGCACAGCCTGACAGCTTCATCGAAGAGAACGTCGTGGACAGCATCTGCAGCCCCTCATACGTGCACGACCCTGAGCACTGGTTCTATCTCTACACCGACGAGGGCAGCAGCGGCATCACCGTGCGCCGCAACTGGACGCCCAGCGAGAAATACTTGCAGAACGCTGTCGGCCCGGGCAATGTTTGGGAAGACAACGGCCCACAGGTGAGTGACAGCATCAAGCAAAACGCCGGACTGCAAGCAGGTTTTTAATGGATGGCACATATTGACAAGGAGATTCTACGGTTGGCGCTGCCAAGCATCGTGTCGAACATCACGGTGCCGCTCTTAGGGCTATGCGATGTGGCCATCATGGGCCACGTCGGCGGTGCCAGGCACATCGGTGCCATCGCCATCGGGTCAATGATCTTCAACGTCATGTACTGGCTGTTCGTCTTTCTGCGAATGAGCACCAGCGGACTGACAGCGCAGGCCTATGGCGCCACGCGATGGGACATAGCACGAAACGTGCGGCGCCGCCACCTGGCAATGGCGCTCTGTTTCGGCGGGGCTATTGTCATATTGCAGGAGCCGCTACGCCTGCTCACGTTCTGGCTGATGCAGGCTGAGGGCGACGTTGCCGCACTCTGCACGCCTTATTATTACATCTGTATCTGGGGCGCGCCGGCCGTGCTCGGTCTCTACGTGGTGACAGGCTGGCTTGTGGGTATGCAGAACACGCGCCTGCCGATGGTCATCGCCATTGGGCAGAACGTGGTGAACATCGCCACGTCGCTGGTGCTGGTGCTGGTCTTCGACATGGGCATCACGGGCGTGGCCGTCGGCACGGTGGTGGCACAGTGGGCAGGGTTCCTGGTGGCATTAGCAGCCCCCCTTTCGTCCCCCGAGGGGGACACTGTTGTCCTAAAGAGTAATGAAGCCCCCTCGGGGGCCGTAGGGGGGGCTTCCAGTTCCTTCTACCTTTTCCTCCGTACCGTCTGCCTGGTCAGCGTCAATTTGTATTTCACGTCGGCAGGCTCGGCACAGGGTGCGCTGATACTGGCAGCAAACACGCTGCTGATGCAGTTTTTCACCTTTTACAGTTATATGACCGACGGCTTTGCCAATGCCGGCGAGGCCTTGGCGGGACGCTATGTAGGTGCCAGCGACGCGGCAATGCTCAAGCTGACGGTGCGACGCCTGTTCTTCTGGGGCTTGGTCATGGCCGTGCTCTTTACTGCCGTCTATGTCCTGGCAGGCTCGACACTGCTGCGCCTGCTCACCACCGACGGCGACGTCATTGCCACTGCCCGACACTATCTCCCGTGGGCCGTATGTATTCCCTTCGCAGGCATGGCCGCTTTCGTGTGGGATGGCATCTTCATCGGCATGACGCGCGCCAAGGGAATGCTCACGGCCTGTTTCATAGCCGCCGTGGTGTTCTTCGTGCTTTGGCTGCTGCTTTCCCCCACGCTGCACAACAATGCCCTCTGGCTCGCCTTCGTTGCATTTCTGGCAACGCGTGGCTTAGTACAAACAATAGAAGCACTATGAGAACAGCAATTATCGGAGGCGGAGCGGCAGGCTTTTTCCTGGCCATCAACCTGAAGGAGATGATGCCTGCCATGGACGTGGTCATCATGGAGAGTGCCCAACGTGTGCTGCGTAAGGTAGAGCTGTCGGGCGGCGGGCGCTGCAATGTGACAAACACCTTCGAGGGCATCCGCGACCTGAAAGAGGTCTATCCGCGCGGCCACCGCCTGATGGGCCGCCTGTTCCGCACGTTCAGCCCGCAGGATGCCTGGCAGTGGTTCGAGCGCCGCGGTGTGCGACTGACAGCACAGGCCGACCACTGCGTCTTCCCTGTTTCACAAGATGCCCACACCATCATCAACCTCTTTTTGGCTGAGACGAAGCGGTTAGGCATTGCCGTAAAGACAGGATGCCGTATAAAAACACTCGATGAAATGGGCGATTTTTGCAACATTTGCATCACCACAGGCGGCCAGCCCCGTAGCGAAGGACTGCGCTGGCTGGGACAGGATATTGTCGAGCCTGTGCCGTCGCTCTTCACCCTGAGCATTGCCGACAGCAAACTGAATGTGCTGACGGGCACCGTCGTGCCCAACGCCACCGTCTTCATACCCGGCACGAAACTCAGGGCCGGCGGTGCGCTGTTGCTCACCCACTGGGGCATGAGCGGTCCCGCAATCCTGCGACTGTCGAGCTATGCGGCACGCTATTTGGCCGAGTGCAATTACCTGTCGCCGCTGATGGTGAACTGGACAAGCGCCACCGAGGCCGAGGCGACAGCAGCCATCGTTTCCCTGACCAGGCAGTGTGCCCAGAAGCTCATCACCAGCGTGACGCCGCTACAGCTGCCGCAGCGCCTTTGGACATATCTGTGTGAAAAAGCTATCGGACAACGCGCCCGTGCGCCGTGGGGCAGTCTGAACGCGAAGGAACAGCACCGACTGGTAAACGTGCTCATTGCCGACGAATACCACAGCAGCGGCCGTGCGCCCCACCGCGATGAGTTTGTCACCTGCGGCGGCGTCTCGCTCTCGGCCGTCAACGCCGCAACACTGGAGAGCCGCACGCATCCAGGCCTCTATTTCGCCGGCGAGGTGCTCGACATCGACGGCGTGACGGGCGGCTTCAATTTCCAGGCTGCATGGACCACAGCCTTCACCGTAGCCTGCGCCATCAGCCAAAAGGCCGACGCTTTATAAACCCGAATCGGCCATTCTTTGTGTCTTTGTGTTCAGTTTATACTGGCCGTGGCCCCTCCGTTTTCTTTACAAAACTGTTAAAAAAACGGCGATTAACTACCCCTCAGAATCGCTCAGAATTCACCAAGTGTTTCTTTGGCCTAAAATAACGCAAAATGAGCGCAGTTGGCTATCTGGCTGAATGACAGACACTTAACGCTTCTTGGCGTTTATGGCGAGCATCCCCGTGAAAAAAAGGATGGTCCGCGTGAAAAAATCTATCGATAGATTTTTTTGCGCGGAGCCTCTTTATGAGCATCAACTGGCCGTTTTTCATCGAAACAAGGTCGTTTTTTGACGCCAAGAGGGTGCTGGGAGAACTAAAAAGCTGCACAACAAACATACAAATGTGCATTTTTCGGACTCCTCTACGGAATTTGTCAGACAAATTCTACACAAAGTCGGGCAGAATCCGTTCCAGATTGGGAAAAACAATTTGTAAAAAAAATCGAAACCATTTTCTTTACAAATTATCTGTGGAGATATTTTTTCAAGAGGTCATTTTCCTTGTTCAACTGAAGGGGTTGCCGCCTGCAGTCCATGTTGTCTTTCAACATTGCCACCCTTGTTGTTTTAAAAAAAGCCAATAATAAGGGAAAAATGATGGCCGTTTGCAGAAAAAAGTGTAAATTTGCGCACGAAAATTAAATGGAAATGAGAAAAAACATCATATTGACAGCAGCAATGAGCTTGCTGCTGACATTGTCTGCGCTTGCGCAGCGCGAGAATGAAATGTTGAGACTGAGGAAGCTGAACATGGCACGCACAGCCATTGAGGCCCTTTATGTAGACACCGTCAATGGCGACAAACTGGTAGAGGACGCCATACGCGGCATGCTGGAGAAACTTGATCCGCACTCCGCCTACAGTGACCCGAAGGAGACGAAGGAAATGAACGAGCCGCTGAACGGCAGCTTTGAGGGCATCGGCGTGCAGTTCAACATGGTTGACGACACGCTGCTCGTCATCCAGCCCGTGTCGAAAGGCCCGTCGGAGAAGGTGGGCATCATGGCCGGCGACCGCATTGTGGGGGTGGCCGACACCGCCATTGCCGGCGTGAAGATGTCGAAGGAGGAAATCATGCGGCGCCTGCGCGGTCCAAAGGGCACCGTGGCCAAACTGAAGGTGGTGCGTCGCGGCATCAGCGACACGCTGCGCTTCGACGTGGTGCGCGACAAGATTCCCGTCTTCTCCATCGACGCCACTTACATGCTGCGCCCCGGCATCGGCTACATACGCATCGGCAGTTTCTCAGCCACAACCTATGAGGAATTAAAGAAGAGTCTGGACAAACTCAAGGAGCAAGGCATGAAAGACCTCGTACTCGACCTACAGAGCAATGGCGGCGGCTATCTGCAGGCTGCCGTCGATGTAGCGGGTGAGTTCCTGCAACATGGCGACCTCATCGTCTATACCGACGGACGCTCCGTACCACACCATGAGTACAAAGCAGGCAGCAACGGTGCCTTCCGCCAGACATCATTCACCGGCACCGACCCGCTGCAGGCTGCTGAGGGCCGCGTCGTCGTGCTCGTCGACCAGTTCTCTGCCTCGGCTGCCGAGATTGTCACCGGCGCCATACAAGACCAGGACCGCGGCATCGTCATTGGGCGCCGCACCTTCGGCAAGGGACTGGTGCAGCGACCCATCGAACTGCCCGACGGCTCGATGATACGCCTCACCATCGCACACTACTACACACCCTCTGGACGATGCATACAGAAGCCTTACGAGAAAGGCAACAAGAAAAGCTACGACCTGGACATCGTGAACCGCCTGAAAAGCGGCGAGCTGACCAACGAGGACAGCATACACGTGGCCGACTCACTGCGCTTCGAGACACTGCGCCTGCATCGCACCGTCTACGGCGGCGGCGGTATCATGCCCGACTATTTCGTGGCTCAGGACACAGCCCACTACACACGCCTGCACCGCGAGCTATCGGCCAAGGGCGTCATCATTCAGCAGAACCTGCACTACGTAGACGACCATCGCAAGCAGCTGCAGAAGAAATACGCCTCGTTCAGCGACTACCAACAGCACTTCACCGTGCCGCAAGAACTGATTGACACCGTCATCAGCGAAGGCGAGAAGCTGGGCATCAAGGCCAAGGACGACGACGAGCTGCAAAAGACGCTGCCTACGCTTACGCTGCAGCTGAAAGCCCTCATCGCCCGCGACATTTGGGACATGAGCGAATACTTTGCCATTATGAACGAGGACAACGCCATCGTTCAAAAGGCCATACAATTACTGAATAAGGAATAAAAAGATGAAAATCAGGAAACTATTGACGGCTGTCCTGCTCATGGCAGGCATCGCCACCAATGCCCAGACCACCGTGAAGGGCGTCGTCATCGACAAGACGCAGGGTGTGGGCGAGCCCTTTGCTACCGTGAGGGTGTTTAAGCAGGGCAACACCGACAAAGCCGAGGCCATGTTCCTTACCGACGTGGAGGGCAACTTCAGCCAGCAGGTCAGCGGCAAGGGAAAGTACGACGTCGTCGTCAGCAGCATTGGCAAGAACGAACTGAAGCAGACCGTGGAGCTGACAGGCAGCGGCGTCGTGGACATGGGCACGCTCTACCTCACCGAGAATCCCAACGAGTTGGAGGGCGTCACGGTGATAGCCCAGAAGCCGCTGGTGAAGATGGAAGTAGACAAAATGACCTACAACGTGAAGGAGGACGAGGACTCGAAGGTGTCTACCGTGCTCGACATGCTGCGCAAGGTGCCGATGGTAACCGTCGACGGCCAGGACAACATCAGCGTCAACGGCTCGTCGTCCTTCAAGGTCTATGTCGACGGCAAGCCCAACGTGATGTTCAGCAGCAACCCCTCCGTCATTTTCAAGAGCATGCCCGCAGCAGCGGTGAAGAGCATCGAGGTGGTGACCAACCCCGGCGCAAAGTATGATGCCGAGGGTGCCGGCGGCGTGCTCAACATCGTATTAGACAAGCAGGTGATGGGCAGCGAGAGCATGAACGGATACAACGGCACGCTGCGCGCCGAGGTGGGCAACACGGCATGGGGGGCTGGCGCCTTCCTCAGCGGACAGCAGGGAAAGCTCACCTACAGCACCAACATACTGTATCAGAACACTCATCCCGGCACCACGAAGGTGAACAGCCTCATGGAGCAGAAACTCTATAGCCAGACCTCCGAGAGCCGCACCAAGACACGCATCCCCTTCACCATGGGAAGCCTCGCCCTGAGCTACGAGCTGGACTCGATGAGCAGCGTCAGCTTCTCGGCCGACATCACCAGCATGAGCATGAAGAATACCGGACGCACGGAGACGGACCTGGGAACACCCTACGGCTCAGCCCCCGGACAGCAGTACGGCAGCAATCTCTACATGAAGAGCGGCAACACCAGCTTCAGCGGCAGTCTCGACTACCAGCGCTTCTTCAACAAGGAGCGCACCAGCTGGGTGGCTGTCATCTATCAGCTGTCCTACGACCCCACACACAGCGAGACTCGCAACGACTTCGATGCCGTGAGCGGTATGCCCTTCGACATCACTGACCGCTACTCCGACAACCACGAGAAGACGACACAGCACACGCTGCAGGTCGACTACACCACGCCCTTCGGCACCAGCAACACCCTGAACTTGGGTGCCAAGCTGATGATGCGCAGGGCTACCAGCGAAGCAGAATACTATCTGGCCGGCGTCTACAACCGCGACATGAGCATGGACTATGAGCACAGCAATAACATCGGCGCCCTCTATGCCGAGTATGAAGGCAAGTGGGGCATGCTGGGAGCCAAGGCAGGTATGCGCTATGAGCGCACGTGGCAGGACATAAAGTATCACTTGGGCAACGGACAGGACTTCAAGAACGACTACGGCACACTGGTGCCATCGGCCAGCCTCAGCTACACGCTGGCTCCGACGAGCAACATCGGTATGACCTACAACATGCGTATCTCGCGCCCAGGCATCAGCTATCTGAATCCCTACGTCGACCGCTCCACGCCGACGGCACTCACCTACGGCAACAGCAACCTCGATGTGGAGAAGACGCACAACATAGCATTGGTGTTCAACGCTTTCAGCCAGAAGATTATGGTCAACCTGAACCTGAGCCACAATTTCACTGACAACGGCATCGAGCAGTACAGCTTCGACGACGGCACCTATCTCAACACCACCTACGGCAACATTGTAAAACGTCACCTCACGGGCCTCAACGGCTACGTCAACTGGCTGATGTTCAAGAACACACGCCTGTTCGTCAATGGCGGCGTGAGCTATGTTGACCTCCGCTCCGACAAGCTGGACGCACGCAACAACGGCTGGCAGGCCAACTTCATCGGCGGTCTGCAGCAGACCCTGCCCTGGAAGTTCAAGCTTAGTGCCTACTTCATCAGTCAGTCGAAGTCCTACACCCTGCAGGGATGGAGCGGCGGCGTCAATCTGCTCATCGGTTCGCTGACGAGAGATTTCTTCGGCGACAGACTTACATTAGGCGTTCAGGGCTTGACGGGCCTCAGCGATGGCGGTTGCCTGAAGATGGAGACGATGAGCCGCGGCAAAGACTTCGTCAACCACATGAACATCCGCGTGCCCATCTATCGTATCAGCTTCACCGCCACCTATGCCTTCGGCAATACGAAGAAGAACTTCCAGCAGATGCGGCGTACCAGCGTGGAGGACGACTTCATTGAGCAGAAGTCGCAAGGCGAAGTGATTCAGAGCGCTGGAAATATAGGCAATTGAAAACATTTCGCTATCACGTCGAAACGAAATAAAGTCATAACGACAAAAAACGACAAAAAGCCATGACCTTTAACGAAGTGATAGGCCAGGATGAGTGCAAGGAGCGCTTGCTGCAGATGGTCAGTGAAGACCGCCTGCCTCACGCCATCATGCTGTGCGGCCCTGCCGGCATCGGCAAGCTGGCGCTGGCCACCGCCTTCGGATGCCAACTGCTCAGCCAAGGAGGAACAGCAGGGGCTGCCATGCTTCGCAATCTGGCCCACCCCGACCTGCATTTCACCTACCCCACCATCAAGCTGACGTCGATGGGCAGTGACCACAAGCCCGTCAGCGACGACTTCGCACGCGAGTGGCATAGCCTCATCACCACGCAGGGACTGTACTTCTCGATGGACCAGTGGCTGGCTGCCATCGGTGCCGAGAACCAGCAGGCTATCATCACCGCCGGCGAGAGCGACGACCTGGTGCGAAAACTCAGCCTGAAGTCGAGTCAGGGCGGCTACAAGGTCAGCATCATCTGGCTGCCTGAGCGTATGAATCAGGAGTGTGCCAACAAACTGCTGAAACTCATCGAGGAACCGCCACGCCAAACCGTCTTCCTCATGGTCTGTGAGGAGCCCGACCTACTGTTGGAGACCATCCGCAGCCGCGTGCAGCGCATTGACGTGAAACGCTTGCCTGCCAGCGTCATCGAACAGGAACTAGTGGCACGGCGTGGCATCGACCCAGTGCAGGCACAGCGCATTGCAAGGCTGGCAGGCGGATCGTGGCTGCGCGCCTTGCAGGAGTTGCAGGCAGGCACGGAGAACGAGCAGTTCCTCGACCTCTTCATCCTGCTGATGCGCCAGGCCTACAAACGCGACGTGAAGGGCATGAAGGCATGGGCCGACAACATGACCGCCTTCGGACGTGAAAAGCAGAAGCGCTTCCTCAGCTATTTCCTGCACATGATGAGGGAAAGCTTCATGTACAACTTCAAGCGGCCCGAACTTTCCTATATGACGCAACAGGAGGAGGACTTCGCCCGCAACTTCGCCCGCTTCATCAACGAGGACAACATTCTCGCCATCAACGACCTCATCAACCGCGCCATACGCGACATCGGCCAGAATGCCAATGCCAAGATTGTATTCTTCGACTTAGCACTGCAGATGACTGTCTTACTGATTCAACGATAGCAAAGCACTTACTACAAAAATAAACATCAGAAAAAAAATGAAAAATTCTTTTAGGAAATTATTTTTACTGGCAGCAATTTCTGCTTGCGCAAGTATAGTGAATGCACAACTGCCTAATGAGAAGTTCGGCAAGCCGTCGAGTATGGAATGGGATTTCGTCGGATGGGGCGATGCTACTGATGCAGAGGCTATCATCCTGTGCAAAACGATGAACGTAACCTATCAGCTTTCTGATCAGATGTTCAACAACAACATTTCCGACTCTGACCTCAGCACAAACAATTTGATGGATTATGGCAAAAACGAAATCGACGACAGCAGTATTCTGGTGAAATATGAGGTCAGGCTCCGCACCAAGATCCTGAAGCCAGACGGTGCCAAACATGCCAATATCGACATTACTTATTTCAGTAACGAAGACGGTACGAAAATCATTTCTGACGAAGTGTCGGATATGAAGATCAGGGTTTTCACTAAGAACGAGAAGGGTAAGGTGGAGAAAAGAAATGTCAACACCGCCTCGTTTGCCGAAGAACGCGTTGATGACAACTACAAGGTCATTCACGTGGTTGTGCCCGATGTTGAGGCTGGCAGCATCATTGAATACCAATATAACATCACGAGTCCCCGCCCTGTTTTCCTCTACGACTGGGTCTTTCAGGAGTCTGTCCCGACAGTGCATACGAAATGCGACATAGAGATTCCTGCTTTCTTGCAGTTCAACATGAACGTTCCCATCAACAAGCTCATCAAGTCAAGCGTAGAGGCTGGTCGCCTGACTTACGACGCCAACAGGCCTGACTTGAAGAAGGGTAAGACTTGCGTCACCAACCACTATAAAATCGTTGGCGACTACATTCGTCCTGAAGACGAGGAGATTGCCAACTTTACCAGCCGTATCACCACGCCTAATGTCACCCTTCCTGCGTATTTACCGGAAGGCAGTACGCATCTGAAGATTAAATAGATATTTTGTAACCACAATGGAAAAAAAGAAAGAATACCCCATACGAACCGGCTGTGACCGCGGACTCTGCGCTGCTGCCGTGGGCCGTCAGGACCGTCAGCTGAACACTTACGACTGGCTGGCCGACGTGCCTGGTAACGCCGAAAGCACCGACCTCGTGGAGGTGCAGTTCAAGCACACCCGCAAGGGCTACTACCACAACATCAACAACCTGCCGCTGAAAAAGGGCGACATCGTGGCCGTCGAGGCCAGCCCAGGCCACGACATCGGCGTCGTCACGCTGACGGGCCGTCTGGTGTACCTTCAGATTAAGAAAGCCAACCTGAAGAGTGCCGACGACATCAAGCGCATCTACCGTTTGGCACGCCAGAGCGACATGGACAAGTTCCGCGAGGCCAAGGCGCTTGAGCATGAGACGATGATTGAGAGCCGCGAGATTGCCAAAGGACTGGGCCTGAACATGAAAATCGGCGACGTGGAGTATCAGGGCGACGGACAGAAGGCCATCTTCTACTACATCGCTGATGAGCGCGTGGACTTCCGCCAGCTCATCAAGGACCTAGCCGCCACTTTCCATGTGCGCATCGAGATGAAGCAGATTGGAGCACGCCAGGAGGCTGGGCGCATCGGAGGCACCGGCCCTTGCGGACGCGAACTGTGCTGCGCCACATGGATGAAGAACTTTGTAAGTGTCAGCACGAGTGCAGCCCGCTTCCAAGACATCTCGCTCAATCCGCAGAAACTGGCTGGCATGTGCGCCAAGCTGAAGTGCTGCCTCAACTACGAGGTAGACGACTACATCGAGCACGGCCGACAGCTACCCAGCCGTGAGGTAGTGCTACAGACGCAGGATGCCGACTACTTCTACTTCAAGAGCGACATCCTGACCGGTCTCGTCACCTACAGCACCGACAAGCGCATAGCCGCCAACTTGGAGACCATCACGGGCGAGCGTGCAAAGGAAATCATTGAAATGAACCGCCACGGCGAGAAGCCCATTGACCTGCAGCCCGAAGACCAGCGCCGCGAACCCGAGCCGTCGTCCGACCTGTTGGCAGGCGACAGCATCACACGCTTCGACAAGGCAAAGAAGAAGAAAAAGAAGAAGAGAAAAGAAGATAGAGGAGAGAAGAAAGAAGAGAAAGGCGAGAGGAAAGAGGAAAGAAAAGATGAGTCTCAAAAGGACAAGCCCCACGAGCAGGAACAACCAAAGCAGTAGCCTCAGCAAAGCCCTTTTCCTACTGGCAGCAATGGCACTGGCTGTTGCTTCCTGCGGCAGGCTGCCTGTGTACAGCCATTATGAGCATATCAGCAGCGACGGCTGGCGACGCGACGACACTGTTTCCTTCACCACCACCGTTAGCGACAGCGCCAACTATCACCTGACTTTGGGCCTGCGTGCCACCAATGCCTATCCCTACACGCAGCTCAAAGTCAATGTTGACATTGCTTCACCCCTCACGCCTCGCGCCTCGCACTCCACGCCTTTTATTATTAACATCACCAACCCCGAAGGCGAAATGCAGGGGCGAGGCAGCACCTTACGCCAATATACTGTGCCGTTGGGCGACATTGTACTCAGCCGCAACGACACACTCACCCTTAGCATCCACCATGCCATGAGCCGCTTTTCGCTTCCTGGCATAGCCGACATCGGTTTAACTGTGGAACAATAGCTGAGCGACAGAATCATCAACGCGATTTCAGCAGGCGGTCTACGGCACGATCGAGCGATACCGTAGGCTCGATGATGTTGTAGTCCTGCCAGAAGGTGGAATCGCGGAAAAACTCTACTTTGTCATAGAAAGCATCGCGCTGGTCGAACGACTCGCGTCCGCTGATGGGCTGTGCCTCCTCTGCGTCGTGGCTGGTGACGGCCATCTCGCAGCAGGCCGTGAACGATGTGGCGAAGAGCCGACGGCGCCAGTCGCAATTGAAGCGGAATGTGGTACGCACATAACTCATGCGAGTGACGTCGCCATCCGTCCTGTAGTCGATGAGCAGCAACAGCTCCTTGGGCCGGAAGCGCACGCCCCACGGCTTCTTCACCAGCATCATCTGCGTGGCTTTCTGGCGGTCGCTCATGTCAAGGCTCAGTTCTATGCGGGTGAAAGCCAGCGTCTCTTGGTCGATGTACAGTTTGCCATAGTAGAGGGCATAAGGCATCACGCAGCGGGGCTTGATGCTCACCACATACTGGCTGCGGTCGGAAATAGTGGTAGAAGGCTCCATCGTCATGTCATAGCAATCGAGGTCATCTTTGTTCAACAGCACGTCGCGGACCTTCACCACGTCGAGCTGCACTGGCAATACCGGACCGCCCGTCACTTTTACGCTCAGCGTGTCGTTCCGCCGGGGGCTGAGCAGGCGACGACCCTTGCGAATAGCCACACGGTCGCGCCCCGAGACGTTCTTGTACGATGTCTTGTACATATCGACAACACCTTCCGACACCATGATATAACGCTGACGCTTCATCACCGTCTCACGGTAGAAGCAGTGGAACAGCTCGGGCCGCTGGCCATAGTTCTGCGGAATCTTCCTGACGGCCTCATCCACCAGTTCACGAGCGTCTATAGCAACCACCAGCACCTCACCCAGTTGTATCTCGGCAGGTTGCAGGCGTATTCGGAGTCCGTCCTCCACCTTCAGCCTTTCACCTTCCACCTTAACAGAACGATAGCCTACATGCGACACCACGATGCTGCTCATCGGTGTGTCGCTCTTCAGCAGGAAATAACCGTCGTCATTTGTCACCACGGTCTGTCCGCCGCCACTGACGCTGACGCCGGCCAGCGTCTGCCCCGTGACACCGCTCACCACCGTTCCTCCCACCGTGGTGCGCTGCTGCGGCCACGCATCCAGACTGAGCAGTGCCGTCAGCAAAACAAGTAAAAGCAGTCTATTCATGTCGGTCTTAGTTTTTTGTCTTAGCGATGAGCGCAATCACGCCGCCATGCGGTCTGAAAACGTGAAGATGACATTTCCGTTTCGTACACACCGTGTGTACTAAAAATACACACCGTGTGTACTAAACGTACACACCGTGTGTACGAAATGTGTACTTGACGTTTTTGAAACTGCACGTTTTCCTGGATTCAAGCACGCGTATTGCGGTATTCTTGCGCATCACCTTTTTATTTTGTGTCAGTAGCATGCACGGCACATGCCGTCCTGTCTGCAAAGATAAACATTAAAGTGCATACCACCAAAGAATTCTGAACAAAAAGTTCGACTTTTTTCTGCCAAGAAGCAAAGTTTATGAAAATAATGATTACCTTTGCACCCAACGAACGCAAATCTTACACATTATTTATTATGGGATACATACAGAAAAACTTGATGGAGGGCGAGAAGGTAATGTACGAAGCCAAGTTCCACGGCATCGTCTATTTTTGGCCATGCTTTTTTTCCATTTTGGCCATCGGCATTTTCTTCATCAGCAGCTGGAGCTTCCTGCTACGCCTCATCCTGGTGCTGGCCGTGTGGCTGATTGCTTTCATCTTTGCGATAGTCATCAATGGGGGGAAGCAATATGTGCTGACCAACAAACGGCTCATCTTCAAAAAGGGCATCGTCAAGCGCACATCGTTTGAACTGCTGCTGCGCAAGTGCGAGGGCATCCGCATCGAACAGTCCATCATGGGCCGCCTGTTCAGCTACGGCAGCGTGTATGTGACAACAGGCGAGGCCACCAACCGCTACGACTACATCAAGCGTCCGCTGGAATTCAGCACCAGCATCAACCAGCAGATTGACAACGTCAAGGACGACAAGTAGAGCCTGCTTTATGGAAGTTATACAAAGTTTTACTATCGACCACACACAACTGAAGCCGGGCATCTATGTCTCGCGTGAAGACAAAGGATTTACCACTTTCGACCTGCGCATCACCGAGCCTAACAAGGAACCTGCCGTGGCACCGGCAGCCATGCACAGCCTGGAACACCTGATGGCCACCTGGTTCCGCAACAGCGAGGCAAAGGACAACGTGGTGTACGTTGGACCCATGGGGTGCCTCACGGGCATGTATATCATTATGACGGGGACATACACCGTAGAGGACATGCGACGCCTGACCATCGCATGCCTGCAGTGGATTCTCACGCAGACGGAAGTACCCGCCACGCGTCCCGAGGCCTGCGGCAACTATCTGCTGCACGACCTTCCGATGTGCAAATGGGAATGTACCCGCTATCTCGACCGTCTGCAAAACGATTTCCATAGCGAGTACACTAAACTTCAGATTACTCTGGATGACGGCAAGGTCTTTGCCGACGCGTAGGCTTACAATTTGCGTTTGTCGATGACGTGAGAGCTCTTGCCCTGGCTGCGCTCGATGGTGCCGGGAGCCTTCAGCTGCACCTTGGCGGCAATGCTGAGCACGCTCTTCAGCTTCGAAGCCAGTTTCTTCTCCAGCTGGTCGACGGCGGCAGGCGTGTCGAAGGTTGACGTAAACACCTCCTGGCGCAACTCGGCCTGCACCTGCAGGGTGTCGAGGTTGTTTACGCGGTCGACGACGAGCAGATAGTGCGGTGCGAACTCAGGCAGCGAGAGGATGACGCTCTCCACCTGCGACGGGAACACATTGATGCCGCGGATGATGAGCATATCGTCTGAGCGGCCCTCGATGCGGCCCATGCGGATGGCGGTGCGGCCACAGTCACACTGTCCGTCCATCAGCGAGCAGAGGTCGCGTGTGCGGTAGCGCAGCACAGGCATACCCTCCTTGGTCAGCGTGGTAAAGACAAGCTCGCCCTGCTGTCCGTTGGGCACGTTCTCCAAAGTGACCGGATTGATAATTTCAGGATAGAAATGGTCCTCACAGATGTGCGAGCCGTGCTGCATTTGGCACTCGTAGCTCACCGACGGGCCCATCACTTCCGAGAGGCCATAGATGTTGTAGCCTTTCAGACCGAGGCGCTCCTCAATTTCCTTGCGCATGCTCTCCGTCCAGGGCTCAGCGCCGAAAGCACCGATACGCAGCTTGATCTGCTCCTTCTTGATGCCTAATTTGTCCATCGTCTCGGCTAAGTAGAGAGCATACGACGGTGTGCAGGCGATGCCAGTGATGCCGAGGTCGCGAATGAGCTTCAGGTGCTTCTCAGTATTGCCCGTGCCGGCAGGGATGACACTGGCTCCAAGATGCTCGACGCCGTAGTGAGCACCGAGGCCGCCAGTAAACAAGCCATAGCCGTAGGCTACAGAGAAAATGTCGTCGCGGGTAACGCCGTAGGCCGTCAGACAGCGAGCCATGCACTCGCTCCACACGCCGATGTCCTTGCGGGTGTAGCCAACGATGGTAGGATTGCCGGTAGTGCCTGATGAAGCGTGCACGCGGATGATCTCGCTCTGCGGAGCGGCCTGCAGACCGAAGGGATAGTTGTCGCGCAGGTCTTTCTTCGTGGTAAAGGGAAGCTTCTTGATATCCTCGATGGTCTGTATGTCGTCAGGACGGATGTCTAATTCCTGCAGCTTGTTACGGTAGAAGGGTACATTATGATACACATACTCCACAATCTTGTGAAGTCTTTTTCCCTGAAGCGCGCTCATCTCGTCGCGGCTCATACATTCTTTGTTAGGGTTCCAAATCATAGTTAAGTAAAGAAAAAGTTTTTATTTAAACAATGAGTATTCCTTCATATCACAAGTTTATTCAGATTTCTTTTCATTGCGATTGACAACGGTGACGACAGCTTGAGCAAGCGAGAGAAAAGCCTGACCCGACATGGAGTCGATATTTGTGACCACGGGAGCGCCGCCGTCGCCCGCCTCGCAAACGCTCTGCACTAATGGCAGCTGCGCCAGCAGGGGCACACCCATCTCTTCGGCCAGATGCTTGCAGCCCTCGCGTCCGAAAATGTAGTAGCGATTCTGAGGCAATTCGGCAGGAGTGAACCACGCCATATTCTCCACCAGTCCGAGGATGGGCACTTTCACCTTCTCGTTCATATACATATCAATGCCCTTGCGTGCATCGGCCAGCGCCACCTGTTGCGGCGTGCTGACAATGATGGCGCCAGAGAGGTGGAGCATCTGCAGAATGGAGAGGTGGATGTCGCTAGTGCCCGGCGGTGTGTCGAGAATAAAGTAGTCGAGTTCGCCCCAGTCAGCATCGGCAATAAGCTGTTTCAAGGCGTTGCAGGCCATACCGCCACGCCAAAGCATAGCTGTTTGCGGAGCCACGAAGAAACCTATGCTGAGCATCTTCACGCCATACTTCTCCAAAGGGAGGATGAGGTCGCGCCCGTCCTTGTTTACAGAATAGATTTTCTCACTCTCTGCGCCCATCATCTTAGGAATGGACGGGCCGAAGATGTCAGCGTCGAGCAGGCCCACACGATAGCCCAAACGGGCAAGTGCCACGGCCAAGTTGACGGCCACGGTGCTCTTGCCTACGCCGCCCTTGCCGCTACTGACGGCCACGATGTGCTTTACGTCTGGCAGAAGCTGCTCGTCGGCAGGCCGTGCCTTGTTCTTGAACTCGGTAACGATCTCCACTTCCACGTCTTTTGAAACATTATAGTGAATGGCAGCCTCGGCCGCCTTGACCGTCGACTTCAAGAAGGGATCTGTGTCGCGCGGAAACTCCAGCACCACCTTCACCTTCCAGTTTTTCCCCTCTTGAGGAGGATTGAGCGGGGTGACGACGGGCGTGTCGGCCACCATGCCGCTCTCAACGATGTTTTTCTTCGTGCCCGCATACATCACAGTGGCGAGCGCGTCCAATATCATTTTCGGATATAGTGTCATGTCTTTTCTTCTGTAGTTAGAGGTCGTTATATGTACTTAGTTCTGGAGCTTCCACCCCTTCCAGCTTCACTTCCTGCTTGCGATAGCCACTGCTGGTGAAAATGGCGACGAGGCGTCCCTGCTCGTCGGTGACACGCACCTCGGCGTATGGCATACGGTGGTGGTCTACCAACTCGCGGGCTTCTGCGAAGATGGTAGCGCCAAGAGGCACTGAACGGAAGAAACTGATGTTGGAGCTGGTGCTGACAGTAAGCACCAAGTGGCTGTTGACTGCCGCAGCGAAGGCCAGGTCGGCCAGTGTAAAGATGGCACCGCCCTGGCAGACGTCACCGCCGTTGAGGTGGCGCTCCTCCACAGTCATCGTGGCACGGGCATATCCCTCACGTATCTCTGTCAGCTCACAGCCTGCAAGCACGGCAAAGCGGTCGCCCTTGAAGAATTCTTTTAATGTCATAGCTTCCAGCTCCTACTCACTTCAGGTAGTCTTCAAAATACTGGGTGATGCGTTCATGCAAATGCACACTGGCATGTCCAGCCATATTGTGGCCCTCGCCAGGATAGACAAAGAAATCGGGCTGAGTTTCAGCCTCCACGCAGGCTTTGAGGAACGACAGCGCGTGCTGCGGCACGACGGTGGGATCGTTGTAGCCGATGATGATCTGCAGCTTACCCTTCAGGTTCTTGGCCTTGTTGATGAGGCTGGTTTTCTCGTAGCCCTCGGGGTTCTGCTGCGGCGTGTCCATATAGCGCTCGCCGTACATCACCTCGTACCACTTCCAGTCGATGACGGGCCCGCCGGCCACGCCCACCTTAAAGACATCGGGATAGTTGGTCATCAGCGAGATGGTCATAAAGCCGCCGTAGCTCCAGCCGTGCACGCCGAGGCGGTTCATGTCAACGTATGGCAGGGTCTTGAGGTAGTCCACGCCCTTCATCTGGTCCTGCATCTCCACCTGTCCGAGCTGGCGGAAGGTGGCCTGCTCGAAGTCGCGGCCTCGATGTTCCGAGCCGCGATTGTCGAGAATGAAGACAATGTAGCCTTTCTGCGCCATGTAGGTCTCCCACGAGCGGCTGGCCCAGTGCCACGAGGCCTCAATGTTGTGGGCATGCGGGCCGCCGTAGACATAGACCACGGTGGGATACTTGTTCTCGGGGTTGAAGTTGCAAGGCTTCACCATGCGGTAATAGAGGTCAGTCACGCCGTCGGCAGCCTTGATGCTGCCACACTCGAATATAGGCTGCTCATAGCCCGCCCACGGGTCTTCAGCCTCCAAGAGGTTGACGTGGCCCGGCGTTTTCTTCGTGATGTCCACAACGTCGATGACGCGTGCCCTTGTCGGTGTGGAATAAGTATCGACAAGGAAATTGCCTGACGCCGACAACTGGGCACGGTGTACGCCGTCGACGCTTTCGAGCCCTGTTATCTGGCCTTTGGGCAGGCTGACGCTGTAGAGGCGGCGGTGCAGCGGATGCTCCTTGTTGGCGGCAAAGACGATGCTCTTCGTCTTCGCGTTAAAGCCTATCACCTCCAATACTTCCCACGGTCCTTTGGTAAGCTGCTTCACCAGTTCGCCCTTCACATTATATATATACAAGTGGTTGTAGCCATCCTTGCGGCTCTGCATGATGAACAGGCTGCTGTCCCAAGGCAGAAACAGGATGGGATTCAGCGGCTCCACGTATTTGTCGCTGGTTTCGCGGCACAGTTCGGCCAGGCGCTCACCCGTTGCGGCATCATAGCTGACAAGGCGGCAGTCGTTCTGGTCGCGGTTCAGTTCAAACATATAGATGATCTTGGCATCGGGACTCCAGGCAATATTGGTGAAGTAGCAGGGAGCCTGAGGCTGCGATGGCACCGCAGCATATTCAACAGCAGGAGTTTTGAGAAAGACCGTTTTTTTAGTTTTCAGGTCGTAGACACCGACGGTGACCACGTGGGTGTTTGTGCCAGCCATCGGGTATTTGTCGGGCTGAAGCTCGGCAATGCGCGGGTCAATATCCACCTGCGGGTAATCAGTCACCATCGACTGGTCCATGCGGTAGAAGGCGAGGCGCTGGCCGTCAGGACTCCAGAACGTTCCCTTGTAGATGCCGAACTCGTCGCGATGTACGCTCTTGCCATAGACGATGTTGTCTGAACCGTCGGTTGTGAGCTGCTGCTTGTTGCCGTCGGCATCGACGACGAAGAGCTGGTTTTTCTCTACGTATGCTGTGGCGCGCGACTTGCTGTTCCAGTCGTTGGCCTCCTGCCCGCTGATGCTGTCCTGCCACACAAGCTGCTTCGCCTTGAAATCGACGAGCACGAAAGCACGACGATTGCCGACGGCGACAATAGGCTTGTCGGCGTAGGGGAAAGTGGCATTTGTGAGCTGACGCACCTGCGTCCTTTCACCGTCGCAGCCAGCCCACTCGTTAATCTGGTCAAGAGTGAAGAGCAGTTTCTTCTTTCCCGTCTTTTTATCGATTATGTTACATTCTTCCACATCGGTCTGCACCAGCTGGTCGCCCCACCACGTGAGGAACATGTTCTGCGGACGCAGGCTGTGATAGTTGCGCCCGCCAAAATTCAAGTCTTCAAGAGTGAAAAGCTTTTGCTGTGCAGGCATAGGAAGAATAAAAGAATAAACCAGTAAAAGAATAAAAAGGATTCTACGCATCATCATTCTTCTGTTATTTTTTGCGTTTGCCGCCGCTGCGGTCGAAGCGCTCATGGCCGCCACGGTTTTCTGAACTCTTGTACTGGGGTTTTCCGCCACGCCTGTCGAAACGGTCGCTCTTGTGGTCGAAACGGTCGCCGCCCTTACGGTCAAAACGGTCGCCGCCCTTACGGTCGGGTCGTGTGCCCTTGCGGTCGAAGCGCTCGCGGTTTTCACGGCGGTCGCCCTTGTACTCCCTGCGCTCTTCGCCCAGTTCGTGGCGATGGAAAGTGAATGAGCGTATGTCGGCATCCTCGTTCTCTTCCTGCTCAGTCAGCCGCTGCTTGAACTCACGCTCTTTCTTGAACCGGTGTGTCTGAGCCATCTGGCGCTTCTCCTCCTCCGTCTTCACGGTGCCGCCCTCACTGCGGAACTGCCTCATCTTGCCGTCGAACATCTGGTATTTGCGCAGCTCGCACTCCAAGGAGCCGTTGTAGAGAGGAATCTTGATGCTGGGCTTGAGACCAATCTGCTCGAAACACTCCTCGCGATAGCTGAGAATCCAGGCATCGCCGCCCATGAACTGATGCTTCAGCCTTTCGCCAATCATGCGATAGGTCTCCAGAAGGTTGGGCGTGCTGATGCGCTCGCCATACGGCGGATTGGTAACGATGATGGCCTTATCCTTGGGCTGGGTGAAGTCCTTGAAGTCCTGCTGCTCCACGCTGATGCAGTCGCTCAATCCGGCAGCCTTGACATTTGTGCGGGCCGTATTGACGGCCTTGAAGTCGATGTCGTAGCCGTAGATGTGATGGTTGAACTCCCGTTCCTGCGAGTCATCGTTGTAGATGCGGTCGAAGAGGTCGGCGTCGAAGTCGGTCCACTTCTCAAAGGCATATTCCTTGCGGAACAGCCCCGGCGCCATATTGCGTGCGATGAGGGCAGCCTCGATGAGGAACGTGCCGGAGCCGCACATCGGGTCGATGAAATCGGTCTCGCCCTGCCAGCCCGTCATCAGGATGATGCCGGCAGCCAACACCTCGTTGATGGGTGCCTCGACGCTCTCCTGACGGTAGCCTCGGCGGTGCAGGCTCTCGCCGCTGCTGTCGAGGCAGAGCGTGCACTGGTCGTCGGCCACGTGTATGTGGAGGCGCAAATCAGGATTGGCCACCGAAATGTTAGGCCGCTTGCCGGTGCGCTCGCGCAACTGGTCGACAATGGCGTCCTTCACCTTGTAGCTGACAAACTTCGAGTGGCGGAACTCTTCGCTGAACACGACGCTGTCGACGGCAAAAGTCTTGTCGTCGCTCAGGTAGTCAGTCCAGTCGAGTTTCTTGATTTCTTCGTAGACGTCGTCGGCACTGTGAGCCTTGAAACGATGAATGGGTTTGAGAATCTTGATGGCAGTATGCAACTGGAAATTGGCGCGGTACATCATTTCCTTGTCACCTGTAAACGACACCATGCGTCTGCCTATCTGCACGTCGTTGGCCCCCAGTTGAGTCAGCTCTTTCGCAAGGACGGGCTCCAGTCCCATAAATGTTTTCGCGATGAGCTCAAATGTTTGTTCCATTAAGTAAAAAAGCTTTTTCAGCCTGCAAAGTTAAGGAATTGCAGGGAAAGAGCAAAAGAAAAAAAGGTTTTTCTTTTTCTGATGAGGAAAAACTTCGCATTTTTGCAAACAGGCGCTGCCCTTCCCCACCTCCGTAAGGGTCGGGATGGCCGAAGGCGGAGGCGGGGCGTTGACCGCCTATGAGGGGTGGTGAGCTGGCTGCGCAATCCTGGTTAAAATGTAAAGAAATTTTATTCCGATTTCTTTACAAAAAAAATTCGTGAAATAGAAGCGGGAAGACAGCGTTTTGCGGTCTGACAGTCATCGGATGAGCATGAGCGAGGTCCAGAAATTGCACACGCGTATGGGTTTTGTGCAGCTTTTCAGCCTCTAACAGGGGCTTTTTTTGCCTCAGAAGGGCTTACTTTTGCTCAAAAAGAGGCTCCGCGTGAAAAAAAGGCATTGACTTTTTTTCATGGGGATATACCTTTTTGAAAACGCGGATGCTCCCGAAAAGCAGGAATATGAGCTAAGCGACTATCAATCAGCAAAATAGACAACCCCTCTCATTTTCGCGTTTTTTCAAGCAAATTATCCTGTCGTGAATTCTGAGCCATTCTCAGCATCGCAAAACCCTGTTATTGCTCCTGTTTTGTAAAGAAAAATGACTAGGATGATTCGGAGGTGCGGGGGTGCGGAGGTACGGGGGTACGAGAATAGCTTGCAGCCTGCTTTCAGCGTAAGGTCTATTCTCGTACCCCCGCACCACCGTACCCCCGTACCCCCGAAAATTGCCAGCTTATTATTTAACGATTACTTAGCGTGAATTGGCCTATGGCTGAGAATCCATTGCACCCTGGCCAAGTCCTCCGGATAAGTCAGCTTGTCGTAATAAGGTGCGTCGAAGTCGAGGTAGACGTTAGAGGCAGGCGGCAGCTGCTGAATGGACTCCGTCAAGGGCGATGCAGCCTTGAAATGGCGGTCAATCAGCGGGAAACGGAAGCCTTCGGGCGTAGACAGGGTGTAATATTCCTCACGGTTGACAAACCATTCGCCATAGCGCCCGAGGCTGTCGGTGATTTTCCGTGCGCAGGCCACGGCATCGTACTCGTCGAGAAGGGCGAAGAAACGGTCTATCACACTGCTCTCCACTGCCGGCCTGACAGCATCGACCACGACCAGCTTCTCGCAGGCACTGTGACGGCCAATGTAGTCGAGGCCGTTGCGCTTCGTGACGTTCAGTTCGGGCCCGCTTTCCACTACTTCTACGCCATAGGCAGCCCTCAACTCATTGTGATAATCGGGATGGGCCACGACGACGACGGCATCCGCCTGCCGGCTTTGCCTGCAGGCTTCGATGACGTAGGAAATGACCTGGCGCCCGTTGATTTCCACATACTGCTTTGGCACGCTGCTGCCAAAGCGGGCACCAACGCCACCGGCAGTAATCATAATAACGTTTTTGTCTGTCTGATTCATTTTTTCTTTTCCTCAATGAGAGGGCAAAGTTACGAAGATGCAGGCGAAAGGCAAAGAAAAAACACCATTTTCTTTGCTAAATACCACTAAAATGTTTACCTTTGCACTGTCAAAAAACAATATGATGGACAAATCGTTTAAGCAGTTATTGCGCGAATCGTTCAAAAGCAACGACACCGAAGAGACGCTCGATGTCTATTTCACACGTCCTATCGGCCTTGCTTTTGCCCTGATGTGGATTAAGATTGGCGTCACGCCAAACTTCGTTACCATTCTCTCCATGTTCCTCGGAGCCGGAGCGGGCTTCTGCTTCTATCACACCGAGCTGTGGTGGAACATCGGCGGCGTGGTACTGCTGATGCTGGCCAACTTCTGCGACTCTACCGACGGACAGATGGCACGCCTGACAAACCAGAAGACGATGATAGGACGCATGCTCGACGGTCTGGCCAGCGATGTGTGGTTCTTCTTCTGTTACTTAGGCATTGCACTGCGTTTGTGGAACCAGCTGCTGCCGTTCCAAAGCGTGTACCTCTGGACCTTCTGGGGCTTTGTGCTTTGCAGCTACGCCGGATTCTACTGGCACGCACGCCAGTGTCAGCTGGCCGACTACTACCGCCAGATACACCTCTATTTCATCAAGGGCGAGGAAGGCAGCGAGCTGAACAGCACCGAGCAGGAGCAGCGCATACTCGACGCCATGCCGAAACGCAAGTGGGGGCCTTTCACCATTGGCGACAAGGGATATTTCTGGGACTACACATTCCATCACTTCTACATCGGCTGGTGCAAGAAGCAGGAGAGCAACACGCCCGAGTTTCAGAAGTTTTTCCGCCAGGTGAAAGCCAAATGGCCCAGCGCAGCCGACATGCCCGAGGACTTCCGCCAGGACTTCCGCAGCAAGAGTCTGCCCCTGATGTGGATGACCAACACACTGACGCACAACACCCGCGCCACCGTGATGTTTATTGCCTGTCTGGTGAACGAGCCCTGGATTTATCCCGTTTTCGAAATCACCGTGCTCGCCGCACTCTACTACTACATGAAGTACCGGCATGAGAAGATATGCAGGGAAATGAAGGTATAATGCCCGCCCAATGGCTCGGTTAGACAGATTGATGAAAAAGACTCTATTAAATAATGTAGCCCGACATCCCCTTCTATGGAAGGGCTTGGGGAGAATTCTGCTCTTTTTAATCATCAGTATTCCTGCAGGGGCGCAGACACTGACAGGACATGTGTTTGACGAGCAGACGGGCGACACCATCCCCTTTGCCAGCTGCATCTATCAGGGACACGGCGTGGCCGTAGCTTCGTCGCTCGACGGATTCTTCACCATTGAGCGACACGACAACTGGCCACTGACCTTCAGCGCAGTAGGCTACCAGCCGCAGACCATCGTCGTCGACGGACGCACACCGGCCTATCTGCGCATCAAGCTGAAACCCGACACACAGGTGCTCGGCACCGTCACGGTGAAAACAAAGCGCAAGCGCTACAGCCGAAAGAACAACCCCGCCGTGGAACTGATGAAGAAAGTGGTGGCGGCAAAGAAACGCACCGACCTCTCAAACCACGACTTCTATCAGTACAACAAATACCAGAAGATGACGCTGGCCCTCAACGACGTGACGTCGACATTCCTCGACTCCACGAAGATGGCAAAGAAGCAGTGGCTGTTGAACCAGATTGAAGTGTGTCCCTACAACAACAAGCTGGTGCTGCCCATCTCGGTCGACGAAACCGTGTCGCAGAAAATCTACCGCAAGAGCCCGCACGACGAGAAGACCATCATCAAGGGCATGAACAACCAGGGCATCAACGAACTGATTCAGACTGGCGACATCCTGACAACAATCATGCAGGATGTCTTCACCGACATCAACATCTACGACGACCAGATACGCATGTTGCAGTATCCGTTCACCTCGCCCATCGGCGACGATGCCATCGCTTTCTACCGCTACTACATTGAGGACACCGTCTACGTGGGGCGCGACCTGTGCTTCCACCTGCAGTTCCTGCCCAACAATCAGCAGGACTTCGGATTCCGCGGCGAACTCTATATCCTGGCCGACTCGAGCTATCAGGTCAAACGCTGCGAAATGACCATCCCCAAGCGCTCTGACGTCAACTTCGTAGAAAACATGAAGGTGACGCAGGAGTTCACCCAGCTGCCCAACGGCGAGTGGGTGCTGTCGGTCGACGACATGTTCACCGAACTGAAAGTGGCCTCGTTCCTCACGCAGTTTGCCGTCATACGCAACACACGCCTCACCGACTACGCCTTCGACGAATTGCCCAAACAACTGTTCAAGGGCAAGAAGAAAGAGGTGAAAGACGTCAACGCGATGATGCAGAACGACGATTTCTGGGCGCAGTACCGGCAGGTGGAGCTGACGAAGAGCGAGAGCTCGATGGATGCCTTCGTACACGGCATGGAGCAGATCAAAGGCTTCAACTACATCATCTTCGTGGCCAAGGCATTTATCGAGAATTTCGTAGAGACAGGCACGCCGAAGACACCCTCGAAGGTGGACATCGGCCCCATCAACACGATGATAACACGGAACTTCGTCGACGGCTACCGCTTTCGCTTCTCGGCACAGACCACCGCCAACCTCGACAGCAATTTCTTCGCGTCGGGCTACATCGCACGCGGCATCGACTCGAAGAAAACCTATTACAAGGGCGATTTGATTTACTCGTTTAACAAGAAGGAATATTTGCCACGCGAGTTCCCCAAGCGCACGCTGACGCTGGAATCGACATACGACGTGATGTCGCCCAGCGACAAGTTCATGCACACCGACAAGGATAACGTCTTCACGGCGTTCAAGTGGGCAAAGGTAGACAAGATGATGTTCTACAACCGGCAGTCGCTCACCTTCGAGCGCGAGGAGGACTGGGGCTTCCGCACCACACTCTCGCTGAAGACGGAGGAGAACGAGGGCGCCGCCCAGCTGTTCTTCATCCCGATGTCGCAAAATGACGACCGCTCTACCTGGCACAACTGGAGCAATCCCGTTCCCGCCGATGTCCCGTATGTTGCGACTGAGTCGCAACCCATCCGTACAACCGAACTGCGCGGCGAACTGCGCTTCGCACCAGGCGAAACTTTCATCAACACCAAGCAGCGCCGCCGGCCCATCAACCTCGACTCGCCCGTCTTCACCCTCAGCCACACACTTGGCCTGAAGGACTTCCTTGGCGGCGATTACAAATACAATTACTCCGAGTTCAGCATCTACAAACGCTTTTGGCTGAAGTCGTGGGGCAAGCTCGACTTCCAGGCCAAAGCCGGCATACAGTGGGACAAGGTGCCCTTCCCACTGCTCATCATGCCCGAGACCAACCTCTCGTACATCATGCAGGACTACACCTTCACCCTCATCAACAACATGGAGTTCCTCAGCGACCGCTACGCCTCGGCCATGATCAACTGGGACCTCAACGGCAAGATATTCAACCGCATACCCTTGCTACGCAAACTGAAGTGGCGCGAATGGCTCAGCGTGAAATGCCTCTGGGGTCAGCTCACCGACAAGAACAATCCTTTCCTGGAGCAGAACGCCGGCGACCCCACGCTGATGTACTTCCCCGAGGGCTCCTACCTGCTTGACAAGAAAGAGCCTTATTGGGAAGTGTCTGCGGGCATTCACAACATCTTCAAGATTGTGCATGTGGAATACATCCGCCGCCTCAACTACAACCATCTGCCTACGGCGCACAAACAGGGCATACGCTTCATGATTCGCATGACGTTCTAACTGAAAAACAAAAAAACTTACGTAAACGTTTGCGCGAATCAGTTGGTTTTTGTATTTTTGCAGTCGAAAATGCAATAACCAACTTCTTACGAAGTGAACAAAAGACGTATATCCTTAAAGGACATCGCCCAGAAATTGGGCGTAAGTATTGCCACGGTAAGCCGTGCCTTGCACGGGAGTCCGGAGATTGGCCAGGAGATGCAGCAGAAAGTAAAGACACTGGCCAAAGAGCTGAACTACCGACCCAACCCCTTTGCCCAGAGCTTGCGCAAGGAAGCGCCAAAGGTCATCGGCGTCGTCGTGCCCAACCTCGTCACGCATTATTACGCCTCTGTACTCGACGGCATCGAAGTAGAAGCCACTCGTGCAGGATACAGCGTCATCAGCGCCAACAGCCATGAGAGCGCTGAGGCCGAGGCGCGCATCATCGACAACTTCAACTCGCTCCATGTCGAGGGCATCATCGCCTGTCTGGCGCAGGACACCACTACATACGAACACTTCGAGGAAATACGCCGCATGGGCATCCCTCTCGTCTTCTTCGGCCGCACCTGCCTCACCGACACGTTCAGCAACGTCACCGCCAATGGCGACGAGGCAGCGCAGCAGGCCACGCAGCACCTCATCGACACTGGTTCGCGGCGCATCGCCTTCATCGGCGGACCACAGCACCTCGACATGGTGCGCCGCCGCAAGCACGGCTACTTGGAGGCCTTGCGCGAAAACAGGATACCTATCGACAGAAACATCGTGGTGTGCGACCGCATCGACTACGACGTGGCCTTGAAGAACACGTTGCAGCTCCTGCAACGCGACGACCGCCCCGACGCCATTCTGGCCTTCAACGACATCATCACCTTTGCAGCCTTCACGGCCATCAAGCAATTAGGACTGGCCATTCCGCAAGACGTGGCACTCATCGGCTTCACCGACGACCAGCACGCCTGCTACGTCACGCCGCAGCTGTCGGCCATTGTCGACCAGTCGGCGCTCATGGGCCAGCGCGCCTGCCAGCTGCTGCTGCGCCATATCAGCGGCGACCAGCGCGTCTACAGCGAAATCGTGCCGCAGCAGCTTGTCATCCGCCAAACCTCAGCAAAAAATACTCGGAAACGATGAGCACACTACCTATTGGCACCTATCTTCAGGAGAAGAAATACAAGATTGAAGCCGTCTTAGGCCAAGGCGGTTTCGGCATCACCTATCTTGCCACGCAGGAAATCACTCATGAGCGCATTGCAATTAAGGAGTTTTTCTTCAAGGAATACTGCGAGCGCGACGAGAGCACACACATGGTGACCGTGCCCACAGCGGGCAACAGAGACGTGGTGAAGCAGTTCGAGAAGAAATTCCTGAAAGAGGCCCGCATGATACGCCAGTTGCACCACGAGCACATCGTGCGCGTCTTCGACGTGTTTCAGGAAAACTGCACTTCCTACTACGCAATGGAGTATATCAACGGCCGGCCTCTCTCGGATTACATTGCCAGCAAGGGCCGCCTGGCCGAGGATGAAGCCTTGCCCATCATCGAAACAGTGGGCAGTGCACTCAGCTATCTGCACAGACAGAGCATCAACCACCTTGACATAAAACCCGCCAACATCATGCTTGACGGGGCCGACAAGCGCGTGGTGCTTATCGATTTCGGCGTCTCTAAGCAGTACGACCCGCAATCAGGCGAAGGCACTACCACGACTCCAGTCGGGGTGAGCAACGGATATTCGCCTTTGGAGCAATACAACCCAGGCGGAGTGAGCAGTTTTTCGCCCCAGTCGGACATCTATTCCCTTGCGGCCACATTATTGAAGATGTTGACTGGCCAAACGCCGCCCAGTGCCATTGACGTATCGCAGAAAGGTATCAACATACCTGACAGCGTGTCGCCTAACATCGCCCAGGCCATCAGCTTAGCCATGCAATCTGTCAAGGATGAACGGCCTTCCTCCATCGCATCCTTCCTCGACATCATCCACCACGGTGCTGAAGGAGAAACCAACATCACCCGCCTGCACAACAATCCGACCAGCAAGAACAAAAAGCGCAGCTGGCTGTGGTTGAGCCTGCTGATAGCCTTGATAGCAGGCATCGCACTGTTCTTCGTGCTCAGCGGCAGCCACAAGAAAAACCGGAACGCCTACGATGATGATGAAGAAACAGTCTATGTCGACGAAGATGAGGACGAATTTGCCGAGGAGGCCACAGAAGAGGAGGAAGAAGAGGAAGATGAGGACGAGTTGGTGACGAAGCACTACTCAAAGACTGTGGGCGATAATGTTATCGATTTCGAATATCCCGTCAAGGGCAATGCCATCTTAGTACAGAACATACGCGAGTGGATTAACGAGCAGCTGGGAGACACCTATTCTGGCGACCTCAACGACGCCGAGGCTTTCTTCCAGCACTATGCCAGCAAACTGGGCGTTAATGATGACGAGGAGGCTGCCGACTCCATGGTTGAGGAGTATTCCATAGAGCAAATCAAGATTGACTATATGAACGACCGCTTAGTCACCTTTACCAACGACAGCTATTACTACGGGGGCGGAGCCCACGGCATCGGTGCCACACTGGGCGTCACGTTCCGCAAGACCGACGGCAAGATGTTCACCCACGACATGATAGCCCGTTGGTACGACTTGCAGCCGTTTGTGAAGAAAGGAATGATGAAATATTTCGAAGTAACCACTGATGAGGAGCTGGCTGAATACTTGATGTATGATACCAACATGTATAATATCGACAATCTGCCCAAGCCGTCGAGCGACCCGTGGATAACAGGCGAGGGCGTGGTGTTTCTCTATACGCCTTACGAGATTTCCTATTACGCCGCAGGCAGTCCCACGTTTACCATTCCGTACTACCAGATTAAGGATGCACTCACAGCTGTGGGGAAATCCTATTTCGAATAAAAAACGGCGCCGTTTCGGCGCCGTTTTCCGTTATTCATCCATCAGCTTGCGATAGCGTGCACGCTTGGGTTCTTCTATGCCCAGGCGCTGAGCCTTGTTGGCTTCATAGTCGGAGTAATTGCCGTCGAAGAAGAAGACGCTGCCCTCGCCCTCGAAGGCCAGGATATGCGTGCAGATGCGGTCGAGGAACCAGCGGTCGTGGCTGATGACGACGGCGCAGCCTGCGAATGCCTCCAGACCTTCTTCCAAAGCGCGAAGAGTGTTGACGTCAATGTCATTCGTCGGCTCGTCGAGCAGCAGCACATTGCCTTCCTGCTTCAGCGCTAATGCCAGCTGCAGACGGTTGCGCTCGCCACCGCTGAGAACTCCGCATTTCTTCTCCTGATCCACACCGCTGAAATTGAAGCGGCTGAGGTAGGCACGGGCGTTCAGCTCGCGGCCACCGAGGCGCAGTGTCTCGTTGCCCTGCGACACAACCTGATAGACCGTTTTATTGGGATCGATGTCCTTATGTTGCTGGTCGACGTAGGCCAAGCGCACCGTCTCACCCACCGAGAACGTGCCGGCATCGGGCTGCTCCAAGCCCATGATGAGACGGAACAGTGTGGTCTTGCCCGCACCATTGGGGCCGATGACGCCGACGATGCCGTTGGGCGGCAGGACGAAGTTCAGGTCGGTGAAGAGCGTCTTCTCGCCGAAGCTCTTGGCCACGCCGGAAGCCTCGATCACCTTGTTGCCCAGGCGCGGACCATTGGGAATGAAAATCTCCAGTTTCTCCTCCTTCTGCTTCTGCTCCTCGTTCAGCATCAGCTCATACGAGTTCAGACGGGCCTTGCCCTTGGCCTGACGAGCCTTCGGTGCCATGCGCACCCATTCCAACTCGCGCTCCAGCGTCTTGCGACGCTTCGAGGCCTGCTTCTCCTCCTGTGCCAGGCGCTGGCTCTTCTGCTCCAGCCAGCTCGAGTAGTTGCCCTTCCAGGGGATGCCTTCGCCGCGATCCAACTCCAGAATCCACTCGGCCACGTCGTCGAGGAAATAGCGGTCGTGGGTGACGGCGATGACCGTTCCCTCATACTGTTGCAGGTGCTGCTCCAGCCAGTCTATCGACTCGGCATCCAAGTGGTTGGTGGGCTCGTCGAGCAGCAGCACGTCGGGTTTTTGCAGCAACAGCCGGCACAGTGCCACACGGCGCCGCTCACCGCCCGAGAGGTTCGTCACGGGCCAGTCGCCCGGCGGACAGCGCAGGGCTGCCATCGCGCGGTCGAGCTTCGAGTCCATGTTCCAGGCGTCGGTGGCGTCGATAACGTCCTGCAGCTCGGCCTGACGCTGCATCAGCTTGTCCATCTTGTCGGCGTCTTCATAGTATTCGGGCAGACCGAACTTCACGTTGATGTCGTCATATTCGGCCAGCGCGTCGTACACATGCTGCACGCCCTCCATCACATTCTCCTTCACCGTCTTCGTCTCGTCGAGTGGCGGGTCCTGCGGCAGATAGCCCACGGTGTAGCCCGGAGCCCACACCACATTGCCCTGATACTGCTGATCCAGCCCCGCAATGATTTTCATCAGCGTCGACTTTCCGGCGCCATTCAGGCCGATAATGCCGATCTTCGCTCCATAGAAGAACGAGAGGTAGATGTTCTTGAGCACTTGTTTCTGATTCTGCTGGATGGTCTTGCTCACTCCCACCATCGAGAAGATTACTTTCTTGTCGTCAACTGTTGCCATATAGTAATAATGTAGGATGGTGCAAAGATAGCGAAAAAAAATGAAAGAGCTCAGAATAATAGCCTCAAATGCAGTGATATATGGAAAATTAACAAATTGTTTGAGGCTATTCGCAGAATTATTCGTAATTTTGTACCAGCTTATGGCAGTATCATACGTAAAAAATGCAGACTTATGTCAAATAGAGAAGTTAAGAATTTCACTCGTAAGCTGGAGACTGGTTTGAAACTGGCTGAGAGACGTATGTTGGAAGAAAAGGCGCTGCACAACGAGACTATCGTTGTCTCATCGGCAGAAGGCAGTTTCCAGTATATACCCGCTAAAGAAGTATTAGCACAATTGTAATTGATTTGTAACAATAAAAGAAAAAGAAGCAAAAGGGAAAGAGCTCTTTTCTTTTATTGGCCGTCCGCAATGTCGTCAACCGACGTTCGGCGAAATGCCAGAGACCATACAGTATTAAAAACGTAAAGTACACATTTCGTACACATGACGTGTACTAAAAATACACACGGTGTGTATTTTTAGTACACACGGTGTGTACGAAAATAAAACTTCATCCCCATTTTCACATCGCAGACGGCAGCATCACTACAGCGTGGAGATTATTTTAAAAGGAAGTGGTACAGCCTCTCGTGAAATACAAAAAAAAACTAATTTTTAGAGGCTTTCTTACGTTGTATCATAGAAAATGCGTAATTTTGCATGAATTTTTTATCTACACATTATTAAATAGAGAGAAAGTATGGACAAATTGAGTTATGCCCTTGGACTGGGCATCGGTCAGCAGCTGGCTCAGATGGGTGCCGGTGCCGACTTGAACATCGACGATTTCGCACAGTCCATCCGCGACGTTCTGGAGGGCAACGAGCTGAAGGTGTCGCACCGCGAGGCCCAGCTCATTGTAGAGGGCTATTTCTTGCAACAGCAACAGAAGATGACCGCCGAGCGTGCCGAGAAAGGCAAGGCTGCCAAGGAGGAAGGCGAGAAATATCTGGCTGAGAATGCCAAGAAAGAGGGCGTCATCACTACAAAGAGCGGCTTGCAGTATCAGGTGCTGAAAGAAGGCAACGGCAAGCGTCCCACAGCAAAAGACAAGGTGAAGTGCCACTATGAGGGCTTCCTCATCGACGGCACCGTCTTCGACAGCAGCGTGCAGCGCGGCGAGCCCGCCGTCTTCGGCCTGCAGCAAGTCATCGCCGGCTGGACCGAGGGCCTGCAGCTGATGCAGGAGGGCGGCAAGTACCGTTTCTTCATCCCCTACCGCCTGGCATACGGTGAGGGCGGCGCAGGGCAGATGATTCCTCCCTTTGCTACGCTCATCTTCGACGTAGAGTTATTAGAAATAGTAGGATAAACAAACCAATCAAACATAACATTAACACAATGAAAAAAATCACATTCATGGCCGTCACGGCCATTGCGGCCATCACACTGGCCTCGTGCAATCAGACCCGTCCTCCCAAGGCAGACGTTAAGACCGACATCGACTCACTGAGCTACACGCTCGGCAATCAGCTGGCCGGCCAGGTAAAAGGCAGCGGTATGCTGGAGAACAGGTATCAGTTGGATTCTACCTACTATGCAGAGTTCCTGCGTGGCGTGAACGAAGCATTCAGTGCTGGCGAAGACAAGGCCAAGGCTGCCTATTTCGTTGGCCTGCAGGTGGGTATGGACCTCAACAGCTCATATCTCTCGGAAGCAGAGAAAATCTATTTCTACGATGGCGACACCACTCAGACGTTCTCACGCGACAACTTCCTGGCTGCTTTCTACGACGTATTCAACGGCAACAAGCCGCTTCTGAGCGAGGAATACATGGCACAGAAGAATGCTGAGTTCAATATCCTGATGCGCCAGAAGGCTCCTGCCTACGAAGAGGCCAAGCAGGCAAAAGAGATGGAAGAGAAGTACGGCGAAAACCGCAAGGCCGGCGAGAAGTTCCTGGAAGAGAACAAGAAGAAGGATGGCGTGCAGACCACCGAGAGCGGCCTGCAGTACAAGGTGCTGACCGAGGGTACGGGTCCAAAGCCCACTGCCGAGCAGACTGTGAAGGTGGACTATGAGGGTCGCCTCATCGACGGCACCGTCTTCGACAGCAGCATCGAGCGCGGCGAGCCCCTTGAATTCCCCCTCAATGGCGTCATTAAGGGCTGGACCGAGGCTCTCAGCATGATGCCTGTAGGCTCCGAATGGGAAATCTACGTGCCCCAGGAGCTGGCCTACGGCAGTCGTGAAATGGGCAAGATTCAACCTTTCTCCGCACTTATCTTCAAGGTCAAACTTCTTGACATTGTCAAATAGTCAAACATGAAGAAAACACTTACCGTTGCACTCGCCATTCTTGTGGCGAGTGCTTCCTTTACTACCGTCAGCGCCGGCAAGAAGAAAAAGAAGGAGCAGCAGAAACCCGCAGTGGAGGCTCCCGTTCCCGTGACGCTCGCCAGCAGCAGCGACACGCTGAGCTATGCCGCAGGAATGATGATGACCAACGGCCTCATACCCTACCTGCAGCAGCAGTTCAAGGTAGACACCGCCTATATGGCCGACTTCATCCGTGGCTTCAACGAAACCGTGCTCGGCGGTGACAGTCCCGCCGAGGTTGCCCTCCGGGCCGGACGCCAGATAGGACAGCAGCTGAAGAGCGACATGATTACGCGTATGAAGCGTGAGTTTTCCGACACACCCGACAGCATCATCGAGCCACTGCTCTTCCGCGGATTCACCGACGCACTGCTGGCCGACACTACCGTGATGCAGGTTGAGGCTGCCGAAAACACCTTCAAGGTGAAACAACAGCACAACAGCGAGGTGCGCATCGAGCGCCTGTCGAAGCCCGGACGCGACTTCCTGACCGAGAACGCCACGAAAGAAGGCGTCATCACCACGCCCAGCGGCTTGCAATACAAGGTACTGGTGAAGGGTGAAGGCGAAGTGCCGCAAGCCACTGACAAGGTGAAGGTGAACTACGAGGGTCGCCTCATCGACGGCACCGTCTTCGATGCCTCGTCGAAACACGGCAACGAGCCTGCCACCTTCCAGGCCAATCAGGTCATTCGAGGCTGGACCGAGGCACTCACCATGATGCCCGTCGGCTCGAAGTGGCAGCTCTACATCCCGCAGGAGCTGGCCTACGGCGACCGTCAGGCCGGCAACATTCCACCCTACTCTACGCTTATCTTCGACGTGGAGCTGGTAAGCATAGAGAAGTAATTCATACCCGCAGATAACAATTTGCGCATGTTTTGAGAAAAATATGTGCAAATTGTTGTTTATATCGTTCTTTTTGCTTACTTTTGCTGACAAATTGACAAACGTTTCAGCAAAAAATGGAAAAAATAGACAATCTCGACAAGAAAATCCTGAACATTCTCTCGAAGAATGCGCGTATCCCATTCAAGGACGTAGCCGCTGAGTGCGGCGTATCGCGAGCAGCCATTCACCAGCGCGTGCAGCGACTCATCGAAGGCGAAGTCATCACCGGCAGCGGCTTCGACGTCAATCCCAAGTCCTTAGGCTATCGCACATGCACCTATGTGGGCATCACGCTGGAGCGCGGCTCGATGTACAAGGAGGTGGTGAAACGCTTAGAGCACATCCCCGAGGTGGTGGAGTGCCACTTCACCACTGGCCCCTACACCATGATGGTGAAGCTCTATGCCCGCGACAACGAGCAGCTGATGAATCTGCTCAACGGTCAGTTGCAGGAGATTCCCGGCGTAGTGGCCACCGAGACGCTCATCTCTCTGGAGCAGAGCATCAAGCGCGAGATTCCCGTTCACTTCAAGGAGGCAGAAGAGGCATGAACCGTTTCGACCTTCAACAACAGACGGAACGCTGCTACGACGGATTCCCAGCCGACGAGCGGCCCGTCATCGGCATCACGGCCAACTACGGTGAGCAGACAGCTAAGCTGGCCGAAGGCTACTACAAACAAGTAGTGGCGGCGGGCGGCATACCGCTTATCATTCCTCCTCTCACCTCTCACCCCTCACTACTCACCACTCTCAATCGCATCGACGCCCTGCTGCTTACGGGCGGCGCCGACATCAACCCGCTCTTTCAGGGCGAACAGCCGCAGCCGCAGCTTGGCGGCATCAACGACGAGCGCGACCTGCCTGAGCTGCTCATCACCCGACTGGCCTACAACCGCCAGCTGCCCATTCTCGGCATCTGTCGCGGCATCCAAACGATGGCGATGGCCTTAGGCGGCAAGGTGGCACAGGATATTGGCACAAAAACCATCAAACACTCGCAGGATGCCGACCGCCACGTGCCCACCCACACCATCGACATCCTTCCCGACACATTATTGCACGCCATCTTCACACAAGGCGACACCGCTGCTGTCACCATCGCCGTCAACTCCTTCCACCACCAGGCCGTGCTTGAGCCTGGCCCGCACTTCCGCGTCAGCGCCACAGCACCTGACGGCATCATCGAAGCCATCGAGAGTACGGAGCACAAGCCCATGCTGGGCGTGCAGTGGCATCCCGAGTGTATGCGTGAAGACGGTCTGCCGCTGTTCAGCTGGCTCGTAGACGAGGCTCGCCTCTATCGCAAGACACAGCGTCTGCACGACCGCATCCTCACGCTCGACACCCACTGCGACACGCCGATGTTCTTTCCGCAGGGCATCAATTTCGCCACACGCGACAGCCGCATCCTCGTCGACCTGCCGAAGATGAACGAGGGACGTCTCGACGCTACCATCATGGTGGCCTACATCCCGCAGAAGATGGAAGAGTCGGCCTACACCTACGCCAACAGCATTTTTGACAAGATAGAGACCATCGTCAGCGACAATGCCGCCCGTCTGGCCCTTGCCCGCACACCCGACGAGCTGTGGCAGAACAAACTGGCAGGCAAGAAGAGCATCATGCTGGGCATCGAGAACGGCAAGGCCCTGGAGGGCAAGCTGAGCAATGTGCAGCACTTCGCCCAGCGCGGCATCGTCTACATCACACTCTGCCACAACGGCGACAACGACATCTGCGACTCTGCCAAGGGAATGATGACCTTTGGCGGCGTCAGTTCCTTCGGCGTAGATGTGATTAAAGAGATGAACCGCCTCGGACTGATGGTTGACCTGAGCCACGCCCACGAGAAGAGCTTTTATGACGCACTCGACATCTCGAAGACACCCATCGTATGCAGCCACTCGTCGTGTCGCGCCCTTTGCGACCATCCGCGCAACCTCACCGATGACCAGATGCGCGCCTTGGCAAAGAAAGGCGGCGTCTGCCAGATTACAGTCTACCCAGGCTTTCTCCGTACCGACAGCCAGGCCACCATTATCGATGTGATGGCCCACCTCGACCATGCCATCAACGTGATGGGCATCGACCATGTGGGCCTTGGCACCGACTTCGACGGCGACGGCGGCGTGCCTGGACTGGCCGACGCCAGCGAACTCTCGCTCTTCACACGTCAGCTGCTGCAGCGCCGATATAGTGATGACGACACCCAGAAGATTTGGGGAGGCAACTTCCTCAGAGTAATGAAACAAGTTCAAGAACAGAGATGAATAAACTGATTACATTGATCATAGCTGTCACGACGGTTGCTGGCTGCGGCGGCCCAAAAGCAAACAACCAGACATCTGCCATAGAGACACAGCAGGCGGCTCCTGTGGCCGTCAGTTTCAATGCCGACTCGGCCTATGCCTTCTGCCAGGCACAGTGCGACTTCGGGCCGCGCACCATGAACAGCGAGGCCCACGAGCAGTGCGGACAGTGGATAGCCCGTAAGTTTCAGGACTACGGCTTGCAGGTAACGGAGCAGCGCACCACTGTCAAAGGCTTCGACGGCACGCCGCTCTTGGCCAACAACATCATTGCCAGCTATAAGCCTGAACTCACCGACCGCATCCTCATCTGCGCCCACTGGGACAGCCGTCCCTGGGCCGACAACGACCCCGACGAATCCAAGCACAAGGAGCCGGTGATGGCCGCCAACGACGGCGCCAGTGGCGTTGCCGTCATGCTCGAGATAGCCAGACTGTTGGGCGACTCAACACTCAACGTGGGCGTCGACTTCATCTGCTTCGATGCTGAGGACTGGGGCGACCACGGCGACGGCGACTCCTGGTGTCTCGGCTCGCAGTACTGGGCACGCAATCCGCACAAGCCCAACTACAAGGCACGCTTCGGCATCCTGCTCGACATGGTGGGCGGACAGCAGGCCCGCTTCTATCGCGAATACTATTCCATAAGATACGCCAATTCAGTGATTGACCGTGTGTGGCGTGCAGCAGCCACAGCAGGCTACAGCGGCTATTTCATTCAGGAAGAGAACGGCGCCATCACCGACGACCACCTGCCTGTGAATGAAGTGGCCCATATTCCCTGTATCGACATCATTCCCTACTATCCCAACAGCGACAGCTCTTTCGGTCCCACCTGGCACACCGTCAGCGACGACATGCAGCACATCGACAAGAACACGCTCAAGGCCGTTGGCCAGACCCTCGTGCAGGTCATCTGGGAATGAGAGAGCATCTTTTTCGCTGCTGAAAACACTTGACTCAAAAACAGTAACCACGCGGGTTACTGTCAGTAACCACGGTGGTTACTGTTAGTAACCCACGTGGTTACTAAAATGGCACACATGCAAAAAAGAGAGGGTGTCAGAATATGAAGTGAACCCCAGAAGTTGGACAGAATACTTCTGGGGTTCATTATGTATACACATCACAGTTTAGAAGAAAAGAAAGAAATCATCCGCTTGCATGA